>NZ_DASPMG010000359.1:0-58136 GCF_035627195.1 Azospirillum sp.
CAGGTTCATCACGGCGCACTTGAAGGTCATCCAGAACGCCAGCGTGGTGACCTCCTCGACGCTGGAATTCGGGTGGTAGCGGATGCCGCCCTTGGTGGGGCCGCGCGTGTCGTCGTAGCGGCAGCGCCACGCCGGGAAGGACCGGCGCGAGCCGTCGTCCATGCGCACCGACAACCGGACGCTCAGGGTCTCCTTGGCGTACTTCAGCTTTTCGAGAACTTCGGTGTCCACATCGACGTACTTCGCCGCTTCGTCCAGGCGGCTCAGCGCCCCCGTCAACAAATCGTCCATCGTTCCATTCCTTGTGATCACGGTCCGGAGCGCCGAGGAGGGGAGCCCGTCCACCCGGCATAGTCCCGCCGTTGTAATCAGGGAAACCCCGGACCGGAATATCCGTACGAATACGGAGCGCTCTTAAATATTTGATTCCAATCATTAAATTTCCGGATGTGCAGGCCGTTCGCCGGGCTTCCGTAGTCATACGGATGGAAGCTCCCGGCTGATACGGGCAGCGTTGGCCGCGATGGGCGACACGACGGTCGTGCATAGGGGGTCGCGCATAGGGGGGGGATGCTGTTGATGAACGACAGGGATGAACTGCCGCCGATCTGGATCGGCCTCGCCGACTACGCCCGCCTGCTGCGGGCAATGGAGCATCTCGCGGCGCAGGCGCCCGAGGTGTCCGCCTTCCTGTGCAAGGAGCTGGACCGCGCCATCGTCCGTCCGGACGGGGAACTGCCCCGCGCGGTGGTGCGCATGGGAGCCCGCGTACTGTTCCGCCGCGCCGAAGACATGGACGCCGAATGGGGCGAACTGTCGTACCCCGAACAGCCGCCTGCGGGCGGGCGTGTGTCCATCGCGTCGCCCGTCGGGGCCGCACTGCTTGGCCTGCGCCAGGGCTCCGGAATGACCTATGTGGACGGCGGCGCGAGGCGGCAGCTCACCGTCGAACGCGTGCTGCCGCCATGATCACCCTGCCGCCCTACGCCTTACAGGACCGCGCCATGAATTCCTTGTCATCGTTCCTATCGCCTTCCTGCGACCTGCCGCCGATCACCCTGACCCGGACCGTTCATCAGCGCCTCTCCAGCCTGTCGGCGGTCGCGGCCGATCGTCTGCCGGAGGTGGCGGAGTACCTCGACCGTGAGCTGGACCGCGCCCGCGTGGTGGCGGACGACGCGCTGCCCGAGGCGACGGTCACCATCGGATCGCCGCTGGCGTTCCTGGACTGCGACACGGACCAGCGGCACGCCGTCACCCTCGTCTGGCCCGCGGAGGAGGATTCGGCGCACCAGCGCCTGTCCGTCATGACGCCGGTGGGCGCGGCGCTGATCGGGCTGCGCGCCGGCCAGGGCATCGCATGGCGGAACCGCGCCGGCGTCTGGCGCCGGCTGCGCGTCGAGCATGTCGGCTGTGTTCGGTAGCCGGGACCGCCGATCCAAGGCCGTCAAGACGATGGTGAAGCGGCGGCCGCCGGCTGGCGGCGCAGGACCAGCCGCCAGTCGCTTTCCATGACCGTCTCGCCGCGCTGGTTGACGGCGGTCCGGCGCATCAGCACGGCGCCCCGGTCGGGCTTGCGGGACACCTCCTTGCCGACGATCTCCAGCAGCACGTGGATCGTGTCGCCGATGAAGGTCGGCCGCGTCCAGCGGCACTCCAGCCCGGCGAGGCCGAGGATGGTCCGCTCCATGAACGTCATCAGCGGCAGGCGGCTGCACAGGCCGGACGCGATGGACAGCACCAGCAGCCCATGGGCGATGCGCTGCCCGTGCGGGGTCTCCCTGGCGTACTCCGCGTCGGTGTGCAGCGCGTTGTAGTCCGCGGACAGGGCGGCGAAGGACGCGATGTCGGCCTCGGTGACCGTCCGCCCGGCCGTCCGGAAGCGGTCGCCGACCGCCAGCGTCTCGAAATAGACGGTAAAGTTCTCCAGATCCTTCAGCATTCTCTTCCCCGATCCTTCACCAGGTGTCGATCATCGTGCGGCGCCGGGTTCCCGGTGGAACCGGGTCCGGCGGCAGGGTGCGCAGCGCCTGGGCCAGCCAGTGCCGCGTCTCGGCCGGGTCGATCACGTCGTCGATCTCGACGAAGGAGGCGACGTTGGTCGCCTTGCCCTGCTCGTAGAGTTCGGCCACCAGACGGTCGAACAGCGCCTTGCGCTCGCCCTCCGGCGCGGCGGCCAGTTCGCGGCGGTAGGCGAGGTGGACCGCCCCCTCGATCCCCATCGGCCCCATCTCGCCGGTGGGCCACGCCACCGTGAAGTGCGGGCTGTGCAGGTGCCCCGCCGTCATGCCCTGGGCGCCCAGGCCGTAGGCCTTGCGCAGGATCACCGTGAACACCGGCACGCTCAGGCTCGCCCCCGTCACGAACAGGCGGGAGAAGTGGCGGACGGTCGCCGTCCGCTCCGCCTCCGGCCCCACCATGAAGCCGGGCGTGTCGCACAGGCTGAGCAGCGGGATGCCGAAGGCGTCGCACAGCTGCATGAAGCGCGCCGCCTTGTCCGCCCCGTCGGCGTCGATGGCGCCGCCCAGGTGGGTGGGGACGTTGGCGATCACCCCCACCGGCCGCCCCTCGACGCGGGCCAGCGCCGTGACCATGCCGCACCCGAAGGCGGACCGCAGTTCCAGCACCGAATCCGTGTCGGCCAGCAGGGCCAGGACGGCGCGCACGTCGTAGACGCGCAGGCGGTTCTCCGGCACCGCGCGGCGCAGCAGGCGCTGGTCGGCGCAGGCATAATCGCGGGTCCGGCCCTGGAAGTAGGACAGGTAGCGCTTGGCGACCCGCACCGCCTCCGCCTCGTCCTCCACCACGATGTCGATGACGCCGTTGGGCGCCTGCACGCCGACCGGGCCGACCTCCTCGGCGGTGACGCGGCCCAGGCCGCCGCCCTCGATCATCGCCGGCCCGGCCATGCCGATGGAGGAGTTGCGCGTGGCGATGATGGCGTCGCAGGACCCCAGCAGGGCCGCGTTGCCGGCGAAGCAGCGCCCGTGGTTGATGCCGACCCGCGGGACGAGGCCGCTGAGCCGCGCGAAGTGGCTGAAGGTGGTGAATTCCAGCGCCGACACGCCGGTGTAGTCGGTGTCCCCCGGCCGGCCGCCGCCGCCCTCGCTGAACAGCACGAAGGGGGTGCGGTTGCGCTCCGCCATGTCCACCGCGCGGTCCATCTTGCGGTGCGCCATGAAGCCCTGGGTGCCGGCGAACACCGTGTAGTCGTAGGCCATCACCGTGCAGCGCGTGCCGGCTTCCCCGAACAGCGCGCCGTTCACCGTGCCGATGCCGGTGACCACGCCGTCGGCCGGCGCCACGCGCAGCAGTTCGTCCAGCGGGCGGCGGCTGCGCTGCATGGCGGTGGTCAGGCCGCCGAACTCGACGAAGCTGCCCTCGTCGCACAGGTCGGCGATGTTCTCGCGCGCGGTGCGCCCGCCCAGGGCGTGGCGCTTGGCCACCGCGTCCGGCCGCGCCGCGTCCGCCAGCAGGGCGCGGCGTTCCAGCAGGTGGGCGAGGTCGGGGCGGATGGCGTCCAGGTCGACGGATTCCGCCTCCGCCGCCGTGGCCCCGTCCGCCTCGGCCGGTTCCAGCAGCAGGATCGGCGCGTCCACCGCCACCGTGGCGCCGCGCCCGGCGAGCAGGCGGCGGACGATGCCGCCGGTCGCCGCCTGCACCGTCATCTCCACCTTCATCGCCTCGATGACGGCCACGGCCTGGCCGGCGCGCACGCGGTCCCCCGGCGCCACGTCCAGCGCCACGATGGTCCCCGGCATCGGCGCGCGCAGCGCCACCATGCCGACCGGCACGGTCTCCGCGTCCGCGCGGTCCGGGCCGGTCCAGCCGGCCGGCAGCCCGGCGTCGTCGAAGTAGAAGCGCGGGTGCGGCTCGCGCAGGGCCAGCAGGTCGGCGATGCGGGTCTCGACGAAGCGCGTGTCCACCCGGTTGGTCACCACGTCCGGATGCTTCAGCAGCGCCTGGAGGAAGGGGACGTTGGTCTCCGTCCCCTCGATCCGGAACTCGGCCAGCGCGTGGTACGCCTTGGCCAGCGCGTCGGCGTAGTGGGGCGAGCGGGAGTGGACGATCAGCTTGGCGAGCAGGGAGTCGAAGCTGCCCACCGTCGTGTAGCCGGCGTAGGCGAAGGTGTCGACGCGCACGCCCGGCCCGGAGGGAATGTCGAAGGCGCTGAGCGTACCGCCCGCCGGCAGGGCGCGGCCGTCGGCGTCCATGGTCTCCAGGTTGATGCGCAGCTGGATGGCGTGGCCGGCGGGGTGCGGGATGCGCGGCTGGTCGATCCCGGCCTCCGCCAGGGTAGCGCCGCGCGCGAGGCGCAGCTGGGCGACCACGAGGTCGACGCCGGTGACCTCCTCCGTCACCGTGTGCTCGACCTGCAGGCGCGGGTTCGCCTCGATGAAGATGAAGCGGCCGGTGCGGCCGTCCACCAGGAACTCGAACGTGCCCAGGCTGTCGTAGCGGGCCGCCTCGGCCATGCGCAGGGCGGCGCCGATGATGGCGCGGCGCAGCTCCTCGGGCAGGCTGGGGCTCGGCGCCACCTCGACCAGCTTCTGGTGCCGGCGCTGGAGCGTGCATTCCCGCTCCCACAGGTGGCTGACGCGGCCGGTGCCGTCGCCGGCCACCTGCACCTCGATGTGGCGGGCGTCGGCGACCAGCTGCTCCACGTAGACCTCGGCGTTGCCGAAGGCCGCCAGCGCCTCGGAGCTGCAGCGCTCGTACGCCTCCTCCAGCTCGGCCGGGCCGCGGACGATGCGCATGCCGCGCCCGCCGCCTCCGGCCACCGCCTTGATCATCACCGCACCACCGGGGCCGAGCGAGTCCAGGAAGGCCCGCGCCTCCTCAAGGCCCGTCGGCCCGGTGGTGCCGGCGGCCAGCGGCACGTCGCAGGCGGCGGCCAGCGCCTTGGCGCGGACCTTGTCGCCGAACAGGGCCAGCACCTCCGGCCGGGGTCCGACGAAGCGCACGCCGGCCTCGGCGCAGCGTTCCGCGAACGCGGCGTTCTCGCTGAGGAAGCCGTAGCCGGGGTGGACGGCGCCGCACCCGGTGTCGCGCGCCGCCGCCAGGATGGCGTCCATGGACAGGTAGGCGGCGGCCCCCCGGCCCGGCAGAGCCACGGCGGTGTTGGCCTTGCGCACGTGCAGGGAGCGGGCGTCCTCCTCCGCATAGACGGCGACCGTCCGCAGGTCCGCTTCGGACGCGGCGCGCGCGATGCGCACGGCGACCTCGCCCCGGTTGGCGATCAGGAGGCTGCTGAATGGCATGGAGTCATCCTGGTTTGAATCCTGCAAAGCTCCTCTCCCCTCGCTCTCGCCGGATCTTTGATCCGGCTGACGCGACAGGCGGGTCCTTTGGACCCGCTGAGAGCGGGAGAGGGGTTGGGGAGAGGGGGATAGCCGCCGGCAGGCGGGATAGCCGCCGGCAGGCGGAACATGGCTCTCTTCCGCCCTGCCGGGCGTAATCACCCTCTCCCCAACCCCTCCCCCGTCAAGGGGGAGGGGCTTTGCAGCGGTGCAGCCGTCACTTCGCCGCCACGTGGGGGCACTTGCCGTCCGCCAGGGGACGGTAGGCCTCCTCCCCCTTCGCGGTGCTGATCAGCCGGTAGAGATCCCACTCGCTTTTGGACTCGTCCGGGGCCTTCACCTGGAACAGGTGCAGGTCGCGCAGCACCTGGCCGTCCTCGCGCACCTTGGCGCCGTGGGTGAACATGTCCTCAACCGGCAGCGCCTTCATGGCGGCGGCGACCGCCTTACCCTCGTCCGTGCCGGCCTTGGCGACGGCCTTCAGGTAGTGGGTGACCGCGCTGTACACCCCGGCGTGGATGCTGTTGGGCATCATCTTCGTGCTCTCCATGAAGCGCTTGGAGAACGCCCGCGTCTTGTCGTCCAGGTCCCAGTAGAACGGTTCGGCCAGATAGAGGCCGCGGGCCAGCCTGGTGCCCAGCGCGCGGACGTCCTGGACGAAGACGACGACGCCGGCCAGCGCCTGCCCGCCGTCGGCGATGCCGAACTCGCCGGCCTGCTTGACGGTGTTGACGAAGTCGGCACCGCCGGCGGCGACGCCCACCACCTTGGCCTTCGACGCCTGCGCCTGCAGAAGGAACGACGCGAAGTCGGTGTTGCCCAGCGGCATACGCACCGACCCGGCCACGGTGCCGCCCGCGGCCTCCACGAACTTGGTCATGTCGGTCTGGATGGCGGTGCCGAAGGCGTAGTCGGTGGTCAGGAAGAACCACGTCTTGCCGCCGTTCTTCACCACGGCGGAGCCGATGACCTTGGAATTCGAATAGGTGTTGTAGGACCAGTGGAAGCCGGTGGGCGAGCACTGCTCCCCCGTCAGGGCCGGCAGGGCGGCGCCGGAGACGATGTCCACCTTGCCCCGCTCCCGCGACAGGGCGCGCACCGCCAGCGCCACGGCCGAGTTGCCGAGGCCGGTGATCATCTTGACGTCCTGGGCGTCGTACCAGCCGCGCGCCGTGCTCGACGCGATGTCGGCCTTGTTCTGGTGGTCGGCCGTCAGGAGTTCGATCTTGCGGCCCAGCACGCTGCCGCCGAAGTCCTCGACGGCGAGGCGGGCGGCGGTCACCGACCCCTGCCCGGTGATGTCGGCGTAGACGCCCGACATGTCGTCGATCAGGCCGATCCTGAACGTCCCGCCGGCGGTCTGGGCCAGCGCGGGCGCACCCGCGAACGCACAGCCGGCCAGCATGGCCATGGCCGCAAAAGCCCGTCGTTTCATTGCCGCTTCCTCCCCTTTGTTGTCCGTTGTCGTTCCATCAGGCGGTCACGCGTCCGGCGGCGTCTCCCCGGTGAGGAAGGCCGCCTCGGTGCCGCCGTAGGTCTTGCGCAGGGTGCGCTTCAGGATCTTGCCCGACGCGTTGCGCGGGAATTCCGCCGCGAAGATCACGCGCTTGGGCACCTTGTAGTAGGCAAGGCGCCGGCGGCAGTCGGCGATCAGCTCCTCCTCCGACGCCGTCTGGCCGGGGCGCAGGACGACCACCGCCGTCACCGCCTCGATCCACTTCGCATCGGGAAGACCGATCACCGCCACCTCGCTCACCGCCGGGTGCTCGAACAGGGCGTCCTCCACCTCGCGGGACGCGACGAGCACGCCGCCGGTGTTGATGACGTCCTTGATGCGGTCGACGATGAAGAGATACCCCTCCTCGTCCATGTAGCCGAGGTCGCCGGAATGGAACCAGCCGCCGGCGAACGCCTCGGCCGTCGCCTCCGGGTTGTTCCAGTATTCGGTCAGCAGGTGGGGGGAGCGGTGGACGATCTCCCCCACCACGCCGGGCGCCACGTCGTTCATCGCCTCGTCCACGATGCGCGTCTCCACGTTCAGCACCGGCCGCCCGGCCGAGGCGGGGCGGGCGTCGTGCTCCTCCGGCCGCAGCAGGGTGGCCAGCGGCCCCACCTCGCTCTGGCCGTAGCAGTTGTAGAACTGCACCCCCGGCAGGCGGCGGCGCAGCTCCTGCACCACCGGCACCGGCATGATGGAGGCGCCGTAGTAGACGTTGCGCAGGCACCCCAGGTCGCGCGTGCCGAAATCCGGATGGCGCAGCAGGCTGACCCACACCGTGGGCGGGGCGAAGAAGGAGTCGATGCGCTCGCTCTCGATCAGCCGCAGCACCACCGGCGGCTCGGGCCCGCGGATCAGCGTGGCGGTGGAGCCGACCAGCAGCGAGGGCATGGTGAACACGTGCATCTGCCCGGCGTGGTAGAGCGGCAGGGCCGACAGCACCCGGTCGCGGCCGGAGAAGTCGCACTCGTGGATGCAGCTCTGGTAATGCGTCATCAGGGCGTCGTGGGACATCGCGACACCCTTCGGCAGGCCGGTGGTGCCCGACGTGTAGATGATCTGCGCGATGTCCCCCTCCGCCACCGGCCAGACGCCGTCGCCGGGCAGACCCCCGTCGCGGGCCAGGGCCAGCACGTCGATCTCCCCGCCGCCCTCGAACCGGCCGCGCCGCACGGGGCGGGGAAGCTGGTCGAGGACGTGCAGCTCGCCCTCCATCTCCGGATCGGCGATGACCGCGGCGGCGCCGGACTGCTCCAGGATGAAGCGCAGCTCCTCCCCGGTCAGGCCGAAATTGACGGGGACGTGGATCAGCCCGGCGCGGGCGCAGGCCAGCCACAGCAGCAGGTAGGTGTCGGAATTGCGGCCATAGGCGGCGATACGGTCGCCGACGGCGAACCCCGCCGCCAGCAGGCCGTGCGCCACCCGCCCGGCCGCCTGCTCCAGCTCGGCGAAGGTCCAGCGCCGATCGCCGTAGAGGATGGCCGGCTTGTCCCGCCAGCGGCGGGTACAGCGCCGCAGCGCGTCGCCGATGGTGTTCCGGCGGATGAGCGGATCCGCGTCAGGCATCACGGATGTCTCCCTTGGATGGGCCCCTGGATAGGCCGGCGGCCCGTGACCGTCAGGCGATCGCCTGGCTGATGTACTTGGTGGTGAGGTAGGCGCTGATGGCCTCCTCCCCGCCCTCCGACCCGTAGCCGGAGTCCTTCACGCCGCCGAACGGCAGTTCGGGCAGGGCCAGCGTGATGGAGTTGATCGCCACCATGCCGCTCTCGATCCGCGCGCCCAGCGTGCGCGCGGTGCGCGCCGACCCGGTGAAGGCGTAGGCCGCCAGCCCGTAGTCGAGGCGGTTGGCCTCCCCGATCGCCTCGGCCTCGGTGGCGAAGGGGCGGATGGCGGCGATGGGGCCGAACGGCTCCTCGTTCATGATGCGGGCGGTCTGCGGCACGTCGGCCAGGACGGTCGGCTCGAACAGGAAGCCGCCGCCCGCGACGCGGCGCCCGCCGGTGACGAGGCGCGCGCCCTTCTCCAGCGCGTCGGCGACCAGCGCCTCCATCGCCTCGACCCGGCGGGCGTTGGCGAGCGGGCCCATGCGCGTTTCCTTCGCCATGCCGTCGCCCACCGTGTAGCCCTTGGCGGCAGCGGCGAACTTCGCCACGAACGCGTCGTACACGCCCTGCTGGACGAGGAAGCGCGAGGGCGACACGCAGGCCTGCCCGGCGTTCCAGAACTTCTGGATGGACAGCAGCTTGACCGCGAGGTCGAGGTTGGCGTCGTCGAAGACCAGGGCCGGGGCATGCCCGCCCAGCTCCATGGTTACCCGTTTCATGTGCCGCCCGGCCAGCGACGCCAGATGCTTGCCCACGCTGGTGGAGCCGGTGAAGGAGATCTTGCGGATCGCCGGGTGCGGAATCAGGTGTTCCGACACCTCCGACGGCACGCCGTAGACGAGGTTCAGCACGCCCTCCGGCAGGCCGGCGTCGGCGAAGACGCGCACCAGGGCGGCGACGCTGCCCGGCGTCTCCTCCGGTCCCTTCAGCACCACCGAACAGCCGGCGGCCAGTGCGGCGGAGATCTTGCGGACCGCCTGGTTGATCGGGAAGTTCCACGGCGTGAAGGCGGCGACCGGCCCCACCGGCTCGCGCACCGCGACCTGCGTGACGTCGGGCGAGCGGGAGGGGATGAGCTGGCCGTAGGCGCGGCGCCCCTCCTCGGCGAACCACTCGATCACCTCGGCGGCCGACTGCGCCTCCAGCCGCGCTTCGGACAGGCGCTTGCCCTGTTCCAGCGTCATGACGCGGGCGATCTCGTCGGCGCGCTCGCGCAGCAGGCCGGCGGCCTTGCGCAGCAGGTCGGAGCGCTTCAGGGCGGGCGTCTCCCGCCACACGGCGAAGCCGGCGACGGCGGCGGCCACCGCCGCGTCCAGGTCGGCCGGGCCGGCCAGCGGCACCGCGCCGATGGCCTCCCCCGTCGCGGGGTTCAGCACCGGCTGGGAGCCGCCCTCGGCCGCGTCGCGCCAGATGCCGGCGATGTAGAGCTGAATGGTCGGGTACACGGTCTGTCTCCACCCAAGGCGCACGGGCACGCCGGACCGGCCGCACCCGTGGGTCCGTTTCGTTGCAGAGTCGTTGGCGGGAGCGGTCGGAGCCCGGCGTTGGGTTTTCGGCTTCGCCTCAACCCAACCTACGAAGACGCCCGTAGGCTGGGTTGAGCCTCAGCGAAAACCCAACGTCAGCGCCCTAATCGACCAGCACGGCGCGGCCACGGATGCGGCCGGCGCGCAGGTCGTCCAGCGTGGCCTGCACGGCGTCCAGCGGCCGCGTTTCGATGGGCATCGGGCGCAGCGCGCCGGTGCGGGCGAGCGCCACCAGCTCGGTCATCTCCGCCAGCGACCCGACGTAGGAGCCGGCCACGCTGATCGCCCGCAGCGGCAGCGTCGGGATGGGCAGCGTCACCGCCCCGCCGAACAGGCCGACCACAATGACCCGGCCGCCCTTGCGCACCACCGACAGGCCGTACTCCACCGTCGCCTGGGCGCCGACGAAGTCCACCACCGCGGCGACACCGCCGCCGGTCGACTTCAGCAGCGCCTTGCGGGCGTCCTTGTCGTTGGGGTCCAGGGCGGCCGACGCGCCGGCCTCCAGCGCTGCGGCGCGCTTGGCCGGGTCGATGTCGGCAACCACCGGGCCGACGCCGAAACGGGCCCGCGCGATGGACACGGCCGCCAGCCCGACGCCGCCGGCGCCGATGATCAGGACCGGGTCCTGCTCACTCACCGTTCCGGCCTTGCCGAGCGCGCTGTAGGCCGTCAGGCCGGAGCAGGCGAGCGTCGCGGCGAAGCTGAGGGGCAGCGGGCTGGTGTCGAACAGGTAGCGCGGGTGCGGCACCAGGACGTAGGTGCTGAAGCCGCCGTCGCGCGTGGTGCCCAGCGTCTGCGTCTGGGGGCACAGGTGCTCCTCGCCGCGCAGGCACAGCGAGCAGGTGCCGCAACCGATCCACGGGAAGACCACGCGCTCGTCGCCGGGCGCGACGCCCTCGGCCTCCGGCCCCGCCGCCACGACGGTGCCGGCGATCTCGTGGCCCAGCGTGCGGGGCAGGGCGATGCCCTTGGACAGGTCCATCTTCTGGCCGCCGCCCAGGTCAAAGTGCCCTTCGGCGATGTGGATGTCGCTGTGGCAGACGCCGCAGGCGCGCACCGCCAGCAGCACCTCCGTCCCGGTGGGAACGGGCGTCGGCTCCAGCATCTCCTGAAGCGGCGCGGCGAACTGGGTGAGGCGGAAACTGCGCTGCTGACCGGTTGCGGTCATGAACTCTCCTCCCGTTTTTCCCTGGCCGTTTTCCCTTGGCCGTCTTTTTCCTGGCCGAACTTTTCCCTGGCCTTGTTTTCCCCGGCGATCCGGTCACAGATGATGCCGGTGGCCCGTGACGGGGGCCGTTTCGCGCGGCCGGTGCCCGGAACGCCCGGAGTCGATCGGTCTCGAATGATTTGTGTTCCAAACTTTGTCGGCATCATACATTCTTGATGGCGAATGGCAAGCGGAATAGAGAATGGATACGCTGAAGAAGGCGCCACAGCGCGACGTCGGGGCGGTGGTGCACGCCGTCCGCATCCTGCGCCATCTGGCCGGCACCACGACGCCGCAGGGCGTGGCGGCCATCGCGCGTGAAACGGGGATCAACACCAGCACCTGCTTCAACATCCTGCGCACGCTGGCGCGCGAGCGGCTGGTGGCGTTCAACGATCAGGCCAAGACCTACGCGCTGGGGCTGGCGTTCGCGGAGTTCGCCATCAGCCTGGTCGGCGTGCCGCCGACCGAGCTGGTGCGGCCGGAGCTGGAGCGCATCGCCCTGAACTTCGACGTGATGGTGGCGTTCTGGCGGATGTCGGACGACAACCACATCGTCCTGGTCGACCGCGCCTATCCGCAGACGGCCGTACGAATCGAACTGAAGCCGGGTCAGCGCCTGCCCATGTGGATCGGCGCCGTGGGGCGCTGCGCGGCGGCCGCCAGCGGCCTGTCGGAGGCGGAACTGCGCCGCCGCTTCGCCCAGCTGCGCTGGCAGGACGGGCCGAGCTTCGAGACCTACCTGCGCGAGGTGCGGGAGGCCGGCGAGAAGGGCTGGTCCGTCGACGCCGGCAATCTCTACCGCGGCGTCCTGATCGTCGCCGCCGTGGTGGTGGACGGCCAGGGGCGTCCACGGTTCGGCATCAGCGGCATCTCCATCGCCGGGCAGAGCGACCCGGCCTCCGTCGAGCGCCTGGGCGAAGAGCTGCGCGACGCAAGCCGGCTGATCGGCCAGTCGCTGTTCGCGCCGCGCGCGCAGGCCGCCCTGTCGAGTTTCCCCATTGAGAATGGCAACTCAAGGTGAGAATGCCGGGTTTGTCCCGTCTGCCTCAACCGGCCGCCGCGACGATGGGCTGGCCGAGCAGGCGGCACTGCCCGCGTACCACCGCCACCGTCTGCCCGTCCTGGTTGGTGATGCGGATGTCGTAGTAGGCCGTGCGCCCGCCCGCCACCAGTTCCACCGCCTCGGCCTCCAGCCGGTCGCCAAGGCGGGCCGGGGCGATGAAGGCGGTGTTCATGCTCTGCGACAGCGTGGCGACGTTGCGCGACGAGCAGGCGTAGGCGCACACCGTGTCGGCCAGCGTGAACAGGATGCCGCCGTGGCACAGGTCGTGGCCGCCCAGCATGTCGTCGCGCACGGTCAGCGCCATGCGGGCGCGGCCGGGGCCGATCTCCAGGAGGTCGATGCCGAGCTGCCGGCTGACCCGGTCGCGCTTGCGGATGGCCGCCGCTACGGCCTGCGCCAGGGTATCAGGCGAAACGGGTTCGCCGTCCACGGCGTCCACGGTCGTTTCCACGAAGGATCTCCTCAGGTCTGAAGCAGGGCGATGGTGCAGGATTTGGTGTCGCCGTCCTTGTCGCCGCCCATGCAGTGGGCGAGGCCGACGCGGGCGTCCGGCACCTGCCGCGCCCCGGCGCGGCCCTGCAGGTGGTGGGCGATCTCCACCACCTGCGCCACGCCGGTGGCGCCCACCGGGTGGCCGCGGCTGAGCAGCCCGCCGGACGGGTTGACCGGCGTGCGCCCGCCCAGGCCGGCGGCGCCGCATTCGACGAAGGCGCCGCCCTCGCCGGGCGGGCACAGGCCCAGCCCCTCGTAATGCAGGATTTCGGCGATGGTGAAGGCGTCGTGGCATTCGACGAGGTCGACGTCGGCCGGCCCCAGCCCGGCGCGATCGTAGGCCAGCGCGGCCGTCCGCGCGTCGGTGCCCCAGCGCGCCAGGTCGGGTGCGGCGTCGTAGGTGCCGGTGGTCAGCACCGACGCGGCGAGCCGCACCCGGCAGCCCAGGCGCCGCGCCAGCCGCTCGCCCACCAGCACCACGGCCGCCGCCCCGTCGGCGATCGGGCAGCACTGCAGGCGCGTCAGCGGCGTGGCGATCATCGGCGATGCCAGCACCTCGTCCAGCGTCACCGGCTGGCGGAACATGGCGACCGGGTTGTGGGCGGCGTGCGCGCGGTTCTTCACCGCCACGGCGGCGAGCTGGTCCGGCCGGGTGCCGTATTCGTGCATGTGGCGCGCCGCGCGCAGCGCGAAGCTGGCCGGCGTGACGAGGCCCAGCAGCGTGTCCACCTCCGTCTCGCCGGAGTTGATGAGGCCAAGCTGCGGCACGCACATCTTCTCCGCCCCCACGACCAGCGCCGCCTCCGCCTCGCCGGCGCGGATGGCGGTCCAGGCGACGTGCACGGCGGTGGAGCCCGACGTGCAGGCGTTCTCCACGTTCAGCACGGGAATGCCGGCGATTCCGACCTCCGCCAGCACGTTCTGGCCCAGCGTGGAGGCGCCGAACAGCCGCCCCGCCAGCGCGTTGGCGAAGACGCCGAGCCCGACGGCGGCCGGCGCCAGCCCGCTGTCCAGCAGCGCCGCGCGGGCCGCCTCCGCGCCCAGGGAGACGACGTCGCGCCCGGCGTGCCGGCCGAAGGGAAGGACGCCGGTGCCGGCGATATAGACGGCGGTCATGCGGCGTTCTCCAGGCAGCGGAAGACGGGGCGCAGGCACTCGTTGCCGTCGTTGCCGACGCCGAGGCGGCGGGCCACCAGCTCGACCCGCAGGCCGGGGACGAGGGCGTCGAGCGATTGCGGGTCGAACAGGCCGAAGACGCGCAGGCCCGTGCCGTCGATGTCGACGTAGCCGACGGCGTAGGGCGTGGGCAGCCCGTAGGGCGGCTTCACGCAGACCAGCGTGTGGCTGTAGACGCGGCCGGTGGCGGCGACCTCGACCGGCTCCACCGGGTCCAGGGTGCCGGCGCTCCAGGCGCGGCGCGGGAAGGCCAGCGCGCGCGGCACCCCGCCGCGCCCGGCCAGCAGCACGACCCGGTCGCCGTCCACCACGCGGTAGGCGCCGCCCAGTTCGGGGGGTAAGGCGGTGGGGGCGGTCATGCGCGTGCCTCCGCCTCTTCACGATCCCAGGTGTCGGCGGTCACGCCCTCGGCGCGCAGGCGGTACTTCTCCACCCGCTGCGTCGGCGTCTTCGGCAGCTCGGCCAGGACGCGGACGTAGCGCGGCACCATGAAGGCGGCCATGTTGGCGCGGCAGTGCGCGATCAGCTCCTCCGGTGCCAGGGCGGCCCCGGCCTTGGGCACCACGCACACCATCACCTCGTCCTCGCCCAGGTCGGAAGGGACGGGGAGGGCGGCGCTCTCCTGCACCGCCGGGTGGGCGTTGACGGTGCGTTCCACCTCGAAGGACGAGATGTTCTCGCCGCGCCGGCGGATGGCGTCCTTGCGGCGGTCGACGAAGCGGTAGAAGCCGTCGGCGTCGCGCGCCAGCACGTCGCCGGTGTGGAACCACAGGTCGCGCCACGCCTCCACCGTCTTGTCGGGCATCCGGCGGTACTCCAGCATCATGGCGTGCGGCTTCCTCGGACGGATCAGCAGCTCGCCCGGCGTGCCGTCCGCCACCTCCAGCCCGTCGTCGTCGACGAGGCGGACGTCGTAGTCCTCCGTCGGCACGCCGCAGCTGCCCGGCTTGCGCCGGTCGCGCGTGCTCATCAGCGGCAGGCCGATCTCGCTCATGCCGTAGCCTTCGACCAGCGTGACGCAGAAGCGCGCCTCGAACGCCTCGAACAGGCCGGGACCGGCGCCCGCCCCCATCATCAGGCGCAGCGGGTGGTCGCGGTCGGCGGGGGAGGGGTCGGCCTTCATCAGCACCGACAGGATGGTGCCGATGTAGTTGAACTCGGTGCAGCCGTGGCGCCGCACGTCGTCCCAAAAGCGCGTGGCGGAGAACTTCTCGGCCAGCACCATGCGGGCACCGGACAACAGTGCCGGCATGGTGGACAGCACCTGGGCGTTGCCGTGGAACAGCGGCAGCGCGTTGTACAGGCAATCGTCCGCGCCGTAGCCGGTGGCCTGGGCGATCAGCTCGCCCATGCGCACGGCGTAGTGGTGCGGCATCACGGCCCCCTTGGACGGGCCGGTGGTGCCGGAGGTGAACATGACGGCGTAGGGGTCGGACCACGTAACGCCGGGGTCGCGGTAGCCGCCGCCGTTCGCCATCAGGTCGTCCAGCCGGTGCACCGCGAGGCCGGCGGCGGGGCCGGCCGGCGGCTCCCCGGCCACCACGAGGTGCTTGAGGCGCGGCAGGCGGCCGGCGACGGCGAGCAGCGCCGGCACGAACTCGGCATCCGCCACCGCCACGCCGCAGTCAGCGATGTCCAGCATGTGGGCCAGCAGGTCGCCGCGGTGGGCGGTGTTGACCGGCACCTCGATGGCGCCGATCATCCCGCTGCCGAACCACAGCGCCAGGAACTCCGGCCGGTTGCCCATCATGACGGCGACCGTGTCGCCCTTGTTCAGGCCCAGCGCCTGCAGTCCGGCGGCGGCGCGGGCGCTGAAGTCCCAGAGGTCGCGGTGGGTGAAGGTCTGCTCGCCGAAGATCAGGAACGGGCGGTCGCCCGGACCTTCGGCGCGCGCGCGCAGCACGGCGTGCACCGTGCGTTCCTGCGGTCGGTCGCTTCGGAACACGGGAAGTCTCCTTTCTCGGCGGATCAGGCAGCCTGCGGCCGCGCCGGATCGGGGAAGGCGCCGTAGTAGCGCAGGATGTCCGCGGGCGGGCGCTTCTGCTCCCACTCGCGCACGAAGGCGTCGTATGGCTTGGCGCGGCGCAGCCGCTCGCGCCTAGCCTCGGCGCGGGCGGCCTCGGTGGCCGCCTCGTCGAGGTGCCCGGTGCGCGGATCGGCGATGACGCGGTAGACGTCGCGCGCGGCCTCCGGCGAGACGCGGCCGACGCGCAGGTCCTGCACCACTGCCGTGGGATCGCGCTGCAGCGGGTCGCCGTAGCCGGCCCCGCCGGTCACGGGCACGTAGTAGGTGTCGCCGGCCATGAACGGCCCCGGCGGGAAGGCGAGGTTGTGGAAGCTGCGCTGCCCCTCCTCCGGCGTGCCCTGGTGGTAGAGGGCGCCCATGGAGTTGGGCAGGCCCGGATCGGCGGCGCGCATCAGCGCGTCGACGTTGGAGCCGTGCACTGCCTGCACGAAGGCCGGGGGTGCCGCCCGCCCGCCGAAGATGCCGAGCGTCGCCGGGAAGTGCGCGCCGAAGCCCATGCTGCCCAGCCCCACCCACGGCACGCCGTGCACCTTCAGCCCGAAGCCGACGCCGGAGCCGCCGCGGTGCTTGCCGTGGCCGTAGGAGTTGTCGAAGAAGTTGCGGAACAGGTAGAGGAACGGGCGGTCGGCCTCGGTGCTCTCGACATCGCCGCAGTCGCTCATGGTGGCGAAGAAGGCGCCGGCGCAATCGACGCCGTCGCGCCCCGGCCGCCCGCCCGCACCGGTGGCGTTGATCTCCGGCGTGATGTCGGCCATCGGCTCGCCCCACTGGTTGACGCCGCCGAACACCGTCACCGCGAAGCCGGTGTACCACGCGCCCACCGCCCGGCTGGGGTCGGTGGCGTAGGTCATGCGGGCACCGGCCATGAACATGCCCTGGGTGAACGCCACCTGCGTGGCCGGCGCGTAGGACACCGGCACGTCGCCCTTGGCGTTGACGAAGCTGTCGTCGGGGAAGCGCCAGTCGATGGCCTCCAGCAGGCCGTTGTTGGCCGGCAGGTCGTGGAACAGCCAGCCGCAGAAGTACACCATGGCGAGGCCGATGATGCCCTGGAAATAGGTGTTGACCGGCCGGTCCGGCAGCAGCGGGGAGGAGCCGTCGAGCACCAGGGTGATGCGCTCCCCCTTCTTCTCGACCGCGAGGTTGATCCGGAGCAGCTGGGATTCCGGCCCCGTGGTGTCGATGAAGCGCGGCTGGCGGTAGACGCCGTCGTTGAGCGCCGCGACCTTGCGCCGGGCGGCGGCGCCGGTGACGGTCAGCACCTTGCGCAGCGCGCCCACGAAGAAGTCGGCCCCCTTCTCGTCGATGAAGTCGCGCACCCGGCGCTCGGCGATGCGGGCGGCGGCGAGGCGGGCCTTGAGGTCGAGGATCATGGTCCGCGGGTCGCGGGTCATGGTGGCGAGCATCGCCAGCAGATCCTCCTTCAGCGTGAAGTTCTCGCCGATCTTGATGGGCGGCACCAGCAGCCCCTCGTCGTAGCGGGACTTCGCACCGTTCACCATGCCGCCCGGCTCGGAGCCGCCGGATTCACCGGTGTGGACGGCCGCGCCGATGAAGCAGACCAGTTCGCCGTCGACGACGACCGGCACGCACAGCCCCATGTCGGCGTTGTGCACGCCGCCGTAGTAGGGGTCGTTGTAGAAGAAGGAATCGCCGTTGCGGATGCCCACCGACGGGTCGTCCTTCAGGTGCTTGACCAGGTACTTGACGGGAAGCTGGCTGAGCACCGCGTGGTGGTAGATGCCGGTGGCGCAGACGGCGAGGTCGCCCTGTGCGGTGTAGATGCCGAAGGCCACGTCGCCCCACCGCATGGCGGTGGAGGCGCCGAGCTTCATGGTCGTCTCCTTCCCCTCCAGCGCCACCATGTGCATCTTGTGCTGGAAGATCTCGAAATCGAGGTCGCCGACGGCCGCCTGCGCGGCCTGTTCGCGGGCGGTTGCCGGTTCGGGGCGCAGGCGGTGCACCACCTCGGCGTCGCGGCCGTACTTGACGGTGGGGGTGGGGGCCAGGGTCGTCGTGGACATGGCGTTTCTTCCCGTATCTCGTTGTTCGGACGGCGTCAGGCGCGTTCGAGGATGCCGTTGCGCAGCGCGTCCATGCGGTAGGTCCAGCCCGGCTCGACCACGTAGGTCGTGTCCTGCGCCTCGATCAGCGCCGGGCCGTCGATGGCGTTGCCCGGCCGCAGCGCGGTCCAGCCGAACACCGGCGTGTCGCGGTGGCCGTCCGCCGGGTCGAAGCAGGCCGGGCGGCTGCCCAGCCGCGCCGCCGCCGGCGGCTCCGTCCCGTCCGTTTCGGCGGGGGCGAGCGGCGCTTCCTCCGTCACCACGCTGGCGGTCAGGTAGAAGCACTCGACGTTGACGCCGCCGGCCGGGAACGCGGCTTCGGGCGAGTAGATGCGCGAGTATGCTTCGGTGAAGGCGGCGCACAGCGCCTCGACGTCGGTGGTGTTGTCCAGCGTCAGCTTCGGCGCCGTCACCTTGGTCAGGTTGTACTGGCTGCCGTAGCGCATATCGAGGTCGAGGCGCAGCCGCACCCGCTCCGCCCCGAAACCCTCCAGGCGCAGGTCGCGCAGCGCCTGATCGCGCAGGCTCTCCACCACGCCGTTGAAGGCGCCGAGGTCGGCCAGGTAGGCCTGCTGGTCGTAGCGGAACAGCTTCAGCGTGCGCGACTGCTCCCACACCTGGCTGATCTCCATGCTCGACGCGCCGAACGCGCCGGAGACGGAGGAAACGGCCGGCACCACCACCGTCCTGGCGCCGATGTAGGGGGCGAAGCCGCAGGCGTGCGTGGCCCCGGCCCCGCCGCAGGCGAAGACGACGAAGCGGCGCGGGTCGTGGCCCTTCAGCGCCACCTCGTTGAACACCTCCTGGCCCATGCGGGCATCGACCAGCCGGCGGATGCGCCACGCCGCCTCGACCGTGGAGATGCCCAGCGGTTTGGCGACCTTCTCGCTGATCACCCGCTCCGACGCCTCGGCGTCCAGCGGCATGTCGCCGCCCAGGTAGTTGTCGGGGTTGAGGTAGCCCAGCACGAGGTCGGCGTCGGTCACCGTGGGTTCCGTGCCGCCCTGGTCGTAGCAGGCCGGGCCGGGCATGGAGCCGGCCGACTGCGGCCCCACCTCCAGCTGCCCGCCCATCAGCGCGTTGACCCAGGCGATGGAGCCGCCGCCGGCCCCGATCGACTTCACCTCGATGGCCGGGATGTTGGTGCGCCAGCGGTCGATGACCGGGATGAAGTCCTGCGCGCGCAGCTCGCCCCCGGCCACCACGCCGATGTCGAAGGACGTGCCGCCCATGTCGGTGAAGACGATGTCGCGCCAGCCGGCCAGTCCGCCCAGCCGTGCGGCGCCGTGCATGCCCGCCACCGGGCCGGCGTTGTGCGTCAGCACGGCGCGGGTGCGCGACACCTTCTTGGTGCCGCCGGTGTTGTGGACGAGGATGACGGGCTTGGCGTAGCCGGCGGTGCGCAGCTCGGTCCCCAGCTTGCTGAGTTCCTGGGCCATGATGCCGTGGATGTAGGCGTTGACCACCGCCGTCATGGTGCGGGTGTACTCGCCGGACTTGGGCGACACTTCGCTGGACAGGGTGACCGGCAGGGCGCCCAGGTAGTCCTCCGGATACTCCTCCTCGATCACCTGTTTGATCAGGCGCTCGTGCACCGGGTTGACGAAGGACCACAGGGTGGACACGACGAAGCCCATGGCGCCGCGGTCGACCAGCGTCTGCAGCTTCTCCAGGATCTCCTCGCGGGTCAGCGGCATGACGACGGTGCCGTTGCAGTCCAGGCGCTCGCGCACGCCGACCACCATGTCGGGTGCGATCAGCGGCAGCGGCTTCTCGATGGTGGCCATGTCGCGCGCCTCGTGCACCGAGGCGCCGTCGGCCCAGCTGCGGCCGCGGCCGATGAAGATGGTGTCCTCGAAGCCGGCGGTGGTGATCAGGCCCAGCTTCGGCCCGGTGCGCTCGATCAGCGCGTTGGTGCCGACGGTGGTGGAGTAGCGCAGCGCCTCCACCCGCTCCAGGTACTGCGGCATGGACAGGCCGCAGCGGCGCGCCAGCTCGCGCACGCCGCGCATGAAGCCGACGGACAGGTCGTAGTGCGTGGTCGGGGTCTTGCAGGTGACGATGCGGCCATCGGCGCCCACCGAACAGAGGTCGGTGAAGGTGCCGCCGATGTCGATGCCGACGTTGAAGCCCATGGGTGTCTCCTCCGGTAGCGGCCGTTCAGCGGTGCAGGGCACCGAGGGCCGTCTTCGTCGCGATGATCCGTTCCAGGTCGGCGTCCGCCGCCAGCGGCCCGGCCGAGGTGAGCGCCAGGATCGCCAGTTTCGCCGCCGCAGCGGCCAGCGCCGCCGCGGCCGGCGGGTCGTCCAGCGGCAGGGGCAGCACGGCGCCGCGCCAGTTCCCTTCGCCCAGCGCCGCCGCCACGGCCGCCGCATCGGCGGTGCCGCCCGACCCGAGCCACAGGAAGTCGAGGCCGAGCGGTGCGAGGCGCCGAGCCTCCTCCACGGCGTCGGTCCAGCCGGACACGTGCACGGCGGTGCCGGCGTCGTAGTAGGCGGCGACCTTGCGCGCCGCCGCGTAGGCGCGCTTCAGGGCGCCGTCCACCGGCACGGCGCGCGCGGCGGCGTCCTCGACGAACACCAGCAGGTCGGGGCGGGTCTGGCAGACGGCCTCGGCCATGCGGGTGAGCACCGGCCGCGCGGCGTCGAGCGCCTCCTTGTCCACGCTCCCCGACAGCCGCCGCGCCAGGGTCGCCGGGCCGGGCAATGCGGCGACGCAGCCGAGGCCGCTGCGCGCCGGCTCGAACGCGCGTTTCAGCGTGTCGGCGAAGCGGGCGAACCGCTCGTCATCCGCATCGAAGGCGTCCTCGAAGCCGAAGCACAGGGCGTCGCCGCCGACCAGCGCCGTGGCCTGCCGCACGGCGCGGGCGCGCAGGTCGGGGTCGGCCTCCAGCGCCGCCGGGTCGGAACCGGCGACGCGGGCGCCCAGCCCTTCCGCCAGCGGCAGGAACAGGGGGCGCGGCGGCGGCTCGCCGCGCGCCAGCGCCGTGAACAGGGTGCGTCCGTCCGCCATCAGGACACCCCGTGCCGCGCTTTCAGCGCGTCGATGTCCAGTTCGATGTCGTGGGTGATCGGGTGGCCGGGCGGCAGGTACTCGTTCTCGATCAGCGCGCCGCAGCCGGGGCAATAGAACTCCAGCAGGCGGCAGAAGTCGGGATCGGGGGTGAAGCGATAGGCCTGCCCCTCCACCAGCGGCGGGTGCGCCTCCTCCAGCGGCACTTCGGCGACCACGCAGCCGGTCTTGTAGCTGGCCCTGGCACTGGTCAGCGCGTGGCCGCAGGCGTGGCAGCACCAGCTCTCGCGCGGCAGGTCGATGTCCAGGTTTTCGGTGATCCGCACCTTCATGGCTCAGGCCCCCATCTCCAGCACGAGGTTATCGAAGCGGTCCACGGCGGCCGACCAGCCGGCGGGCACGTAGACGGTGGTCTGCTCGGATTCGACGATGCAGGCGCCCTGCAGCGCGTGGCCGTGGCCGAGTTTGGCGCGGTCGAAGACCGGCACGGTCACCCGTCCGGCCTGCGGCCCCAGGTAGACGGAGCGCCGGCCGCGCGCCGCGTCCTCCACGCGGGTGCTGGCGACCGGCACCGGGCGCAGACGGAAGTGCGGCACCGGCGCGCTGGCGAACAGCCCGGCGGTGGTGACGATCAGGTCGTCCTCCACGTCGCCGCCCAGCGCAGCGGCAGCCTGCCGCGACAGCTCCTCCAGCGCCTGCAGGTCACGGTGGAAGCCGGGCGCGGTGGTGAGGCGCGTCTCCGCCCCTGAGGTGCCGGACTGCACGATCAGCTCGACCGCCCAGTGCACCTGTTCCGCCGCGAAGCCCTCGCCGCGCATGTCGCGCTCGGCGCGGGCGCGCATGTCGTCCAGCGCTGCGGCCAGTTCGGCCATGTCGCCGGCCGGGCGCAACGTCGTGGACACCCGCGTGTGGTAGAGGTGGCCGACGTCCATCAGCGACGAGGAATAGGCGGAGAACACCGCCGAGAAGGGCGTCACGACGATGCGGCGGATGCCCGCCGCCTCGGCCACGGCGCAGGCGTGCAGCGGCCCGGCACCGCCGTACACCACCATCAACGGGTCGCGCCCGCCGACTTCCTCGCACAGGTGCCGGGTGGCGCGGCCCATGCCGGCGTCGACGGCGGCGCGCACGCGCCACGCGGCTTCCTCCACCGGCACGCCCAGCGGGCCGGCGATCCGCGATTCCAGCGCCGCCGCCGCCTTGGCGGCGTTGAGCCGCTTGTGCCCGCCAAGGAAGTACTCGGGGTCGAGCAGGCCGAGGACGAGGTTGGCGTCGGTCACCGTCGGCTCCGTCCCGCCCAGGTCGAAGCAGGCCGGGCCGGGCAGGGCGCCGGCCGAGCGCGGGCCGACCTGCACCGTGCCGCCCGTTGCCGTGGCGATGGAGCCGCCGCCGGCACCCAGCGCGCGGATCGCCAGCATGGGCAGGCTGCAGCGGAACCCCTCGACGTCCGGGCGCAGGGCGTGGCTCGTCTCCCCGGCGCGGACGAAGCCGATGTCGAAGGAGGTGCCGCCCATGTCGCCGGACACCACCAGCTCCGCGCCGTACAGCGCGCCGATCTCGCGGGCACCCAGCAGGCCGGCGGCGGGGCCGGAGTTGTAGGTGTTGATGGCGCGCGTCTTGGCGACGCGGGCCGCCGCCCCGTTGTTGTGGCCGATCAGCAGCTGCCCGGGGAAGTCGCTGCGCCGCAGGTCCTCGCCCGCCTTGTAGAGCAGGCGCGTCAGCTTGCCGTGGATGTAGGCGTTCAGCACGGCGCTGTTGATCCGCTCCTGGTAGCCGGAGCGGCGGGTGACGTCGGTCGACAGGAACACCGGGACCGAGCCCAGGTAGTCGCGCGGGTATTCCGCCTTGATGGCGGCGCGCACCGCGCGCTCCGCCGCCGGGTCGGCGTCGGCGCCGTGCAGCGCCACGACCAGACAGTGGGCGCCGCGGTCGATCAGCGTCTGCGCCGTCTCCAGCACGTCGTCGCCGTCGCCCAGGCCCAGCACCATGTCGGGGGCGACCAGCGGCGCCTTGCCCTCGGCGTCCGTGGCGGGGGCGAGGGTCTCGCATCCCCTGGTGACGATCAGGCCGACCTTGGCGCCGGTGCGTTCGATGATGGCGTTGGTGCCGATGGTGTTGGAGAAGCGCACCACCTCCGCCTCGCGCAGCAGGCGCGCCGCCGGGACGCCGAAGGCGTCGGCGCCGGCGCGGATGCAGTCGAGGAAGCAGGATGTGAGGTCGTGCGGGGTGGTCGGCACCTTCACCGTGCGGAACTCCTCGCCGTGCGCGAAGAAGCCGTCGGTGAACGTGCCTCCGGTGTCGATGTCGATGGTGTAGCCCATGGCGTGCGTATTCCTCCCGGGGGGCGCGATGGCCCCGGACCTTGCTCATGCGCCGCGTTGTGGCCGCGGCGTCCTGGCGGGTGGTGGGTGCCGGCTCAGCCGGGCGTGGGCCCGTGCAGGCCGTGCAGGATGAAGTCGATGATCTCGCGGTGCACGTCGTCGGCCGGCAGCGGGCCGTCGCCGCGGTACCAGCGAAGCTGCCAGTTGACGACGCCCAGCACGTTGAAGGCGAGGATCTTCAGGTGCCTGGTGCGGACGATGCCGGCGGCGCGCAGCGCCTCCAGCTCGCGGATGTAGATGGCCAGCACCTCGCGCTGGACGTCGTGGTTGACCTTGTCGCCGCCGACCGTCAGGCGGTCCTGCTCGATGAAGATCATCCGCAGTTCGCGCTGGTGGCTGGTGGAGACGGTCAGGTGCGCCTTGACCAGCGCCTCGACCCGCGCCAGCGGGTCTTCGAGGCCGGCCAGGGCGCTTTCGAGGCGCTGGGGCAGGGCCTTGACCGAATACTCCATGATCTCCAGCCAGAGACCTTCCTTGCTGCCGAAGTAGTGGTAGATGTTCGACACGCTGACGCCCAGCGCGTTGGCGATGTCGCGGATCGACGTGCCGCTGAAGCCGCGCGTCGAGAAGAAGTCCAGCGCCGTCTGCAGGAGCACGTCGCGCGAGCTGGCGCCGTCCTCGCCCGGACGTGCCGGCCCGGCGGCGGTCCGCCGATTCCTGGTGCTGGCTGCGGTCATCCTCGTCCTCCCGGTGTTCATTCTTGTCGTTTCGCCCCGGCGGTGCCGCCGCGCCGCGGGCCGGCCGCGGCTTCTAGAGCGATCGTTCGATTCAAACCCAACCACATGTAAAAACGCTTGTCAAACGGATTTGTGTGCGCTCTAATTGTCCCAACGCCAATTGAACGAACGTTCGATGCATGGCCCGGCGAACGGTGCGCCATGCGGACGGACGTCGCATCCTCGGGAGGAAACCACCATGACCCGTCTGAAGGACAAGGTCTGCATCGTCACCGGCGCCGCCAACGGAATCGGCGCCGCCACCACCCGCGCGCTGGTCCGCGAGGGGGCCCGCGTCACCCTGACCGACATCGACGATGCGGCCGGCGAGGCGCTGGCGGCGGAGCTGCGCGACGGCGGCGCGGACGCCGCGTTCCTGCACCATGACGTGGCCGACGCCGCGCAGTGGGACGCCGTGTTCGAATCGGTGCTCGGCCGGCACGGCCGGCTGGACGTGCTGGTCAACAACGCCGGGCTCGGCACCTACAACGACATCGAGACGGTGTCGCTGGAGGACTGGCGCCGCATCATGGGCATCAACGTCGACGGCACCTTTCTCGGTACCCAGAAGGCGATCCGCGCCATGAAGGAGACAGGCGGCGGCGCCATCGTCAACGTCGCCTCGGTCGCCTCCTTCATCGGCGCGCCGTCGCTGGCCGCCTACAGCGCCAGCAAGGGTGCGGTCCTGATGCTGACCAAGAGTGCCGCCACCTACTGCGGCCAGCGCGGCTACAACATCCGCGTCAACGCCATCCACCCCGGCCTGATCGACACCCGCGCGGGCGTGGAGATGGCGCGCAAGGCCACCGGTGCGGCCAGCAACGAGGAGGCGGTCGCCTTCTTCACCCAGCTGCACCCCATCGGCCGCATCGGGAAGCCGGAGGAGATCGCCGACGGCATCGTCTTCCTGGCGAGTGCCGAATCGAGCTTCATGACCGGCTCCTCCCTGGTCGTCGACGGCGGCTACACCGCGCTCTGACGCCGGGGGGCCGCTTCCCGAAGCCCCTCTCCCCGTGCGGGAAAGGGGCTTCGCAGCGACGCTCATGCCCATTTCTGGAACGAACGTTCGCACTGGATTCCTGTCCGGGAGCACGCGCATGCGACGCGCCTTGGGGCTGCTGGCGAAGGCCGGCCCCTTCCTCATCATCGCCGGCCTGATCGGCGCCGTGTTCGCCGTGAAGCTGGAGCCCGTGGTCCACGCCGTGGCCGAACCGGCGCTGGCCCCGCGCGACCTGTTCCTCGGCGCCGCCGCACCCGCCGACGGCGTGCTGTGGCTGGCCGGGTCGGAGGGCAAGATCGTCCGCTCCGACGACGGCGGGCGGAGTTGGCAGGTCCAGCGCTCCGGCACCACAGGGATGCTGCAGGCCATCGTCGCGTGGTCGGCCTCGGAAGGTGTGGCGGTGGGCGCCGACGGCGCCGTGGTGGCGACCCGCGACGGCGGCGCGGCGTGGCGGCGGGTGTCGCTGCCGATCGACAAGCCGCACCGCCTGCTGGCCGCCGCGCTGGACGGTGCCGGCCGGCTGTGGGTGGCGGGGGAGATGGGCACGCTGCTCGTCTCCGCCGACCGCGGCGGCAGCTTCGCCGTGGCCGCCGCGCCGCGCGACGTCGGCCTCAACGGCATCGCCTTCGCCGACGCGGCCACCGGCTGGGTGGTCGGGGAGTTCGGCGAGGCCCGCGCCACCACCGACGGCGGCCGCACCTGGACGACCGTGGAGGCCGCACCCCGCAGCCTGACGGCCACCGCCGCCTGCGGCGGCGCCACCGGCGTCGCCGTCGGGCTGGAGGGCACGGTGGTGCTGACCGCCGACGGCGGCGCCAGCTGGACGCCGGTCGCCACCCCGACGCGCGAGCCGCTGTTCGCCGTGACCTGCGCCGATGGCCGCTGGACCGCCGTGGGCGACCGCGGCGCGGTGCTGGCCGGCACGATCAAGGCCGGCGACGCGCACGCCGTGCCGCTGGCCGGCGGCGTGCCGGCGTGGCGGGCGGCGCTGCTGCGCGTCGGCGACCGCCTGCTGGCGGCCGGCGCCGGCGCCGGCTGGATCGCCGCCGGCCACGACACGCACCGTTTCATCCCCTTTCCGGGCTGATGGCCCGCCGGAGCACGTGACGCCATGGAGCGCATCGCCGCCCTGATCATCCGTTTCCGCCTGCCGCTGCTGGCGGCCATGATCGCCGCCTCGACGGTGGTCGCCTGGTTCGCCACGCAGATCCAGGTGCGCACCGACCTTGCCGACCTGCTGCCGCGCGACCACGCCTACGTCGCCGTGGACCGCGCCTTCCGCACCTCCTTCGGCAGCGCCAACATGGTGTCGGTCATGCTGGAGGTGGAGGAGGGCACCGTCTTCCGCGCGGACGTGCTGCGCGCCGTCCAGGGCATCACCCGCGACCTGGAGTACGTGAAGGGCGTCAACCCCTTCCAGATCAACTCGCTGGCCGCGCGCAAGATGACCGAGGTGCGGGCCGACGACAAAGGCATCGAATCGCGCCCGCTGATGTGGCCGGAGGCACCGCAGGGCGCGGAGGCCGTCGCGGCGCTGCAGCGCGCCGTGGTCAGCAACCCGCTGGTCTTCGGCCGCTACGTCTCCGCCGACCTCAAGGCGGCACTGGTCACCGCTGACTTCTACGAGAACGCCGTCGACCACAAGGCGGTGTTCGAGCAGGTGGCGGAGATCGTCGAACGGCACCGCGTCCCCGGCGTCACCGCCCACGTGGTGGGCGAGCCGGTGCTCTACGGCTGGGTGGCGCAGCACCTGCCGGAGACGGTGGCGGTGTTCCTGGCCACCGTGCTGCTGACGGCGCTGATCCTCTTCGTCACCGCGCGCTCGGTGCGCGGCACGGCGCTGCCGCTGCTGGCCGGGCTGGCGAGTGCCGTGTGGGCGCTGGGCTTCGCGCGGATGCTGGGCTTCTCCTTCGATCCGCTGGTCGTGGTGGTGGCCTTCCTGATCTCGGCGCGGTCCGTGTCACACTCCGTGCAGGTGGTGGCGCACTTCGACGACCGCGTGCTGATCGACGGGCTGAACCCGCTCAAGGCCGCCGAGCGCACCATCGTCGAGCTGTTCAAGCCCGGCACGCTGGGCGTGCTGACCGATGCCGGCGGCATCGCCATCGTCGCGCTGACGCCCATCCCGCTTCTGGAAAAGGTGGCGATCATCGGCTGCATCTGGGTCGCCACCATCCTGGTGACCAGCGTGCTGCTGACGCCGATCCTGCTGTCCTACGTGCCGGCCCCGGTGGGCTTCCGGCTGCGCGCCGACGTCACACCGCTGCTCGACCGGTTGCTGGACGGCTGCGCGCGGCTGGCGCTGGGGCGGCGGCGCGGCTGGGTGGCGGCGGCGGCGGCGGCGGTCTTCGCCGGCTCCTTCGCGTACTCGTTCCACCTGTCGATCGGCGACGCCTCGGCCGGCTCGCCCATCCTGTGGCCGGATTCCGCCTACAACCGCGCGGCGGCGGCGATCAACGCCAAGTTCCACGGGGCCGACCGCATGTTCATCGTCGTCGCCGGGAACGAGCCCGACGCGATCAAGCGGCCGGACGTGCTGCGCGCCATGCGCGACCTGCAGCGCTTCATGGAGGCGCAGCCGGAGATCGGCGCCACGGTGTCCATCGCCGACCTAATCCCGGCCATCAACCGCACCATCCACGAGGGCAACCCGCGTTACCAGGACCTGCCCGACGACCGCATGGCCATCGGCGAGATGCTGTACTTCTTCGGCACCGGCCTGGACGCCAGCGACACGGCGCTGTTCTTCGACGCGCAGTACCGCAACGCCTCGATCACCGCCTTCTTCACCGACCGGCGCGGCGACACGGTGGCGACGGCCATCGGCCGCATCAAGCGCTACCTCGCCGAGCACCCGGTGCCGGGCGTGGAGTTCCGGCTGGCCGGCGGCGTGGTCGGCAACACCGCCGCCATCAACGAGATCATCCTGGCCGACCAGATCCGCTCCATCGCGCTGGCGCTCCTGGTGGTGGTGGCCTGCTGCCTGTTCGCCTACCGCGACGCGGGATCGGGCATCGTCTTCATGGTGCCGGTGATGCTGTCCAACGCGGTCACCTTCTGCCTGATGGCGGCGGTGGGCATCGGCATGAACATCAACACGCTGCCGGTGGCCGCACTCGGCATCGGGTTGGGCGTCGACTACGCCTTCTACGTCGTCGACCGCATGCGCGAGGAGATCGCGCGCGGCCGGCCGCTGCCGGCGGCCGTGCACGCGTCCCTGCGCGGCTCGGGCCGGGCGGTGCTGATCACCGGCGTCACGCTGTGCCTCAGCGTCTTCGTGTGGGCGGCGTCGTCGCTGAAGTTCCAGGCCGAGATGGGGCTCTTGATGGGCGTGTGGCTGATGGTGTCGGCCACGGCGGCGCTCGTGCTCATGCCGGCGCTGGTGGTGATCTTCAAGCCGGAGTTCGTGGTCGGCGTCCGCCCGCACGCGGGCGGCGCCGGCAAGGTGCCGGCCCACCCCGACGGGGGCGGGCTGGCCTGGAAGTGCGCGGGGGAATGACCCGCCGGCCCCGGACGGGCCGGGGCCGAGGGGCACGCTTGGGAGGAAACACCAAATGAAGGGTACGTCTGGGAAGAGGGTGCTGGCCGGCGCGGCGGTCGCGCTGGCGCTGGCGACGGGAGCCGGCCCGGCGGGGGCGGCCAGCTGGGAACTGGGCGGCGACGCCCGGCTGTCGGTCAACGGCTACGTCCGGCAGTGGGTGTCGTTCAACCTGAACGACATGCCGGACACGGCGGACGGCGACCGCGGGCGGCTGAGCATGGCGCGCTCGCAGCTGCGCCTGGACACCACGCTGTCCACGCCGGGGCTGAAACTGTTCGCCAGCGGCCGCGCAGCGGGCGAGGTCGAGACCGGCTGGATGCACGACCTGGAGCGCCAGGGGGCGGCCGGCGGCAGCGACCT
This sequence comes from Azospirillum sp., assembly GCF_035627195.1. Taxonomy (GTDB): domain Bacteria; phylum Pseudomonadota; class Alphaproteobacteria; order Azospirillales; family Azospirillaceae; genus Azospirillum. The sequence goes on from NZ_DASPMG010000359.1 coordinate 28,975, forward strand.
GATGAAGAAGTACAACACGCTCGACCTGCGTGAATTCTGGGCCGAGACCACGCTCGACCGGCTGACGGTGCGGTTGGGCAAGCAGCAGGTGGTGTGGGGCGAGACGGACTTCTTCGTCGCCTCCGACATGGTGCACGGCTTCGACTACAGCTGGCGCGCCATGCTGGAGACGGAGAACGAGGAGTTGCGCAAGCCGCTCATCCTCGCCAACGCCATCGTGCAGGTGCCGGAACTGGACGGCTCGCTGCAGGCCTTCGTGCGGCCGGGCCTGGACCGGGGGCGCGACGTCGGCAACACCTTCGACACCTGGGGCGGGCGCTGGTCGCCGCAGCCCTACCGCGGCTTCTGGCGCGACGGCTTCGTCGGCCGCGACCCGCGCCACCCCGACGGCGACGTGCGCGACCCGACCTACGGCGGGCGCTGGCGCGGCATGATCGCCGGGGACATTAACTACTCGCTGCTCTACCTGCGCACCTTCCGGCCCGACCCCATCGTCAACCCGGCCGCCAACCCCTACGGCGGGCGCACGCCGGGCGGCATGCTCGGCGACGACTTCCACCCCACCGTGAACGTCTTCGGCGCCACGGCGTCCAGCTACGTGCCGGCCATCGACGCGGTGCTGTCGACCGAGGTCGCCTACATCCCGGACATGCCCTACAACTACGACAACCTGGGCGGCACCGGGCTCTACCCGGCCTTCCTGGTCAGCGCCGGGGCCATCCCGCGCGACGCGGTGGGCATCCGCAAGACCGACCTCGTGCGCTGGATGGTGCGCAGCGACTTCAACGTCGACCTGCGCGACGTGCTGGGCACCGACGGCAGCTCCTTCCTCTCCTTCCAGCTGTTCGACAGCTGGCACCCGGGGCTGAAGGACAGCGACAACCTGCTGTACTGGCCGGGCTTCCAGACGAAGCTGAAGCAGCACGCCTTCACCCTGACCGGCGTCCTCCAGCTCAGCTACTTCAACGACACGGTGAAGCCGGGCCTCGCCGCCGGCTGGGACATCAGCTACGGCGGCGGCTTCGTCATCCCCAGCGTGGACTTCGTCATCGGCGACCACCTGCGCATCCGCGCCGAGGCCGACCTGTTCTTCGCCCGCGGTGCCCAGTCGTCGCAGGCCGACCGCTCCAGCGACGTCGGCTTCATCAGCTTCTTTGACAACAACTCGCAGTTCGTGGTGCGCGCCACCTACCAGTTCTGACCCGACCCAGCCACGGAGGAAACGACATGAGACAGTTGGCCAAGCTGTGCGCCGCCGGCGTGCTGGCCTGCGCCGCCGCGGCCGGCGCCGCGGGCGCCGCCGAGCTGACGCCCGGCACGGTGATCGACGCGCGCAACCTGGATGCGCGGATGAAGGACACCTTCCAGGGCAAGACGATTGCCAGCCTGCTGCCCGACCGGCTGGCCTGGCAGGTGCGCGAGAAGGGGCTGACCATCACCCTGAAGGCGGCGCAGCCCTGGACGGTGGACCGCCGCTACCAGGAGTGGACGGACAAGAACCGCGCCGGGCAGGTGAAGATCGCCGACGGCAAGGGGCTGGAGAACTGGCAGGCCGGCGTGCCGTTTCCGGCCATCGACGCCAATGACCCGCAGGCCGGGACGAAGGCGGTGTGGAACCTGCTGGTTGGCCAGCCGGTCGGCTGCTACTGGAGCCAGCCGCGCTACACCTTCGTCACCTTCGACGGCACCAGCGGCATCGAGCGCGAGATGCTCTGGCGCTTCAGCCGCATCAACATGGTGGGCCGCTACTGCGACCCGCAGGGCAAGCTGACGCTGGGCGACGGCACCGTGCGCGCCAAGGAGATCCTGGTGGCGCTGGAGCCGTTCGACATGCGCGGCACCGGCATGCTGAGCGCCCAGTTCATGACCGGCGACGTGGCGCGCAGCTGGGCCTACGTCCGCTCCGTGCGGCGCGTGCGCACCATTTCGGGCTCCAGCTGGATGGACCCGGTCGGCGGCGGCACCGACATGGTCAACGACGACGTCGACACCTTCAACGCCCACCCCAGCTGGTACAAGGGCCTGAAGTACCTGGGCAAGCGCTGGGTGCTGGCACCCGCCAACACCGACGCCGTTCTGTGGCGCCCGGACGCCGGCAACCGCAAGGACATGTACCCCGCGCTCGACCTCACCAAGGCGCCGTACTGGTACCCGACCGTCGCCTACGAGCCGCGCGAGGTGCACGTGGTGGAGACGACGCCGCCGCCCGAGCACCCCTACGGCAAGAAGATCCTGTACATCGACGCGCAGTACCCGCTGCCCCGCTTCACCGAGATCTACGACAAGCGCGGCGAGTTCTGGAAGTGGGGCACCTGGATCAGCAAGAACGAGCGCGACATGGAGGGCAATCCCGTCGTCGGCACCTACGCCGGCGGCATGTACGACTTCAAGCGCAACCACGGCACGCTGTTCCTGTCGACGCCGCAGCCGGTCTACAACGACCCGAAGGCGACGGAGAACGAGCTGAGCGTCGGCGTGCTGGAAGCGATCGGCGGCGGCTGATCCCGCCGGTCCCGCGGTTCTCTCCCCCGGCGCCATCTGGGCGGCGCCGGGACTCGGGCCCGGCACCGCGCCGGGCCCGCCTTTTTTGGGGCTCCCTGATTTCGGAAACGGCCCAAGGCCGGCGGACACGCGGAACCTCCGCAGCACTTTCCGCCATGTGCGCAGCCGGCTTATTATTTCCATAATATATCTTATGAGACATGACGCCTGTAGACGCAAAGCTAGAATGTCGCGGTCTGGCAAAGCAGAAATGTCAGTTCTCCGTCGTGTGAAGCGCGGCTGAGATGGTGGCGCATGGCCGGCCGGTGGCCTTCTACCCCGACAAGCACACGGTGTTCCGGGTCGCCCATCAAACGGCTGATCGGCTGGTAGCCAGAGCGCAATGTCAACAAACCATGTCTCAGCTCGTCCGATCATGGCGCCAGCACGACCAGCAGGTCCTTGGTCTCCACGTTGCGGCCGGTTTCGGCGACGACGCGCTCCACCGTGCCGGCACGTTCGGCGCGTACGGTGGTCTCCATCTTCATGGCCTCCAGCGACACCAGCGCGTCGCCCGCCTCCACCCGCTGGCCCGGACGCACCAGGATGGCGCCGACCAGACCGGGCATGGGTGCGCCGATCTGGTTGGCGTCGTGGTCGTCCGCCTTGGGGTGCGCCGGCCGCGCCGGGGTAACCGAGCGGTCCGCCACCTTGATCGTGCGCGGCTGGCCGTTCAGCTCGAAGAACACGGCGCGCCGGCCCTGCTCGTCCGCCTCGCTGGTCGCCAGATAGCGCACCAGCAGCGCCTTGCCCGGCTCCAGTTCGATGCTCACCTCCTCGCCCGCCTCAAGGCCGTGGAAGAACACCGGCGTGGACAGCACCGATACGTCGCCGTAGGCGGCGCGGTGCCGGGCGAAGTCGGCGAACACCTTGGGGTACATCAGGTGCGAGGCGAGGCGCCGTTCATCCACCGGCCCGCCTGCGGCCTTCGCCGCCTCCGCCCGCGCGGCGTCGAGGTCGAGCGGTGGCATCGCGGCACCCGGCCGCACGGCCAGCGGCGCCTCGCCCTTCAGCACCTTGCGCTGCAGTGCCTCCGGGAAGCCGCCCGGCGGCTGGCCCAGTTCGCCGCGCATCAGTTGCACGACGGACCCGGGGAAGGCGATCTCCCGGGCCGGATCGAGCACGTCGGCCTCCGTCAGCCCGCCGCTCACCATCATCAGCGCCATGTCGCCAACCACCTTGGAGGTCGGCGTCACCTTGACGATGTCGCCGAACAGCCGGTTCACCGCGGCGTAGGCGCGCACCACCTCCTCCCAATGCTCCTCCAGGCCGAGCGAGCGCGCCTGCTCGCGCAGGTTCGTGTACTGGCCGCCGGGCATCTCGTGCACGTACACCTCCGACGAGCCGGCGCGGACGTCGCTCTCGAAGGGCGCGTAGCCGCGCCGCACCTGCTCCCAATAGTACGACAGCCGGGTAATGGCGGCGTCGTCCAGACCGGTGTCGCGCGCCGTGTGCTTCAGCGCCGCGACGATGGAGCCCAAGGGCGGCTGCGAGGTCAGGCCCGACAGGCTGTCCATGGCGGCGTCCACCGCGTCCACCCCGGCCTCCACCGCCGCCAGCACGCTGGCCGCCGAGGCGCCGGAGGTGTCGTGCGTGTGGAAGTGGACGGGCAGGCCCACCTCCTCGCGCAGGGTGCGCACCAGCAGGGCGGCGGCCGCCGGCTTGCACAGGCCGGCCATGTCCTTGATGCCCAGGACGTGGGCGCCGGCCGCCTCCAGCTCCCTGGCGAGGCCCACGTAGTACGACAGCCCGTACTTCGGCCGGCGCGGGTCCAGCAGGTCGCCGGTGTAGCAGATCGCCGCCTCGCAGATGGCGCCGGTGCCGCGCACCGCATCGATGGCGACGCGCATGTTGTCGACCCCGTTCAGGCTGTCGAAGACGCGGAACACGTCCACCCCGCCGGCCGCCGCCTGTTTCACGAAGTGGCGCACCACGTTGTCGGGGTAGTTGGCGTAGCCCACCGCGTTGGAGGCGCGCAGCAGCATCTGCAGCAGCAGGTTGGGCATGGCGGCGCGCAGCCGCTCCAGCCGCTCCCACGGGTCTTCCCGGAGGAAGCGCATGGCGACGTCGAAGGTGGCGCCGCCCCAGCACTCCACCGAGAACAGCTGCGGCAGCAGGCGCGCGTAGGCCGGCGCCACGGCGGTGAGATCGTGCGTGCGCACGCGGGTGGCCAGCAGCGACTGGTGGGCGTCGCGCATGGTGGTGTCGGTGACCAGCACGCGCGACTGCTGGCGCATCCATTTGGCCACCGCCTCGGCACCGTCCAGCGTCAGGCGCTGCTTGAGACCCGGCGGCGGCGGCTCCAGGGGGACGACGGGGGCCTTCGGCTCGGCCGGGCGGGGCACGGCCTTCCCTTTGAGTTCCGGGTTGCCGTTGACCATCACCTCGGCGATGAAGCTCAGCAGCTTGGTGGCGCGGTCGCGGCGCGGCGGGTGCTGGAACAACGCGGGCGTGGTATCGATGAAGCGGGTGGTGTAGGTGCCGGCACGGAACTGCGGGTGCGCGATCAGCGTCTCCAGGAAAGCGAGGTTGGTGGCGACGCCGCGGATGCGAAACTCGCGCAGCGCCCGGTCCATGCGGGCTATCGCCTCGTCCGGCGTCGGCGCCCAGGCGATCACCTTTTCCAGCAGGCTGTCGTAGTGGCGGGTGATCAGCGCGCCGGAGAACGCGGTGCCGCCGTCCAGGCGGATGCCGAAGCCGTTGGCGCCGCGGTAGGCGGTGATGCGGCCATAGTCGGGGATGAAGCTGTTGTCCGGGTCCTCGGTGGTCAGGCGGCACTGGATGGCGTGGCCGGTGATGCGGATGTCGGCCTGGGACGGGACGCCGCTGTCGGGCGTGCCGATGGCGGCGCCGGCGGCTATCCGGATCTGCGCCTTGACGAGGTCGATGCCGGTGGCGACCTCGGTGATGGTGTGCTCGACCTGGATGCGGGGGTTGACCTCGATGAAGTAGAAGGCGCCGGTCTCGGCGTCCATCAGGAACTCCACCGTGCCGGCGTTGCGGTAGCCGGCCGCCTTGGCGAGCTTGAGGGCGGCGTCGCACAAGGCGGCGCGCTCGTCCGCGGTGAGGTAGACGGCCGGCGCACGCTCGACGACCTTCTGGTTTCGGCGCTGGATGGTGCAGTCGCGCTCGAACAGGTGGACGAGGGTGCCGTGGGCGTCGCCCAGCACCTGCACCTCCACGTGGCGGGCACGGCGGACGAGCTTTTCCAGGTAGACCTCGCCGTTGCCGAAGGCGGCCTGGGCCTCGCGCCGGGCGGCGGAAAGGGCGTCGGGCAGGTCCTTGGCGGTCTCCACGATGCGCATGCCGCGCCCGCCGCCGCCCCAGCTGGCCTTGAGCATGAGGGGGTAGCCGACGGCCTCGGCCATTCGGGCGGCCTCCTCCACATCGTCGGGCAGGGCGCCGGTGGCGGGCATGACCGGGACGCCGGCCGACACCGCCAGATTGCGGGCGGCGACCTTGTTGCCGAGCAGGCGCATGGTGTCGGACGAGGGGCCGACGAAGGTGATGCCGGCGTCATGGCAGGCGTCGGCGAAGGCCGGGTTTTCGGAGAGGAAGCCGTAGCCGGGGTGGATGGCGTCGGCACCGGTCCGCTTGGCGACGGCGATGATGGCGTCGGTGTCCAGGTAGGCCTCGATCGGTCCCTTGCCTTGGCCGATCAGGTAGCTCTCGTCGGCCTTGAAGCGGTGCAGCGCGAAGCGGTCCTCGGTGGAGTAGACCGCCACCGTGGGGATGCCCAGCTCGGTCGCGGCGCGGAACACGCGGATGGCGATCTCGCCGCGGTTGGCGACCAGAAGTTTGCGGAAGCGGACCGTTTCGAAGCGGACTTGGGGGGAAACCATGCCTTGTTCCTGTCGAGGCCCGGACGCGGTGCCGGGTGAAACACGGAAAAAAAGCGCCGCTCCCGTCGTGCGGGAACGGCGAGTGGGGAGGACGCACGCAAGGAACGGCGGTGGTTACGTCACGACCGACAGGAAGGCGTCGTTGAGGCGGCGCTCGTAGTAGAAGATGCCGCGACCCAGTTCCTCCGGACCCCAGGAGCGGATGGGGTTGTCGGGGTAGTGGATGTAGCCGCCGGCGAACACCTCGTTGCGGTTGCCCGAGGGGTCGAAGAAGTAGATGGTCTGCCCGCGCGTGATGCCGTGCCGCGTCGGCCCGACGTCGATGGAGATGTCGTAGCGCGCCATGATGTCGGCGGCGTGGCCCACGTCCATCCAGCTTTCCAGGTGGAACGACACGTGGTGGAACCTGCCGGGCTCTGCGTGGCGGACGAAGGCGATGTCGTGCGCCTTGTTCGAGCAGGTCAGCCAGATCCCCAGCACGCCGTCCGGCGTGTCCACTTTCTCGGCCAACGCGAAGTCCAGGGCCTCGGTGAAGAAGGCGAGGTTCTTCTCGATGTCCGGGCCGTAGAGCAGCGCGTGGTCGAAGCGCGTGGCCTTCATGCCATGCGGCTCCTTCGGCCACACGTGCGGGTTCTCGATGGGGGGATGGGTTTCCGACAGCTCCATCGACGCATAGAGTTCGATCCGGTGGCCGGACGGGATGGTGAAGCCGATGCGGCGGCCGACGCCGGGCTGCTCGCCCTCCGGCACATGGTCGACCGTCAGGCCCCAATCGGTGATGCGCTTTTCAAATCCATCCAGGTCGGCATCGGAGGCGACCTTGAAGCCCATCACGTCCATGCCGGCGGTGTCGGCCTTGCGCAGGATGATGGAATGGCGGTCGAACTCGTCCCACGCCTTCAGGTAGAGGCGACCATCGGCGCCGGTGCCGACTTTGTTGAGGCCGATGCGGTCGACGTAGTGGGCCTCCGCCGCCGCAAGGTCGAGGACGCGGATCTGGATGAAGCCGGGGCGCAGCACGCCTGTCAGTGCCATGGGTGTTCCCTCCTGGTTCTGGTGTTTGTGTCGGCTCAGAAGAACCGGTCGAAGCGCAGCCGGTCGACCGGCAGGCCCGCCTCGCGGACGAGCAGATCCTCCAGCGCCAGGGTCATCGGCGGCGGCCCCGCGCAATAGACGTCGCAGCCGTCGAAGCACCGGCCGAGGTCGTCCGCCATGACCTCGTGGATGAAGCCACGGCGGCCAGCGAACCCGCCGTCCTCCGGGTCGGACACGGCGGGGACGTAGCGGATGCGGGTCCCGAAGCCCGGCAGCGCCGCCACTTCCGCCTCGCCGCACACGTCCCGCGCCGCCCGCGCGCCATAGTACAGCGTCAGCCGCCGCCCGTCCGCCGGCCCTTCGGCGAAGGCGCGGGCGATGGACAGCATCGGCGCCAGCCCGGACCCGCCGGCGACGCAGACCACGTCGCGCGGCGACGGGCGCAGGTAGGCCTGCCCGTACGGCGCGTCGAGGGACACGCGCGCACCCGCCGCCATCGCGAACAGCGCGGCCGTTCCAGCACCGTCCGGCACCCGCCGCACGATGAACTGCCAGACGCCCTCGCCGTTCGGCGTGTTCGCCATGGAATAGGCACGCGGCGCGGCAAGGCCGGGAAGCTGGAGCAGCGCGTACTGCCCCGGCAGGAAGTCCGCCGCTCCGTCCGTGCGGAATGTGAACTCGCTCAGGTCGTGCGTCAGCCTCCGCGCCGCCTCCAGCACGGCGGACCGGCGCTGCGGCCGCACCGGCGGACGGATGGCGTCGTCCAGGCGCATGGCGACGGTGCAGTCCCCGGCCGGCCGCGACTGGCAGGCGAGCCGCCGGCCCTTGCGGCGGTCGCGCTCCGACAGGCCCGGCGCGTCGGGGCGCAGGTCCTCCACCGCCCCGTCCACCAGTTCGAACTTGCAGACCCCGCAGGAACCGACGCTGCACTCGTACGACAGGCCCAGCCCCTCGCGCAGGCCGGCGCGCAGGATGGTGTCGCCGTCGGCGCACGGGAACGCGGGGCCGCCGGCCAACCGGATGGTGTGCATGTTCATTCCTCCAGGAACACCTTGCCGTCCGACACCACCGCCCGGTGCGTGCGCAGCGGGATGGTGCAGGGCGCGCCGCACGGCTTGCCGGTGGCGATGTCGAAGGCGCCCTGGTGCCAGGGGCACTCGACCACGCCGTCGTCGATCTCCCCTTCCGACAGCGACGCCAGCCCGTGGGTGCAGGTGTCGTCGGTGACGAAGATGCCGGCGGGCAGGCGGAACACCGCCAGCGGCGGTCGTTCCGGCAGGTCGATGCGCTTGGCAGCACCCTCGGCGACGTCGCTCACCTCGCACAGGTACATCATGGCCGCCTACCCCATCAGGGCGGCGATGGCCGCCTCGCCGCGCTCGGGCCCGATCGCCCCATAGCCGCCGTCCACCGCCAGATCCGTCCCGGTGACGAAGGACGCCTGATCCGAACACAGGTAGAGCACGGCGTTGGCGACCTCTTCGGCCAGCCCGATGCGCCCCAGCGGATGGAAGGGCGCGGCCACCGCGTTGACCTTGTCCATGTCGCCCTTCGACAGCTGGTCGAGGATGGCCGACCACGTCCAACCCGGCGATACGGAGTTCACGCGGATGCGGTCGCGGGCGAGGTCCAGCGCCTGGCTGCGCGTCACCTGCATGACGGCCGCCTTGCTGGCCGGATAGGTCCAGCGGCCGGCCTGCGCCACCCGGCCGCTGACGCTGCCGAAGTTGACGATGGCGCCCCCGCCGGCCGCCACCATGTGCGGGTGGACGGCGCGGGCCATCATGACGCCGCCGATCAGGTTGACGTCCAGCGCCGTCCGCCACTCCGCGCGCGTCGTCGCGAAGCCCTGGTCGACGTAGGCGCAGGCCACGTTGACCAGGAAATCGATGCGCCCGAACCGCTCAACGGTGGCGGCGACGCAGGCGTCGATCTGCGCGTCGTCGGTCAGGTCGGTGGCGACGAACTGCGCGTCCGTCCCCAACTCTTCGGCCAGCCGCCGGCCGGCGTCGGCCTGGATGTCGGCGATGGCGACGCGCCCGCCCGCCCCGGCGAAGGCGCGGACCACGGCGGCGCCGATGCTGGTGGCGCCGCCGGTGATGATGGCGACCTTGCCCGCCAAGCCCGGCAGAACTGCTTTCGACATGGTTGTCCTCCTTGGCTCAGGCGGCCGCGACGGCGGCGGGCAGGGTGCGCAGCGCGCCGTTGCAGAAGAGCAGCGGCGTCCGCTCGCTCCAGCGGTAGCGCGCGATGCGGCCGATGAAGATCTCGTGGTCGCCGCCGGGGTGGGAGGTCTCCGTCACGCATTCGAACTGCGCGACCGCCCCCTCGATCACCGGCACGCCGCCGATGCCGGGCCGCCACGCCACGCCGGCGAAGCGGTCGGGAACCGGGGCGGCGAATTGCCGGCACAGCGCTTCCTGCACGTCGGACAGGATGTTGACGGCGAAGTGCGGGGCGCTGCGGAACACCGGCAGCTGCGGCGACTTCAAAACAAGGCTCCACAGCACCAGCGGCGGCTCCATCGAGACGGAGCTGAAGGAGTTGACGGTCAGGCCGATGGGCTGCCCGCCCTCCCCCACCGTCGTCACCACGGTGACGCCGGTGGCGAAGGTGCCCAGCGCCCGGCGCAGGTCGCGGGAGTCGTCGGGGGCGCTGTCGCGGACCCAGGGCCCGGCGCTGGTCTCATGCGGCATGTTCGGCGCTCCTCTCGGCGATGAAGGCGCGGGCCGCCGCCTCGTCCTCGATCCAGGGGAAGAAGTCGGGCGGGTTGTTGAAGGCGCCGACCACCGCGTCCGCGATGGTGGCGTTCTGCGACGCCGCACCCAGCACCTGCATGGTGGCCGGCGGCGGCGGATTGAGGAGAAGGTTGGTGAAGCGCGTGGTGTGCTTGCCCGAGCTTTCCCAGAAGCGGTCGAACACCTCGGTCATCCAGTCCGCCTCGAACGGGGCGGAGCCGTGCGCGACGATGGCCTTCAGGATGGCGTCGGCCATGCGCGAGGCGTTGTTGGCGCCCTGCCCGGCGATGGGGTCGTTGAGGCAGACCGTGTCGCCCACGCCCATCACCACGCGGCCCGACGCCAGCCGCAGCGCCGGCTTGCGCACCACCGGCGTGAAGGAGCCCTTCAGCCATGCGCCCGGATCGGTGATCTCGATACCCTCAAGGTGCTCCAGATCGTCGGGGGTGAAGCGGGCGACGACCTCGCGCATGGCGGCCAGCATCTCGTCGCCGTCGCGCACCCCGCCGAACACGTCCATCGGGCCGTCGGGGATCGCTTCGAACAGGAAGCTGCGGCACTCGCCCGTGGTGTGGGTGTAGAAGGGCAGCGAGAAGTACTCGCCCACACCGGCGATGAAGTTGAAGCGCAGCGGGCGGAACGGGATCTCCGGCCACGGGCGGTCGCCCGTCAGCTTCGGCCCGGTCGCCAGCACCGCCGCCAGCTGGCGCGGTGGCCGGGCATGGACGGAGCGCTCCTCGTCGCGTTCGAACAGGCCGGTCACCGCACCCTTGCCGGCCACCACCATGGTCAGGTCGTGCCGGCCGGCGATCTCGTCCAGTTCGCTCACCCCGACCGAGCCGTAGACCAGTTCGCCGCCGCGCCGGGCGAACTCCTCCATCCAGCGGGAAAACTTGGTCCGCTGGTCCAGCGCCTGCCCGCGGTTGCCGTGCAGCCGCCCCTGCACGGTCAGCATGGTCTGGCCGGTGGGGTCGCGGAAATCGACGTGGATGCCCTCTCCGTAGGGCGCCAGATCCTCCCAGAAGTTGAGGCCCAGCGCGCGCTCCATGCGCAACGTGCTCTCGAAGATGAAGGCGGTGCTCGGCAACCGCCCGTGCAGCACCTGCTCGGGCGTGCGGTCGCTGTGGATGGTCACCCGGTAGCCCTTGTCGAGCAGGCCGAAGCCCAGGTGGAGGCCGGCTTGCCCGGCCCCGATGATCGCGATGTTGCGCATGTCCCCTGCCCTTTTGTGATCGTGTTGGGAGGTATCAGCGGAGCGGACGCCAGTCCTGGTTCCGGGGATTAAGGAGCTTCACCGTCAGCGTGACGCGGGTGAAGACCCAGCGCTCGCCCTCGCGGCGCAGCTCGGCGTCGTAGACGCCGGCGATCCAGTGGTCGGCTGCCTCGGCTCCGGCTCCGGGGCTGGCGTCGGCGATCCGCGCCAGTTCCCACAGGGACCAGCCGGCGCGGGCGGTCCGGCCGTCGGCGGCGGGCGCGACAGTGGGCGAGACCATGTAGTGCATGGTCCAGATGATCTGCTCGCGCCCGATGCGGCCTAATTCCGCGGCGATGGCGTCGCCGCCGGTGAAGCGGCCGAAGCCGGCCGCCTCCCACACCGCGTCGTCGGCGAACAGCGGGCGCATCAGCGCCGGATCGTTGCGCCGGTCCGCCCCCTCGGCGTAGCGGCCGATCAGCGTGCGGATCGCCTCCGCCGCCTCCAGCCGCGCCAGGCGCCGTTCCAGGTCCTGCGTCATGCGGTGCCTCCTGGCGAGCGCCGCCGGGGTTCGCCCGGCGGCGGCACCGTTAGTTGACGAACTCGCCATGCTCGGCGACGAAGCGGTGCTCGTCGAAGCTGTGCGGCACCTTGGGGTCGCCGCCGTACAGCTCCACGTGCGGCGCCACCTCGGCCAGGGCGAGCGCCATGTGGTAGAGGGGCTTGGCCTCCGCCGGGATCTCGCCCAGCGGGAAGCGGTCGATGTAGGCCATGATCTCCGGCAGCAGCGGCAGCATGGCGTTGTAGAAGGCCCGCAGCTCGCCGGTGGTGGAGCGGATGCGCTTGCCCTGGCGGGCGTTCTGCGTCGGCAGCGCCCACTCGGCGGCCAGCGGTTCGAGCGTTTCGAAGGACTTGGGGAAGTGAATGTTCATGTCGGCGTCTCCCGGCGCTCAGCGCGCGGCCATGTATTGTTCGATGGCGTGGTAGCCGTGGCGGATCAGCACCTCGTCGTCCTGCAGGTGCATCACCGACTTGGCCCCGGATTCCAGCGCCGTCTGGGTGTCCTCCATGGTCGCCGTGTCCTCCAGCCAGGCGTTGCGCTGCAGGACCTGGGCGAACTCGATGGCCCAGCGCTGGCTGTTGGTCTGCGGCGCGCGGACGTAGTACTTGCCCTCCCAGCGGGTGCGGTTGTGCGCCAGCGGCCAGAACTGGTGGGTGAACCAGATCCCTTCGGAGACGTGCAGCAGCAGGTTGGGGAAGGCGACGCTGAGTTCGAAGGAGAAGTCGTCGCGCCGGTCGGGGTTGACCGTCGGCGGCAGCATGGAGGCGCCGCGCTGCGCCACCAGCGACGCGCCGGCCAGCGAATTGGCGAGCTTGGCAACCGGCGTCGGCTCGTTGTCCATGCTCAGGCACACCGCGCTGGTGCGGTGGGGTCCGAACAGCTCGACGTTCTGCAGGCCCGAGGAGAAGACGTTCGGGAACGAGCCGGCGTGGATCGTCGCCACGTGGTAGGCCTCGGCGAAGGCGTCGTGCGCGACCTTCCAGTTGCAGTTCAGCTCGGTGTAGTAGCTGAAGCACTGCGTCATCTGGTCGTACGGGAAGCCCGACAGGTGATGGCCCAGACCGCCCAGGAAGTCGGCCAGGCCGACACCGTCGTCGTCCTGCAGCTTGATGAAGACGAAGCCTTCCCACACGTCGGTGAGAACCGGGGTCAGGCCGTTTTCGCCCTTCACGAAGCAGGCGTGGAACTTGTCCTCCTCCGGCACGGCCAGGAGGTCGCCCTTGGCGTCGTAGACCCAGCCGTGGAAGCGGCAGGTCATCACCGCCGCCCGGCTGCTGCCGAACGTCTCGTCGCCGGTCTCCACGATCACCTTGTTGCCGCGGTGCGAACAGGTGTTGTGGAAGCCGCGCACCTTGCCGTCCTTGCCGCGCACCAGGATGACGGAGGTGTCGGCGAACGCCAGCTTCTTCACCTTGAAGTCGCCGGGCTTGGCGATCTCCTCGACGCGGGCGACCTTCAGCCAGCTCCTCTTGAAGACCTTGTCGATCTCCCTGGCGTAGAACTCGGGTGAGACGCAGGGCTCGACGGGAATGGGGCCGGTGCCGAGTTCGGGGAACTTCTCGGCCCACTTGATCTTGGCTTGGGCGTTCATGCGCTCCTCACGGGTGTTGTCTTGTTCGGTTGGGGGCGGGTTGGTCAGCCGAGGCCGTACTGCGCGCGCACCAGATGCGCGATCCCCAGCTTCTCCAGGATGGCCATGGGGCACAGGAAGGTGACGCGCACCGTTCCCGGCAGGCGGCTGATCTCGATCGAACCGGCGATGGTCGCGCGGTTCAGGATTTCGTCGTACGGCAGCCCGGTGACGGCGGCGGCGCGCGCCAGGCCGTTGTGGGTGGCGTCGTTCAGGTTGGCGCCGCTGCCGATGAAGGTGATCGGGCCGTTGTCCTCGACGAAGGTCTGGCCGTAGCGCTTGGCCAGCGCCTGGACGTCGGCGCGCTCCCGCGCGCTCAGCGGCCGGGCCAGCGTGGGCAGGTCGTCGGGGCGCTGGAGCAGGATCGGGCCGTCCAGGGTCAGGCCCTTGATCACCTCGACCGACAGCTCGACCTCTCCGGCCACGTCGGTGGCGTGCCCGGCGATCTCGCCGTTGCCCTGCTGGGCGTGCATGTCGCCCATGTAGACGCCGCCGCCCGGCACCTTGACCGGGCAGATCAGGATGGCGCCCTCGCGGACCGAGTTGGTGTCCATGTGGCCGTCGGTCTTGTGCCGCTCCAGCTCCTCCTTCGACAGCGCGTACTTGTGCGGGGCATCGATCAGGAAGGCGCCGAAGTCGCCGCAGTTGTGCGAGTCCGGCAGGTCGCGCGACGGCGTGGTGCCGATGTTGCCGAGGAAGGGCTGCATGCGGGTGGCCAGGCCGGCCAGATCCGCCCGGGCCAAGGCCAGGATGGAGTGCTGCTTGGACAGGGCGGGCAGTTGGGCGGCCTGACCGGCTTGGCGGGCGATGTCGTCGGCGACCTCCTTCGACACGGTCAGCGCCACCCCGGCGGCGCGGTCGAGGACGATGACGTAGCCGTTGGTGAAGCGGAAGGCGTTCACCTCGGCACCGCAGACGTCGCAGTGCACCGCGTTGTCGCCGATCCCCTCGATGTGGCTCTCGGGGCTGTGGGTGCCGCAGACCGGGCACAGCTTGGCGACGAACGGGTCGCCGATGTAGCGGCCCTCGACGAAGCTCATGACACCCGACGAGGTGGCGAGCGAGGTGACCTGCATCTTGTTCAGCTTCAGCGCGATGGCGTCGCCGATCTCGGCGCCCTCCACCGCCACCGGTTGGGTGACCTCGTGGCCGCCCTGGAACTTCGGGGTGATCATCGGCCCCCAGCAGCCCGGCGGCGTTCCGGTGCGGATGGTGCCGCCGTCGGCGACGGGGCCCAGCATGCCCAGGCTGGGGCCGATGACGCCCCCGGTGTACTCGTGGACCTCGACGACGGTCTTGGCCGGGCTCTTGGTGATGGCTGTCATGTGCTTTCCCCTGGCTTTTCAGCGGTGCCGCCGACAATCGGCAGGGGAAATGATGGCCTGTCGCCCGGTTGCGGGTAAATTCGTGAAAGTTCCGTAAGGACCTAGGGGAAATCACCTAGTCGGCGGGGCTTGGCACCGCTCAGCCGCCGGTGGACAGCACCATGCGCACCATCTGCGCCACGGAATCCGTCGCCAGTTTCTCGCGGATGTTGGTGCGGTAGATCTCCACCGTCTTGGCGCTGATGCCCAGCTCGAAGGCGATGATCTTGCTCGACTTCCCTTCGACCAGCTTGGCCAGCACGGCGTGCTCGCGCGGGGTCAGGGCCGCCAGCCGCTCCCTGGCTTCGGTGCGCTGCCGCGCGCGCTCCAGCGCCTCCGCCCCGGCGCGCAACGCCGCCTCGATGGTGTCCAGCATGTCCTGGTAATTGTAGGGCTTCTGGACGAAGTCGAACGCGCCCTTCTTCATCGCCCGCACCGACATCGGCACGTCCCCGTGCCCGGTGATGAAGATGATCGGCAGGGGACAGTCCAACTGCCGCAGCCGTTCCTGCAGGTCCAGGCCGCCGATGACCGGCATCCGGATGTCCAGGATCAGGCAGCCGGGCTGCGCCGGGTCGTAGGCGTTCAGGAACTCCTGCGCGCCGCGGAAGGCCAGCGCCCGCCGCCCCACCGATTCGACCAGCCAGACCAGCGATTCCCGCACCGAATCATCGTCGTCGACCACGTAGACGACGGGTTCGCGCGGATCCGGCGTGGGGGATGAAGGCTGCATGTCACACCCGATGGGCCGCCGCCAGGGCTGGCAGCAGCACGTGGAAGACGGTCCCCTGCCCGGCCGGCGCGGTGACCCAGACGTGCCCGCCGTGGCTGTCGATGATCGAGCGGCACAGCGACAGCCCGATGCCCAGCCCGTGCTTCTTGGTGGTGTAGAAGGCCTCGAACAGGCGGTCCGGGTTGATTCCGCCCAGGCCCGGCCCGGTGTCGGCGATCGACAGGCGCGCCCCGTCCCCGGCCAGCGCGGTGGACAGCGTCAGCCGCCGGTCGCCGTGCCAGTCCGTGTCCATGGCCTCGATGCCGTTGAAGGCGATGTTGAGGATCACCTGCTCGATCAGCACGCGGTGGCAGGCCACCGGCGGCAGGTCGTGGCGCAGGTCGTAGGTGACGTCAACCGCCGCCATCTCCGCCTTCAGTTCGATGAGCTGCGCCACCTCCGTGACAAGGTGGGTGAGGTTCGTCTCCTCGCGCTGGTGGTCGCCGCGGCGGGTGAAGCTGCGCAGCCCGGCGATGATCCGCCCGGCGCGCAACGCCTCCGCCTGGGCGCGGTCGAGCCCGTGCAGCACGCTGGCCAGCGTCCCCCGGCGCTTCGACAGCCGTTCGACGCTGCCGCCGATGTAGTTCGCCACGGCGGCGATCGGCTGGTTGAGTTCATGCGCCAGCGACGCCGCCAGTTCGCCCAGCGTGCTCAGCCGGGCCAGATGCTCCACCTGCCGTTCCTGCGTGCGGGCGGCGTTCTCGGCGCGCAGCAGGTCCGTCACGTCGCGGAAGTTCACCAGAAAGCCACCGATGGCCGGGTCGTGCCGCAGGTCCTTCACGAAGGCATCGTGATGGCGCCAGCGCCCGTCACGGTGCAGGATGCGGTAGCTCAACCGCCGCACCTCTGCGCCCTGGGAACCGTCGCCCGCGCCGCGCAGCAGCGCCCGCGCCGCGCCGACGTCGGACGGATGCAGGAAGGGCAGCACGCTCCGCCCCAGGACCTGCCGCTCGGTGAAGCCGAGGACGGCGGTGATGGACGGGCCGACGTAGCGGACCCGCCCGTCGCCGGACAGGATGGCGATGCCGTCCACCGCGTTCTCGATCAGCGTGCGGTAGTAGCGCTCTCGTTCGACGAGGCGGCGTTCGGCCGCCTGCCGGTCGCTGACGTCGCGAAAGGCGGCCAGCACGCGCCGCCCGCCCGGCCCGCCGATGGGCTTCAGGCGGACCTCCACCGGGAACTCGCACCCCTGCCGGCGCAGCCGCCATTCGAAGGTCTGTGGCCCCTGCGTCAGCGCCGACCGGATGCGCGACAGCGCGGCCTGGGCATGGAACTCGTTCGCCGGAGCGCTGATCACGTCGACGGTGCGGCCCCTCAGCTCCTCCCGCGCCCGCCCGGTCAGTTCGCACGCCTGCCGGTTCATCGCCAGGATCCGCCCGGACCCGGCGTCGTGAACAAAGATCGCGTCTGACGAAGCATCGAAGACGCAGCAATCCTGGTTGACGACGCAACGGCTGGAGAAAAACGCGTTGACCTGCCCGCACGGCGCCGCGCCGAAGCGCCGGCCTCGCCTTCCTGATCCACGATGCGGCTTTGCCATCAACGGCGAATTCTCCAATCCCTAAGTATTAACTGTCATTACATTGACGGATTACCACTATGTGTCGGGACAAAGGCTTGGTCAACACTTATCGCGACCTGAGCCGGACTTGGCCGGACCGGCAACGACATGGAGAAGCGGGCACCGGCCCCGGGTGCCGAATCCACCCGAAGCTGCCCGCCGTGGGAGTCGAGGATCGAGCGGCACAGCGACAGGCCGATGCCGAATCCCTCGGGTTTGTCCGTGTAGAAGGCGTCGAAGATGCGGGCGATCTGCTCGCCGGACAGCCCGCAGCCGTTGTCGGCGATGATCACGACGGCCTCGTCACCCTGGCGCGCGGTTTCGATGCGCAGCCAGCGGGCGGCCTCCGGGGTATGCTCCATCGCCTCGATGCCGTTGACGGCGATGTTCAGGATGGCCTGCTCGATGAGGACGCGGTCGCACTCCACCGGCAGCATCTCCGGCCACAGCGACAGCGCGACCGACACGCCGCTGTCCCGCGCCCGCAGTTCCACGAACTCCAGCATGGCACCGGCCAGTTCGTTGAGGTCGGCGGGCTCGTGCTTGACCTCCGTGCGCCGGGTGAAACCGCGCAGGCTGGCGATGATGCGCCCGGCCCGCTCCGCCTCGCGCAGCGTCTTCTCCAGAACGGGGACGAGATCCTGCGGCTCCATCACCCCCGCACGCAGCCGCGCCAGCACCCCGCCGACGTAGTTGGACACCGCGGCGAAGGGCTGGTTCAGCTCGTGCGCGGTGGCGGAGGCCATCTCCCCCATCACGCCCAGGCGCGCCAGATGCTCCAGCTCGCGCTGGTGCCGCCGCTCCCTGGCCTCGGCCTCCACCCGTTCCGTCACGTCGCGGAAGTTGACGAGGATGCCGGCGATGTTCGGATCGGCGCACAGGTTCTGGAAGGACGCCTCGTGGACCCGGCACCGCCCGTCGCGGCCGATCACGCCGTAGTTCATCCGCGTGGCCGGGCCGTCGGCCGCGAGCTTGCGCAGGACGGCGCGGACCTGGGCCCGGCAGGCCGGATCGACCACGTCGAGGAAGCTGCGCCGGACGAACTCCGCCTCGTCGTAGCCGGTGAGCTGAAGGATCGACGGACCGACGTACTTCACCCGGCCGCCCGGCTCCAGGATGGCAATCCCATCGTCGGAATTCTCGATCAGTTTGCGGAAGTGCAGCTCCCGCTCCGACAGCCGCCGTTCGTGCTCCTTCCGGTCGGAAATGTCGCGGGCGATCGAGATCACGCGGGGCCGGCCGCACATGGTGATGCTCTTCAGCTCCACCTCGACCGGGTATTCGCGCCCGTCGCGGGTGCGGTTCATCCATTCGATGCGCATGGCGCCGCGCCGGATGGTCTCCCGCATCACGCGGCGCACCGCCTGGTTGTTGTAGCGGGGGCCGCGGGCGCTGATGTCCTGGACGCTCAGCCGCTTGAATTCCTCGACCGTGTAGCCGTTGACGCCGGCGGCGCGTACGTTGGCGTAAATGATCGCGCCGTCCTCGTCGTGGACGACGATGGAGTCGGTAGCGTTCTCGCAGATGACCTGATAGTCGATGTCGCTGCTCATGGTCCTGCCGGATGAGGGGGCCGGGCGCCAGTCAAGGTTGAAGCGTAGCGCGGCGGACGGCGCCCGGACAAGGCGGTTCCGGGCCGCCGCCCGCCCCTTTCGGACGGCGGCCCGGAACGCGGCCGGCCTTACGCGGCGGGAGCCGGGGCGAGCGCCGGCCTGGGCTGCAGCACCGACAGGCGGAGCAGCGGGTACAGCGTCGCCGACACGCCCAGCGACGTGAAGAATTCGATGGGTACGGCATCCCGCAGGACGTAGTGCGCCAGTACGAAGCCGGCGCACAGCGACAGCACGCCGGCCCAGTTCACCGCCTCCTGCCGCGGGGTGCGGCCGCGGCGCGCCAGCGCCGGCGCCACGACGAAGTAGTCGGCGATCATGATGCCGGTGAAGCACGTCGTCAGCACGCCCAGGATCGTCAGGAAGGAGTTGAACCAGACGAGCATGTCGCCGCTGAGGAAGACCAGCGAGAACAGGTTGGCCAGCACGACGAACAGCAGCCGGCCGGGCCGCCAGGCGAACACCGAGTCCGCCAGGTTGGTGAGGGCGAGCGAGCTGCTGTAGGTGTTGAGCACCTGCGCCTTGGACTGGGCGAGCACCATCAGCACCGTCCCGACGACGCCGCCGAAGATGATGAAGGCGGCGGCCACGCGATCCGGGTTCTCCAGCGCGATGCGCCCGGCGGCGTCGGCCGACATGCCCTCGACGTTGACATAGTACTCGATGAGGCTGGGCATGCCCGCGTACATGGCGATGCCGCCGAAGGCCACCATGCCCACGTCCATGAACAGGTTGCCCAGCACCGCCGCCACGCCGATGTCGCGCGAGCTGCGCGCGTAGCGGCCGAGGTCCGCGTCGACCAGCGCCAGGGCGCCGGCCGTGCCGATCAGCAGGTTCACGCAGAAGGCCAGCTTGCCGCCCGCCGTCTCGGCGCCCAGCAGCGCCAGCTGTTCGGGTGGCAGCTGCGACTGGAAGGTCAGCACGCCCACCCAGGACTGGCCCGAGGCGTCGACGATCCGCACCATCATGTAGGCCAGCACCGCCAGGAAGCCGATCAGGGTCACCGAGGCCACGCGCGTCACCAGATCGAACCCGTAGGCGGTCAGCCCGATCCACGCCAGGGTCATGACGCCATAGGCGACGACCTGGTTGAGGAGCGTGTCGGAGGCGCCGAAGAAGAACAGGAAGCCCTTGTACAGCAGCACGTTCTCCGCCGCGATCAGGCCGATCATCATGAAGGCGAGGATGGAGGAGGTGATGACCGCCCCCTTGTCGCCGAAGCCGTGGCGCCGGGCGATCATGGTGCTGGACAGGCCGGTGCGGCAGGCGATGTGGCCGAGCGCGGCGCCCAGGGCGGCGCCGACCAGCATGACGAGGAAGCCGGCGGTCAGGCCGATGACCATGCCGCCGACGAAGGTGACCAGCGCGCCGATGAAAAGCTGGATCAGGGTGGTGACGATGCCGACCGTGCTCCACGAGATGTCGAGCCAGGTGTGGCGGTCGCCGTCGGGTACGCGCTCCAGGGCGTGATCGTCGCCGAGGTCGTGAAGCGTGCTTGGACTGTCCATCATGGTGCACACCTTTCCGTGTGTCTGTCCGCGCCCGGATTCCGAAGGCGCGGGATCGTGGAGTGTCGATGGAGGAAGACCGCCCGCGCTCAGAGCGTGATGGCGAGCTTGAGCCAGATCCGGTCGCCCTGCGGCTTGTTCACGGCGCCGAATTCGCGGGTGTACTTGGCGTCGACCGAAAGCCCGCCCTGCTGGTAGCGGAGGTTCGGGCCAAGGGCGAAGACGCGGCCCTTGAAATCCCCCAGCACGGCGCCGCTGCCATAGTCGCCGGTGACCTGCTGGTAGGCGTATCCCGCCACCCCGGCGGCGAAGTTGCCGAAGTGCTTGCCCACCAGGAAATCGGCGTGCAGCTCGTTGCCCGAGCCGTAGCCGGTGTCCTTGTTCTTGAAGTTGAAGTCGTACATCAGCTTCACCGACGCCTCGAACCCCGCCTCGTTCAGGTAGGTGACGGCGACGACCGGCTCGATCGCCCAATGGTTGCGGCCCAGGTTGGCGATGTCGGTCTTGCGGTAGCGTCCCGTGGGCGCCACGATGTCCACGCCCACCGCGTAATGCCAGTTGCCCCGGTGCCAGCCGAGGATCGCCGGGCTGAAGACGATGTCGCCCAGGCCGGACTTGTGCTGGCTCATCCCGTTCACCTCGGCGCGGGCGTCGACGAACGGCAGGACGAGGTGGATCGCCCACACGCCGCCGATGAACGGCGCGTCGAACACCGGCAGGAAGCGGGTGGCGTTGGCCATCACCGTGGCGTCGAAGCTGGCAATGCCGGCCTTGTCGCCTTTGAATTTCCCGGCGTGGTAATACTGGTCGTAGTTGATCACGTAGGTGCCGGGTGGCGGCAGCGCGCCGGCAAGAAAGCTCTCCGACCCCTGGCCGTACACGCCGCCCCCGCCCTCCGTCGCGACGGCCGGGGTGGACAGCGCGGCGAACGCCGCCATGCAGGCGACCGCACACGCACCATGCGCAAAAATCTTCATGATGGGCTCTTTCGGTATGAATTTGCGTGATGCGGCCGATGCCGGGACCGGCGGCACGGGGACCGCGGCGCGCGCGGCGTCCATGGCCGGCGCGCACGGGGCCGACGCCCGGCACGGCCGCTGCAATGTCGCTTGTTGACTTTTCGACCCGATGATTTGGCCGGCCCCTTGTTTGGCCGGCCAACATCCTGAGATTACGGAAATTCGACGCCGCCGGAAATCGGGGGTGTTTCTTAGTACCCTAGGTGTTTTCACCTATCCCTGGCCGGCACGGCTGGCGGATCGGGCGCCGAAATCAAGACCGGCTTCCAGCCGATTTGCACGACGCCCGGGTGTTCATAGGCGCCCAAGTGCAGACCACGGTTCGGCAAAGCCTACAGGGCTGATTTCATTCGCAAATCCGCATAACGAGGTTGGCCTTCTGTAGGCGCCGATAGAAGGCCAGCTTGACCGCCTGATTCCTCAATGAAATCAATAGCGTGATCTGCTCCGCAGTTCGGCCCGCGTTGGACGCCGATCCACAGCCACCACGCCAGTGTCTCCATGCTCGCCGACCGGGCCACCATCGCCGACGCGCTCTCGACCGCCATGTTCCTGTCGCCGCCAGCGGCCGGCAGGCCCTGCTTCTCGACGCCTCGGGCACCGCCCGGACCATCGCCGCGACGCCGGGCTGACGCCGCCGGGGCAAGCCCCCTTTGCCCGGTCATCCCCCGACGATGGCCCGCAGCCCGGCGAAGGCCGGCTCCAGGACGCTGGCGTCGGCGTCGGCGGGGTGGATCGCGTAGATCGGCAGGCTGTAGGGCCGCTCCTCCGACACGACGCGCGCGATGCCGGCGTCCAGCAGCGGCTGCGCGAGCGCCTTCGGGAAATGGCCGGTCCCGCCGCACTGGGTAAGGTAGTCCAGGCCCAGCGTGCCCATCGAGATGGACAGGGGCGGCATCGGCGCGTCCACGTTGTGCAGCCGGTACTGGCGTCGGAAGTCCTCGCCCCAGTCGATGAGAACGTAATCATCGTCCGCGGCACCGCTGTCCCGGCCCTCGACGCTCAACAGTACCAGCTCCTCCTCGCACAGCAGCCGGACGCGCAAGCCCGGCAGGCTGCGCGCCGAATAGCAGACGGCGAGGTCCAGCACCCCCTCGCGCAGGGCATTGGCCAGGCCGTCCGGCAACCCGACCTCGCAGCGCAGGGCGATGTCGCGGGCGTTGCGCCGCATCCAGGGAATCCAGCGGTGCAGCAGCCGGTTCCACAGGCCGGCCTCGCTGCCGATGCGCAGCATCGCCCGATGGCCGGGGGGCAGAGCCGCCTCCTGCCGGGCCTGTTCCCAGATGCGCACCATGGCGACGGCGTGGCGCTGGAACTGCGCGCCCGCCGGCGTGAGGCTGGCGCCCGCCTTGTTGCGCACGAACAGCCGGCCCCCCAGCAGCTCTTCCAACTGGCGGATGCGGGTGCTGACCGTCGACTGGGTGACGTGCAGCCGCTCCGCCGCGGCGACGAAGCTGCCGGACTGCGCCACCTCCAGGAAGGTGCGGGCCAGATCGATGTCCATGATCGCGCCTGTTGCTTCATATCGGATTTAGCGATGGCATCCATCGAACAAATTCGCTGTTTCGAAGTCAAGCCGCCAACTATGGTGGCTTCGCGCCCGGCGAGGCTGTTTCCCGCCGGTGTCCTCTCAGGGCTCCGGCCCAGGCTGACGGTGCAGGTGCATGATGTCGCCCGTATCGATCTTCGCCATCGCTTGGTACGCGGCGGGTGTGGCCGGCTTCCTCTGGTGGTGGACGCAGGACGGGCCCCTCGACCGCCACGCGTTGGCCGAGGCCTGCATGGCCGGGGTGCTCGGGCCGGTCACGCTGCTCCTGGGCCTGTGCGTCCACCGCCTGATGGACGCCGACCCGATCGCCGCAGACCCGATCGCCAAGGCCGGGGAGGCACCTCCGCCGGGCCCTTCCATCCCTCTGCAAACGAGACCCGTGAACCATGTCCATCCGATCGCTGGAAGCCCCGATCACCGCGCCGACCGTCCTTGATGAGCCGGACGCGGACACGGAGGCCCACCGCCCCGAATCCCCTTACGTGGTGTTTCCGGCGCTCCTCCTCCTGCTCATCATGCCGCTGGGCATCGTGTTCCACCCCACGTGGCTGCCGGTCGTCGCCGAGGTGGGCGCGCTCGTCATGTTCGGCGTGATCTTCCGCCTGACGCGGCTGTGACCGGGGATGGGGAGGCCGGCGATAGGGAAACCGCCATGACCAATTTGACCCTCGACCGGACGCACGAGGACGGGTTCGCCGGCCTGCCGGGGAACCTGATGATGTGGATCCTCATCTTCAGCGAACTGGCGGTGTTCGGCGCCGCGCTGGTGGGGTTCGCGGTGGCCCGGACGCTGGACCCGGCGACGTTCGACGCCGGGCAGGCGCACCTGGACCGGCTGCTGGGCGGGCTCAACACGCTGGTGCTGGTGACCAGCGGCTACGTCGCCGCGCTGGGCGTGGAGGCCGGGCGGCACGGGCTGGGCGGCCGGGCACGGCGGCTGTTCTGCGGGGCGGCGGCGGTGGGGTGCGTCTTTCTGGTCATCAAGATGATGGAGTACTCGGCGACGCTCAGCGCCGGGTACACCATCGACAGCGACGCCTTCTTCGGGTTGTACTTCATGCTGACCGGCTTCCACGCTTTGCACGTGGTGTTCGGTATCGGCCTGCTGCTGGTCGTGGCCTGGAAGAACAGCGTGGAGAACCTGGAGACGGGGGCCGCCTTCTGGCACATGGTCGACCTGATCTGGGTGCTGCTCTACCCCATCGTCTACCTGATCCGTTGAGGGGGCTGCCGTGGTGAGAGGCATCAACCGCCTGACGCTGGCGTGGGTCGTGCTGCTGGCGCTGTCGGTCACCGCGCTGGTGGTCGGCGGGGCGGCTTCGCAGGAGTCGCTGGGCGTGGCCGGCACGGCCGGCGTGCTGCTGACCGCGCTGTTCAAGGGGCGCGAAATCCTGCTGCATTACCTGGAGCTGAAACACGCCGGG
Source organism: Azospirillum sp. (assembly GCF_035627195.1). Lineage (GTDB taxonomy): Bacteria > Pseudomonadota > Alphaproteobacteria > Azospirillales > Azospirillaceae > Azospirillum. The sequence goes on from NZ_DASPMG010000359.1 coordinate 53,322, forward strand.
CGGGTCTGGCGGGTGGTGCTGACCGCCTACCTGCTGCTGATCGCGGCACTGGTTCTGCTGGCCTACGCTGCCGAACATCTGGGATGGACCACGTCGCGATGAACACGGGACTTGATGTCGACGACCAACAACGCCTCTGCCTCGCGCTGCTGGACAGCGCCGCCGAGGCCATTATCTACGCCGACCGCGACGGCATCATCCGCTTTTGGAACGCGGGCGCCGAACGCGTCTTCGGCTTCGGCGCGGACGAGGCGCTCGGCCGATCCCTCGACCTCATCATCCCGGAAAAGCAGCGGGCGCCGCACTGGGACGGCTACCGCCGGGTGATGGAGAGCGGGCGGAGCCGCTACGGCAGCGGCAGCCTGCTGTCGGCGCCGGCCGTCCGCAAGGACGGCGGCCGCATCTCGGTGGAGTTCACCATCGTGCCGCTGCTGGACGAATCCGGTGCCCTACTGGGCATCGCCGCCTGCCTGCGCGACGTCACCGCGCGCTTCGCCGAGATGAAGGCGCTGCGCTGCCGGGTCGCGGAGCTGGAGGGCCGGTGAGCCGGGTGCGCTTCAGCGCGCCTTGGCCGGATCGCCGTACTGCACCGCCTGCCCCTCCGCCGGCGCCCGAATCCCGAAGGTGCCGGCCAACCGGCGCAGGGCGTCGCGGTCCTTCTGGATGCCCACGAGGCTGGTGATGGCGAAGGTCGCCAGCTCGCGGTCCGGCGTGTGCGACGCCTGCGTCTGGTAAAGGTCGACGATGCGGTCGTGCAGGCGCAGCTGCGCCTCCACATAGCCTTTGCCGAACGCCGCCCCGCTCGCCCCGGTCAGCGCCTGCACGGCCTCGCGCGCCATGCCCTCATGCGCGTTGGCCGGGTTGGTCACCGCCCCGGCGGCGCCCAGCGCGTCGGCCCGTTCCGGCTTCAGCTGCTCGGCCGGCGGCAGGCTGCGGCCGTCCGACAGACGCTTCAGCTGCCCGGCGAGCGTCTGGTGGTGCTCGGCGATGGCGCGGGCGGCCGATTTCAGCGCCTCGTCCTCCACCTTCCCGGCGGCGAGCCGGCCAAGCTCCGCCTGCCCCTGGCTGGCGGCGGCGGCTTCCTTGAGGAACAGCGCGTCCTCCATCGGCAGCGCCTGGCCGGGCTGCGGCGGCACGCGCGGGGTGGGATCGGGCCGGATGTTGGCCTGCGACCACGCCGGGCCGGACAGCACGGCGAGGCCGGTGAGAACGATGGCGGCGAACTTGCTCATGCCAAACTTGCTCATGGGGCCTCCTTCAGCCGGTCAACTGGCGGTAGATGGCGGGCAGCGCCGCGGGCAGGCGCGCCACGTGCGGGAAGATCGCGTAGGTGCCGGGCCCGAACAGGTACGGCAGGTAGTCGCGCCCCTTCTCGTCGACGGTCACGCCGAACAGGCGCAACCCGGCGCGGCGCGCCTCCTGGACCGCGGCGCGCGTGTCCTCGATGGCGTAGCGGCCCTCGTAATGGTCGGTGTCGTTGGGCTTCCCGTCGGTCAGGACCAGCAGCAGGCGGTGCGTGTGCGGCCGGTCCTTCAGGCAGGCCGTGGCGTGGCGCAGCGCCGCCCCCATGCGGGTGTAGCTGCCGGGCTTCAGCGCCCGGATACGGCGCACCACGCGGGCGTCCAGCCGCTCCTCGAACGCCTTCACGGTGCGCACGCTCACCCGGTGCCGCCGGTGCGAGGTGAAGGTCAGGATCGCGTGCTCGTCGCCGCAGGCAGACAGCCCGTGCGTCAGCGCCAGCAGCGCCTCCTTCTCCACGTCCAGCACGCGGTGATCCTCGATGAAGGCGTCGGTGGAGAGCGAGACGTCGACCAGCACGCACACCGACAGGTCGCGCGCCACGGTGCGCACCGCGGTGTACACGCGCTCCGACCCGGGGCCGCCCGCCCGCCGGTCGGCGACCGCGCGGACCAGGGCGGAGAGGTCCAGTTCGTCCCCGTCCGGCTGGGCCGGCATCACCCGGCGGCGCGGGCGCATCGCCTCGAACTGGCGGCGCACCAGCCGGATGCGGCGCAACGCGTCCTCGTCCGGGCGCCAGTCCTCGCCCTCGATGGCGGCGGGCTCGGCGATGACGCGGCAGTGGTCGGGCAGGTAGCGGCGACGCTTCCAGTCCCATTCCGGATAGGTGATTTCGGCGCGCAGCGGCTTCGCCTCCACCTCCGCCGCCGGCAGGTCGAGGTCGAGGCGCAGCTTGGTGGGCGCCGTGCGCTCGTGCCGGCTCAGCGCGATCTCGTCCAGGTCCTCGGCGGCCCGGCGGGCGTTCTCCGCGTCGTCATCCTCGGTCTTGCGGTTGAGGTTCACCATCTCCGCCAGACCCAGGATCTTCTCGAAGCGGTTGAGCATCAGCGGGTCGTCGCGCTGCGTCTGGTCGCTCTCCCGCCGCCGCGCCTTGTGCCGCTTGCCGTCGCCCTCGGCGCCCGCCCCGTCCCCGGCGTCCGCCTCATCGGGCGAGATCCCGGCCGGCGCCTCGTCCACCGTGCCCCAAAGCGGCACCGGCAGGAACGGGCGGTAGCCGGGCGGTGCGCGGAAGCGGCCGGGGGGCACCGCCTCATCCAGCATCGGGTGAGCGGCGGCGTTGGGATCGGCCAGCAGCGCCGCCACCGCGTCCTCCACCGTCCGCTCCTCCTTCGGCAGGCGCCGCGCCGGCCGCACGGCGGCGACCGCGCCCGCCAGCCGGGCGTACAGCGTACACAGCCCCGGCCAGCCGGCAAGCGCCCGCAGCGTCGCCGCGCGGGCAGCGCGCAGGCGGATCACGTCGGCCTGCAGCGGATCGTCTGGCAGGGCCGACGGCGGCCCGGCGTGGACGAAGAAGGCGGCCAGCCACTCGTACAGTGCCGCGTTGTCGGCGCGGTCAGGAAACACGCCGATCCGCTCGGGCAACTGCAGCGTGACGTGGTCGTACCGGGCGATCGGCATCTTCTCGGTGCCCAGGCCCAGGCGCTGCTTCAGCCCCAGCCGATGGCCGGACGCCTGCGCCGCGGCCCCTGTGACGCGCACGGCGCCGGGGCCGCCCAGCGCGCGGAACAGCACGCCGACGCGCCCGCGCACCTCCTCCAGCGTCACCACCGCATCCGCATGGTGCGGGTAGGAGGCGGCATCGCCGACCAGGCGGTGCCACAGCTGGCCGACGAACTCCTCGGGCTCCCAGAACGCCGCCATCGCCTCACCCCAGCGTCAGCTCGGCGACCCGCAGCAGCGCCTTGCGCACCTCCGGGTCGTCGGTCAGCGGCTCGATCATGGCCGCCAGGATGGCCTCGTCCCGCGGCACGCCCGAGCGGATCAGCGCCGCGCAATAGACCAGCAGGCGCGTCGACACCCCCTCCTCCAGGTCCTGCCCCTTCAGCGCGCGCAGCGCGTTGCCCAGCCGCACCAGCGGCGCCACCCGCTCCGCCGGCAGGCCGCTTTCGCGGGCGACGATGGCCGTCTCGGCGTCCGGCTGGGGGAAGCCGAACTCGATGGCGACGAAGCGCTGGCGGGTGGACGGCTTCAGCGCCTTCAGGATGTTCTGGTAGCCGGGGTTGTAGGAGACGACCAGCATGAACTCCGCCGGCGCCTCCAGCACCTCGCCCGTGCGCTCCAGCGGCAGGATGCGGCGGTCGTCGGTCAGCGGGTGCAGCACGACGGTGACGTCCTTGCGCGCCTCCACCACCTCGTCCAGGTAGCAGACGGCCCCCTCGCGCACGGCGCGGGTCAGCGGCCCGTCCACCCACACCGTGTCGCCGCCCTTCAGCAGGTAGCGGCCGGTCAGGTCGGCGGCCGTCAGGTCGTCGTGGCACGACACGGTGTGCAGCGGCCGGCCCAGGCGTGCGGCCATGTGCGCCACGAAGCGCGTCTTGCCGCACCCCGTCGGCCCCTTCAGCAGCAGCGGCAGGCGGTTGCGCCAGGCGTGCTCGAACAGCGCCACCTCGTTGCCGGCCGGTGCGTAGTACGGTGGGGCGGCGGGTCCCGCCGCCCCCGCCCCCACCGCCGTGTCACGCGCATCCATGACGGCGCTCCGCTCATTCCGCCGGTGCGACCGAGGAGCGCAGGCGCCCCGGCACCTGCTCGCGCGCCGGCCCGAACGTGGCGTAGATGAACATCAGCGCGGAGATCACCACGAACACGCCGGACCCCAGCCGCATCCAGTAGAACAGGTTCAGCTGCTCCTGCACCTCCATGTAGGTCAGGCCCATGACGCGCTGCAGGTGGATCTGCACGACCCCGGCGAAGGTCAGCGTGAAGGTCATGAACGCCATGGCCGAGGTCATGATCCAGAAGCTCCACATGTTGAGCACCTGGTTGTACGGCGCCCGCTCGCGCATGTTCGGCATGGCGAAGGTGATCATGGTCAGGTTCAGCATGACGTAGGCGCCGAAGAAGGCCAGGTGCCCGTGCGCCGCCGTGACCTGCGTGCCGTGGCTGTAGTAGTTGACGAAGGACAGCGTGTGCATGAAGCCCCACACGCCCGCCCCGAAGAAGGCGAAGACCGGCGTGCCCAGCGTCCACAGCATCGCCGCCTTGTTCGGGTGGTCGCGCCGCCCCTTCCACGCCATGGTGAAGGCGAAGACGACCATGGCGAAGAACGGCGCCACCTCCAGCGTCGAGAAGATCGAGCCGATCCACTGCCAGTACCCCGGCGCGCCGATCCAGTAGTAATGGTGCCCGGTGCCCAGCAGGCCGGAGAACAGCGCCAGACCGACGATGGCGTACAGCCACTTCTCCACCACCTCGCGGTCGACGCCGGTCATCTTGATGACCAGGAAGGCCAGCACGGCGGCCATCACCAGCTCCCACACGCCCTCCACCCACAGGTGGACGACGTACCACCAGTACAGC
>NZ_DASPMG010000360.1:0-9641 GCF_035627195.1 Azospirillum sp.
GCGTCCATGCGGCCCAGCCGACGGGCCAGCGCCATGCTCACCGCCTCCGCCATGATCAGCCCGTCGGTGAGGTCCAGGTTGCGGCGCATCCGACCCGCATCGACCTCCAGCCTTTCGACGGCGTCGGCCGCGTGATGCGCCGCCCCCGCAACGATCCGCCCCAGTTCCGGCAGCGCCTGCCATTCGGCGTGCCAGCCGCCCAGCCCCCGCTCGTGCTCCTGCACCATGCCCGACAGCAGCCCGGCCACCAGCCCCGGTGCCCGCACCGACGCCGCCAGCATCACCGCGCACGCCACCGGGTTGCGCTTGTGCGGCATGGTGGAGGAGCCGCCGCGTCCCGGTGCCGCCGGCTCGAACGCCTCGCCCACCTCCGCCTGCATCATCAGCGACAGGTCGCGCCCGATGCGGCCCAGCGTGCCGGCCAGCAGGCCCAGCGCCGCGCCGAACCCCGCCACCCGGTCGCGCGCCGCGTGCCAGGGCACCGTCGGCAGCGGCAGATCCAGCTCCCGCGCCAGCGCCTCGGCCACCGGCAGCGCCGTGTCGCCCAGGGAGGCCAGCGTCCCGGCCGCCCCGCCGAACTGCAGCGCGAACTGCGCGCGCGCCGCCGCGACGCGGTCCCGGTCGCGGTTCAGCGCATCGAGCCAGCCGGCGGCCTTCAGCCCGAAGGTGGTCGGCAGCGCGTGCTGCATCCAGGTGCGCGCCACCATCGGCGTCGCCCGGTGCGCCCGCGCCAGGGCCGCCAGCCCGTCCGCCAGCCGCGCCAGATCCTCCTCCAGCGCGTCGGCGAAGGCGCGCAGCTGCAGCATCAGCCCGCTGTCCGTGGCGTCCTGGCTGGTGGCGCCCCAGTGGACGTAGCGCGCCGCCCCGGCGTCCGCCGCCTGCACCCGGCGCGTCAGGTGCCGGACCATCGGGATGGCCGTGTTGCCGGCTGACGCCGCCTCCGCCCCCAGCGCCGCAAGGTCGTACAGCGCCGCGTCGCACGCCGCCGCGATGGCCGGCACGGCATCCGCCGGGATGACGCCCACGGCGGCCTCCGCGCGCGCCAGCGCCGCCTCGAAATCCAGCATCCCCTGCAATCGTGCCCGCGGCGCGAACGCGCGCACCGCGTCGGCCGTCGCGAACAGCGGATCGAGCAGCGGGTCGCCATGCAGCACGTCGGTCATGCCATTCCGCCTCGCACCTTCGTAGGTTGGGTTGAGCCGCAGGCGAAAACCCAACGTCCCTGGCGCCGCGCACACGTTGGACTTCCCTGGCGCTCAACCCAATCTACGAACACCCGTCTTCAGAACTCAAAAAACGCCGTCTCGCCGTCGCCTTGCAGGACGATGTCGAAGCGGTAGGTCACCACCCCGCCCGCATCCTCCCGCGCGGCCAGCAGCGTGCGGCGCGCGGCCGGGTCGGCGATGGCGTTCAACACGGGGTCGGTGTCGTTGGCCGGGTCGTCGGCGAAGTAGATCCGCGTCACCAGCCGGTCGAGCAGCCCGCGGGCGAAGACCGACACCAGGATGTGCGGCGCCTGCATCGCGTTGCCGTTGCCCGGCACCGGGCCGGGGCGGACCGTGGTGAAGCGGTACGTCCCCGTCCCGTCCGTGGCGGCGCGCCCGAAACCGGGGAAGTTCGGGTCCGGCGCCCCCTCCCGCGTGTCCTCCGGATGGGCGTAGCGCCCGCCTGTGTCGGCCTGCCAGATCTCCAGCAGCGCGTCGGTCACCGGCACGCCGTCGCCGTCCAGCACGCGGCCCTCGATGCGGATCACCTCCCCCCGCGCGCCGCCGGCCGTCAGGTCGCCCCAGGCCGGGCGGTCCAGCGCCTCGTGGAAGAAGGGGCCGACGGTCTGCGACGGCGTGGTGCCGGCCGTCATCTCACGCCTCCATCGGCGTGGCGTCCCGGCCGCGCAGCACGATGTCGAAGCGGTAGCCCAGCGCCCATTCCGCCTCGCTCAGGCCGTGGTCGTAGCGGGCCACCAGCCGCTCGCGGGCGGCCGCGTCCGGCGTGCTCATGAAGATGGGGTCGAGCGGCAGCAGCGGATCGCCGGGGAAGTACATCTGCGTGACCAGCCGCGTGGCGAAAGCCGGCCCGAACAGCGAGAAATGGATGTGCGCCGGCCGCCACGCGTTGGGCTCGTTCCGCCAGGGGTAGGCGCCGGGCCGGATGGTGAGGAAGCGGTACTCGCCCGCCTCGTTCGTCAGCGCCTGCCCCCAGCCGGTGAAGTTGGGGTCCAGCGGCGCGTCGTGCTGGTCGCCGGGGTGGGCGTAGCGGCCGGCGGCGTTGCACTGCCACACCTCCACCAGCGTGCGCGGCACCGGGCGCCCGGTTTCGTCCAGCACGCGCCCGGCGACGATGATGCGCTCGCCGATCGGCGCACCCGCGTGCTGCCGGGTCAGGTCCACGCGCTCCGGCCCGGCCCAATCCGTGTCGAAGCGCGGTCCCGTCACCTCCGACAGCGTCTGCTCGATGCGCACCGGCGCCCGGCGCGGCGCGCGCTTCACCGTGCTGCCGTAGGCCGGGAAACGGTGCGGCGGGTTGGCGCCGGGCTGCGGGCGGGCGTAGGGCTGCGGCCGGGTCATCAGCCGTCCTCCTCCCGGTCCATCTCCTCGAACGCCGCGCGGGCCACGCGGAACGCCGTGTTGGCCGCCGGCACTCCGGCGTAGACGGAGAGGTGCAGCAGGATCTCCTTCACCTCCTCGCGCGTCACGCCGGTGTTCCTGGTGGCGCGGATGTGCAGCTTCAGCTCCTCCTCGTGTCCCAGGGACGCCAGCATGGCGATGGTCAGCATGCTGCGCGTGCGGTGGTCCAGGCCGGGGCGCGTCCACACCGCCGCCCACGCCTGCCGCGTCAGGAAGTCCTGCCACTCCGCGTCGAACCCCGTGGCGCGCTGGCGCGCGCGCTCCACGTGCTTCTGCCCCAGGACGGCGGTGCGCACCGCGCGTCCCTGTTCCAAGGCGTCATCCGCCATGTCCGGTCCCTTCCTGTGCCGTCACCTCCGCCAGGAAGGCGGCGAGGTGCGCGTTCACCGCGTCCGGCTGTTCCAGCGTCGGGATGTGCCCCGCGCCCTCGATCACCGCCAGCCGGGCGCCGGGGATGGAGGCCGCCAGTTCCCGCGCCGCCGCGGGCGGGGTGGCGAGGTCCTGGTCGCCGACCAGCACCAGCGTGGGGCAGCGGATGCGCGCCGCATCCTCCCGCAGGTCGGCGTCGCGGATCGCCAGGGAGCAGCCGACGTACCCCTCCGCCGGGGTGCGGGTCAGCATGTTGGCCGCCCCGCGCACGAGGTTCGGGCGCTGCGCCCGCGTCGCTTCCGTAAACCACCGCGCCATGACGCCGTCGCGCAGGGAGGCGAGGCCGTCGTGGCGGATGGCCGCCACCCGGTCGTCCCAGATCTGCGGCGGGCCGATGCGGCTGGCGGTGTCGCACAGCACCAGCGAGGCCACCCGCTCCGCCGCGACCGAGCCCAGCAGTTGCGCCACCATGCCGCCGATGGACAGGCCGCAGACGTGCACGCGCCCGATCCCCAGCGCGTCCAGCAGCGCCAGCGCGTCCGCCGCCAGCTGCCCGATCAGGTAGCCGTCCCCCACCGGCGTCAGGTCGGTGAGGCCGTGCCCGCGCATGTCGTAGCGCAGCGCCCGGTAGCGCCCCGCCAGATGCGCCGCCTGCGGGTCCCAGACGTGGAAGTTGGTGCCCAGCGAGTTGGCGAACAGCACGACGGGCGCCCCGGCCGGCCCGCTCAGATCGTAATGGACCGTCAGGTCCGCCGCGCGAACGAAGGGCATGCGCTCTCCGCATCCACATTATTGTTTGTACGCACGATGATCTGTGATGCGAGCGATTGTCAAGTGGCGGACCGGCCGATATCCGTGCAAGATAATCGTCAAAATCGCCGGAATCCGGGTGGCGGCCTCGCCCCCGCATGCCCAGGCCACCAGGGAGGGGACAATGACGGGAAAACTGCGCGCACTCCTGCTCGGCGCCGCGGCCGCGGCGGCAATGGCGGCGGCTCCAGCCTGGGCCGCGACCGTGAAGGTCGGGGTCATCGGCCCTTTCTCCGGCCCGTTCGCCACCGCCGGCCAGACCTTCAAGCAGGCGGTCGAGGTCTATCAGGCCATGCACGGCGACAGCGCCGGCGGCAACAGGATCGAGTTCGTCTACAAGGACCTAGACCAGGCCAACCCGGCGCAGTCCAAGGCGCTGGCGCAGGAACTGATCGTCAAGGAGAAGGTGCAGTACCTCGCCGGCTTCTTCTTCACGCCCGACGCGCTGGCGGTGGCGCCATTGATGGACGAGGCGAAGGTCCCCTGCGTCATCTTCAACGCCGCCACCTCCGCCATCACGGAGAAGTCGCCGCTGTACGTGCGCACCTCCTTCACCCTCTGGCAGGCCACCGTTCCGCTGGCCCAGCACGTGTACAAGACCGGCGTGCGCAAGGTGGTGACGGCGGTCAGCGACTACGGGCCGGGCCTCGATGGCGAGGCGGCGTTCAAGGCGACGTTCGAGAAGGCCGGCGGGCAGGTGGTGGACTCCATCCGCATGCCCCTCAAATCCACCGACTTCGCCCCCTTCATGCAGCGCATCCGTGATTCGGGCGCCGAGGCCATCTACGCCTTCCTCCCCGCCGGCCCCACCACGCTGGCCTTCGCCAAGGCCTTCGCCGACAACGGGCTGAAGGACAAGATCAAGTTCTTCGGCCCCGGCGACATCACGCAGGAACCGGACCTGCCGGCCCTGGGCGACGCGGCGGTCGGCATCACCACCGCCTTCCACTACAGCCGCGCCCACGAGTCCGACCTGAACCGCGCCTTCGTCGCCAAGCACAAGGAGAAGTTCGGCAACGCCGACACCGTCACCTTCACCTCGGTCGGCGCCTACGACGGCACGCACCTGATCTACAAGATGGTCGAGGCGACGGGCGGCAAGCCCGACGGCGCCAAGGCCGTGGAGGCGGTGAAGGGACTGAGCTGGGAAAGCCCGCGCGGTCCGCTGAAGCTCGACCCGGACTCGCGCACCGTCGTCCAGAACGTCTACCTGCGGGTGACGGAGCGGGTGGACGGACAGCTGCAGAACACGGAGAAGGAGACCTTCGCCGCCCAGCCGGACTACGGCTACAAGCTGGGGAAGTGACGCGCCTCCCATGCAGACGGTCCTCGGCATCGCCATCGACGGCGTCGCCTACGGCATGATCCTGTTCATCATCTCGGTCGGCCTGTCGGTGACGCTGGGCCTGATGCGGGTGGTGAACCTGGCGCACGGCGCCTTCGCCATGGTGGGCGGCTACCTCGCCTCTTTCGCCGCCCAGCGCCTGGGCCTGCCGTTCGAGGCGGCGGCGGCCGGGGCCATCCTGCTCACCGTGGCGCTGGCGCTGCCGCTGGAACGCCTGCTCTACCGCCGCATCTACGGCTCCGCCAACGAACTGGCGCAGGTGCTGCTGACCATCGGCCTCACCTTCGTGGTGGTGGCCGGCATCAACTACCTGTTCGGCCCGACGCTGAAGCGCATTCCACTGCCCGGCTACCTGGAGGGCGTGGTGGATTTGGGGCCCAAGGCCATCCCGACCCACCGCGCCTTCGTCATCGCCGTGGGCGTCGCCGCCATCGCCGGCCTGTGGTGGCTGCTGGAGCGCACGGACTTCGGCGTCAAGCTGCGCGCCGCGGTGGACGACCCGGCCATGGCCGCGGCGCTCGGCATCCGCACCGAACGGCTCTACGCCGCCACCTTCGCGCTGGGCGTCGGCCTCGCCGCACTCGGCGGCATCCTGGGGGCGGAACTGCTGCCGCTGGAGCCATACTACGCCATCCGCTACATCGTGCTGTTCCTGGCGGTCGTCGCCGTGGGCGGGGCGGGCAGCGTCTTCGGCTCCGCCGGGGCGGCGCTGGCGCTGGGCATCATCGACACCGCCGGCAAGTACCTGATCCCGGACTTCGGGGAGTTCTTCTTCTACGCCGCCATGATCCTCATCCTGTTCCGCTGGCCCAACGGCTTCTTCCGGCGGAGGACGGCGTGAGCCCGCAGCTGCGCGACACGGCCGGCGCCGCCACGCTCGCCGCCGCCGGGCTGGCCGCCTTCTGGCTGTTTCCGGAGGATCTGGGCCTGCTCACCCGCATCGCCGCGACGGCGCTGTACGTGCTGTCGCTGGACCTCGTGCTCGGCTACTGCGGGGTGGCGACGCTGGGGCAGGCGGCGCTGTTCGGCACCGGCGCCTACGCCGCCGGCATCGCCGCCGTCCATCTGGTGGCCGAGCCCATGGTGCTTCTGCTCATCGGCGGCGTGGCGGGCGGGCTGATCGCGCTGGCCACCGGTGCCCTGATCCTGCGCGCGCACGGGCTGGCGCTGCTGATGCTGACCATCGCCGTCACGCAGATGGCGCACGAGGTCGCCAACAAGGCGCGCTGGATCACCGGCGGCAGCGACGGCCTGTCCGGCATCGCACCCGATCCGGTGCTGGGCCTCTTCCGCTTCGACCTGTACGGCCGCACCTCCTACCTGTTCGCGCTGGCCGTTCTGGTGGCGGGCCTCCTGGTGGCGCAGCGCATCGTCCGCTCCCCCTTCGGCCTCGCCTGCCGCGGCGTGCGGGAGGATCCGCTGCGCGTCGCCGCACTCGGCGGCTCGCCGCGCCGGTATCTGGTCGCCATGTACACCATCTCCGGCGTCTTCGCCGGGGTGGCCGGCGCGCTGACGGCGGTGTCCACCGGCATCGTCGGGCTGGACAGCCTCGGCTTCTCCTGGTCGGCGGAGGCGCTGGTGATGCTGGTGCTGGGTGGTGCGGGGCGGCTCTGCGGCGCCATCATCGGTACGGTGGCCTTCATGGTCATCCACCACATCCTGGCCGCCACCGACCCGTTCCACTGGATGCTGTTCATCGGCCTGTTCCTGATGGGCGTCGTCCTCTTCGCCCCCGGCGGCATCGCTGCCGTGGTGGAGCGCGCCGGCATCCGGCTGCGCCGCGCGGGGGTCCGCGCATGACCCCGCGCCTGTCCGTCCGCGGCCTGTCCAAGAGCTTCGGCGGCGTCGCCGCGGCCTCCGAGATCGACCTCGACCTGCACCCCGGCGACCGCTGCGCGCTGATCGGCCCGAACGGGGCCGGCAAGACCACCTTCGTCAACCTCGTCACCGGCGTCATCCCGCCCGACCAGGGCCGGATCGAACTGGACGGCCAGGACGTCACCCGCCTCTCCGCCCAGCGCCGCGTGCGCCTGGGCCTTGTGCGCACCTTCCAGGTCGCCCGCCTGTTCCGCGGCATGACCGTGCGCGAGCACCTGGAACTGGCCGTGCTGGAGCGGGAGGGGCGCACCGCCAGCCTCTTCGCCTCCCTCCGCCGCATCCCCGGCCTCGCCGACGAGGTGGCCGCCCTGCTGGGCACGCTGGGCCTCGCCCCCGTCGCCGGCACCACCGTCGCCACGCTGGCCTACGGCCAGCAGCGCCTGCTGGAGATCGCTTTGGCGCTGGCGCTGAAGCCCAAGGTGCTGGTCCTCGACGAACCCGCGGCCGGCGTGCCGCACGCGGAGAGCCGCCGCATCCTCGACGCGCTCGACCGCCTGCCGGCCGACCTCGCGGTGCTGATGATCGAGCACGACATGGACCTCGTCTTCCGCTTCGCCCGGCGCATCGTCGTGCTGGCGCAGGGCCGCCTGCTGTGCAGCGGCACGGCGCGCGAGATCGCCGCCGACCCGCGCGTGCGCGAAGTCTACCTGGGGAGCCGCGAGCATGCGCACCGGGCTCCTTGAGATCGCCGCCCTCACCGCCGGCTACGGCGCCACCCGCGTGGTGGAGGACCTGAGCGTCACCGTGCCCCCCGGCGGCCGGCTCGCCATCCTCGGCCGCAACGGCGTCGGCAAGACCACGCTGATGGCGACGCTGGTCGGCCAGACCACCCGCCACGCCGGCCGGATCGCGCTGGACGGCGTGGACCTGACCGCCCTTCCCTCCTCCCGCCGCGCGCTGGCCGGCCTCGGCTACGTGCCGCAGACGCGCGACGTCTTCCGCTCCCTGAGCGTCGAGGAGAACCTCGTCACCGGCCTGAAGGGCCGCCCGCGCGCGGCGCTGGAGGAGGCCTACGCCCTGTTCCCCCGCCTGAAGGAGCGCCGCCGCAACAACGCCGCCACCCTGTCGGGGGGCGAGCAGCAGATGCTCTCCGTCGCCCGCGCCCTGCTCGGCCGCCCGTCCGTGCTGCTGCTGGACGAACCGCTGGAGGGGCTGGCCCCGGTGGTCTGCGACCAGCTGATGCAGGCACTGTCGGCCATCGACATGACCGTGGTGCTGGTCGAACAGCAGATCGACCGCGCGCTCGAGTTCTGCGAGGACGTGCTGATCCTCGACCGCGGCCGCGCCGTGCACCTGGGCAAGGCCGCCGCCGCCCGCGCCGACCACGCCCTGCTGGAACGCCACCTGGGTGTGGCGTTGATCGGCTAACGACTGGGGCAATCACTTGAAAAGCCCCTCCCCCCTTGCGGGGGAGGGGTTTGGGGAGAGGGGGATTTACGCCCGGCAGGGCGGAGAAAGAATCTCTTTTCGGCTCTCCGAGCCTCCCCCCTCTCCCCAACCCCTCTCCCGCGAGGGGAGAGGGGCTCGAAGCACCCCAACCATTCGTTCGCACAACGAACAACTTGACAAGCCGGACCTTGGCCGCCTACCTTTGTCGGACAAACCAACAGTCCGCCAAACGGACACCAGAAACCAACACCAAAAACAAAAATGCGGCCAACAGGGAGGGCCGTCGGCAATGGAATCCTTGCCGGGTCAGGGAGAACCAGCCTCCGGGCTGTTCGAGCGCATCGACCACGTCCCCGCCTACCAGCGGGTGGCGGAGGCGATCGAGCGTGAGATCGTGTCCGGCCGGCTGGCGCCGGGCGACCCGGTCGGCACGGAGGCCGACCTCGTCCGCCAGTTCGGCGTCAACCGGTCCACGGTGCGGGAGGGCATCCGCCTGCTGGAGCAGTCCGGCCTGATCCGCCGCGACAGCAGCCGCCGGCTAATCGCCAGCCTACCCCGCTACACCAAGCTCGCCAGCCGAATCAGCCGCGCGCTCGTCCTGCACCAGGTGACCTTCCGCGAGCTGTGGGAAGTAACCAACGCGCTGGAACCGCTGTCGGCCGAACTCGCCTGCACCCACGCCACGCCCGACGTGGTGGCGGCGCTGGGCGAGAACATCGCGCAGTCGCGCAAGGCGCTGGGCAACCCCAAGCTGCTCTCCGAACTGGACACGGAATTCCACGCCCTGATCGGCAAGGCGTCGGGCAACCGCGTGCTCCAGCTGTCGCGCGAACCGCTGGGCCTGCTGTTCCAGCCGACCTCCCAGATGCTGGGGGAGGAGGTGGACACCGCCGCCGACCGCATGGTGGAGGCGCACACCCGCGTCTACGAGGCGATCAAGGCCGGCGACGCGCATGAGGCGGGCTTGTGGATGCGCCGCCACGTCGCCGACTACCGCCGGGGGTTCGAGCGCCTCGCCAAGGACCTCGGCCAGCCGGTCGAGCGCCTGTACCACGACCACATCAGCGCGCACCCGCCGCCGAGCTGACCGCGCACGACGAGAAGACAAAGGCCGAAGAGCCGGGAAAGAACAGGGGAGGATGACTTGTCGAACCAGGAGACCGCACCGGTCCTGCTGACGCGCGACGGCGCCGTCGCGTGGCTGCGCCTGAACCGGCCCACGGTGC
>NZ_DASPMG010000361.1:0-4386 GCF_035627195.1 Azospirillum sp.
CGGGGCTGGGGGAGGGTTTGAATCCACCCCTCACCGATAATCCCGCGGCTCGTACCCCTCGCCGACATAGCTCAGGTGCGACGCCAGCGTCCCGTCGGGCAGCCACTGGTGCAGCGCCACGGCGGGCGGCTCCGGCGTCCAGCGGAATGGCGCGCCGGGGTCCAGGGTCAGCGCGAACTGGTGCGCCGTGGACGGCGCCGCGAACGCCACCGTGCCGGCAAAGCGCGTGGCGATGGGCCGGTGCACGTGCCCGCACACCACGCCCAGCACGTTGCCGTGCTGCGCCACCAATCCCGCCAGCCCCTCCGCACCCCGGCAGCCGATGCGGTCCAGGCCGGCCATGCCGGTTGTGAAGGGCTGGTGGTGCATGGCGATCAGCGTCGGCCGCTCCGGCGCCTCGGCCAGCCGGTCCGCCAGCCAGCCCAGCCGCCCGGCGCACAGTTCGCCGTGCACCGCGCCCGGCACCTGCGTGTCCAGCAGGACGACGCGCACCGCCCCCTCCTCCACCGTGTGGTGCAGGAATTCCCCGCCCTGCGGCAGCGCCGGGAACAGGGCGCGCAGCGACGCGCGGTCGTCGTGGTTGCCGGGGATGGCGCGCAGCGGGATCGCCAGCGGCGCCAGCAGTTCCGCCAGCATGTCGTACTCGCCCGGCTTCGGCCCGTTCACCAGGTCGCCCGTGGCGATGACGAGGTCCGGCCGGGGCGTGAGCGCGTTCAGGTGCGCCACGGCGGCGGCGAGGTGCACGTTGGTGTCCACCGCGTCGAACACGCGCGTGCCGCGGGCGGTGACGTGCAGGTCGGTGATCTGGGCGATCAGCATGGATAGGGCACCGTCGCTGGTGATGCGGCCCCCAGCATCCCGCCGGAACGCCCGCCCCGGCAAGCCTTCGTTTACCAATGTGACGGTAGGGTGACGCATCGATTGCGAACGCGTTGCAGCGATGACCGACGCCCGCTCCTTCTCCGCTGACAAATACTGGCTCAAGCGCGCCCGCGTGCCCGTGCAGGCCGTGGACGGCGCCGCCGGCCTGACGGCCGACCCCGACGGCACGGCGCTGGCCGACGTGCGAATCGAGGAGGGGCGCATCCGCGCCGTCCTGCCGGCCGGCGAGGCGCCCTGCTGCGCCCGTGGCGTGGACTTGGCGGGCGGCGCCGTGCGCCCGCTGGCGGCCAACCGCCTCGCCCCCGGCGAACCGGCCGACCTGATTGTGGACTGCGGCCCCGGCGGGCGCGTCGTGCTGCGCGGCGGCGCCCCGGACGACAGCGGGTGCAGCCTGGGCATCGCCTGCGTCTGCACGCCGCCCGGCCGCTGATTCCATCCCCCGACCCACGGCAACATTCTTCGCGCCTGCGGTAAGGTACGTACGCAAGCGTCTCGACAAGCCGACTGAACTGAACGATATAGTTCAGTTTCACGCTTCCGCCTTCTGAGACGCCGTACCATGCGCCACACGCTCCGCTTCGTCGCCATCCTGATCCTGCTGGCCCTCGCCGGCGGCGCCTACTGGTACTTCGTCGTCCAGGGCGGCACCCTGAACGGGCTGAAGGCGACCCTGTCGGCCGGCGGCGCCAAGCCGGCCGCCGCCCCCGGCGGGCCGGGCGGTCCGGGCGGCGCCATGCCGCCGATGCCGGTGGAGGCGGTGCCGGTCCGCGTCGGCACCATCGCCCGCACGGTGACGTCCGTGGGCTCGCTGCTGTCCAACGAATCGGTCGTCATCCGGCCGGAGGTCGCCGGCCGCATCGCCGACATCCCCTTCCAGGAGGGGCAGAGCGTCCGCAAGGGCACGGTGCTGATCCGCCTGGACGATTCGGTGGCGCGCGCCACCCTGGCGCAGGCGCAGGCCAGCATTGCCTTCGACCGCGCCGAGCTGGCCCGCGCGGAGGAGCTGTTGAGCCGCAACGCCGGCACCGCCCGCACCCGCGACCAGGCGCAGGCCAAGCTGATGGCCGACCAGGCCGCCGTGCAGCTGGCCCAGGCGCAGCTGGAGAAGCTGACCATCACCGCCCCCTTCGACGGCGTGCTGGGCCTGCGCAAGGTCTCCGTCGGCGACGTGGTGCAGCCGGGCAAGGACATCGTGAACCTGGAGGCGGTGGACACCCTCAAGCTCGACTTCCGGGTGCCGGAGGCGTACCTGCCGGCGGTCAAGGTCGGCCAGACGCTGGCGCTGTCGGTGGACGCCTTCGGCGGCCGCAAGTTCGCGGGCGAGGTCTACGCCATCGACCCGCTGATCGACGTGAACGGCCGCGCGCTCGCCGTGCGCGCCCGCGTCCCCAACCCCGACCATGCGCTCCGCCCCGGCCTGTTCGCCCGCGTGTCGCTGACGCTGACCGTGCAGAACGACGCCATCATCGTGCCGGAGCAGTCGATCGTCGCCTTCGGCAACGACCAGTTCGTCTTCACCGTTGTCGAGGGCAAGGCCAAGCAGTCCAAGGTGCGCCTGGGCGAGCGCCGCAACGCCGAGGTGGAGATCGTCGACGGTCTGAAGTCCGGCGACGTGGTGGTCACCGCCGGCCAGCTGAAGATCCGCGACGGCGCCCCGGTGATGGTGATCGACCTCAGCAAGCCGCCGCCCGGCCCGCAGGCCGGCGGCAACAAGCCGGCCGGGGGCTGACGCCATGGTCCTCTCCGACATCTCCATCCGCCGTCCCGTCCTGGCGACGGTGATGAGCCTCGCCCTGATGCTGATCGGCATCGTCTCCTACCAGCGCCTGTCGGTGCGCGAATACCCCAAGATCGACGAGCCGGTGGTCACCGTCGAGACGACCTACAAGGGTGCGTCGGCCGAGATCATCGAAAGCCAGGTGACGCAGCCGCTGGAGGATTCGCTGGCCGGCATCGAGGGCATCGACGTGATGTCCTCCATCAGCCGCCAGGAGAAGAGTCAGATCACCGTGCGCTTCCGCCTGGACCGCAACGTCGACGTCGCGGCCAGCGACGTGCGCGACCGTGTCGGGCGCGTGCGCAACCTGCTGCCCAACGAGATCGACGAGCCGGTCATCGCCAAGGTCGAGGCCGACGCCCAGCCGATCATCTACCTCGCCTTCTCCTCCGACGAGCGGCACTCGCCCCTCGACGTCACCGACTTCGCCGACCGCTACGTCAAGGACCGCCTGCAGAACCTGCCCGGCGTGGCGCAGGTGCGCATCTTCGGCGAGCGGCGCTTCTCCATGCGCGTCTGGCTCGACCCGCAGCGCATGGCCGCCTACCGCATCACGCCGCAGGACGTGGAAGGCGCGTTGCGCAAGCAGAACGTCGAGATCCCGGCCGGCCGCGTGGAGAGCAAGGCGCGCGAGTTCACCGTGGTGTCGGAGACCGACCTGCGCACGCCCGCGCAGTTCGAGGACCTGATCCTGCGCGACGTCGACGGCTACCTCGTCCGCCTGAAGGACGTCGGCCGGGCCGAGCTGGGCCCGCTGGACGAGCGCGTGTCGGCCCGCTTCAACGGCCGCGGCGCCGTCGCCATCGGTGTCGTCAAGCAGTCCACCGCCAACCCTCTGGACGTGTCGAAGGCGGTGCAGGGTGCTTTCCCCGCGATCCGCGCCGCGCTGCCCGAGGGCATGGAGGTGGACGTCGCCTACGACAGCTCCGTCTTCATCTCCAAGTCCATCGACGCGGTGTTCAGCACGATCTTCGAGGCGATCGTGCTGGTGGTGCTGGTTATCTTCTTCTTCCTGCGCTCGTTCCGCGCCACGCTGGTGCCGCTGGTGACCATCCCGGTGTCGCTGGTCGGCGGCTTCGCGCTGATGTACGCGTTCGGCTTCTCCATCAACACGCTGACGCTGCTGTCCATGGTGCTGGCCATCGGCCTCGTGGTGGACGACGCCATCGTCATGCTGGAGAACATCTACCGCCACGTGGAGGAGGGCATGCCGCCCTTCCAGGCGGCGCTGAAGGGCTCGAAGGAGATCGGCTTCGCGGTGGTGGCGATGACCATCACGCTGGCGGCCGTGTACGCCCCCATCGGCTTCATGACCGGCCGCACCGGGCGCCTGTTCACCGAGTTCGCGCTGACGCTGGCCGGCGCGGTGATCGTGTCGGGCTTCGTGGCGCTGACGCTGTCGCCGATGATGTGCTCCAAGCTGCTGAAGCACCAGACCAAGCACAACGCCCTCTACAACCTCATCGAAGGCTTCCTGAACGGGCTGACCAACGGCTACCGCGCGCTGCTGCGCCTGTCGCTGAAGGCACGCCCGGTGGTGCTGCTGGTCGGCGCGCTGGTGGCGGCGGCCAGCTACTGGCTGTTCACCAACTTGAAATCCGAGCTGGCCCCGGTCGAGGACCGCGGCACCATCGTCGGCATCGCCATCGCGCCCGAGGGCTCGACGCTCGACTACACGCAGCGCTACGCCACCATGATGGAGGGGCTGTTCCGGCAGATCCCGGTGG
>NZ_DASPMG010000362.1:0-2408 GCF_035627195.1 Azospirillum sp.
CACGGCGGGCGTGCGCCCGCGGCCGGGGCTGACGTGGTACAATGGCTCCAAGGGAGCGGCGATCACGCTGACCAAGTCCATGGCGGTGGAGCTGGCGCCCGACCGGATCCGTGTGTGTGCGCTGAACCCGGTGGCCGGCGAGACCGGCATGCTGCACCTGTTCATGGGCGAGGACACGCCGGAGAAGCGCGCCCAGTTCAAGGCGACGATCCCGCTGGGCCGCCTGTCCCTGCCCCAGGACATCGCCAACGCCGCCCTCTTCCTATGCTCCGACGAGGCCGAGTTCCTCACCGGCGTGTGCATGGAGGTGGACGGGGGACGGTGTATTTGAGGTGAAAAGCCCTTCTCCCCTTGAGGGAGAAGGGTTGGGATGAGGGGTATTTACGCCCGGCAGGGCGGAAGAGACTCTTCTCCGGGCTGCCGCCCGTAACCACCCTCACCCCAACCCCTCTCCCCTCAAGGGAGAGGGGCTTTTTACGCCCTCAATGCGACAGCAGCACCGGGACGGTCATCTGGCGCAGGATGTGCCGGGTGTTGGAACCGCGGTTCAGCCACGGGAACGGGTGGCTGCCGTAGCCGCCGAAACCGCCCATCACGAGAAGGTCCGCCGCCTCGTCCGACACGCGCGACAGAACCGCGTCCATCGGCAGGATGCTCTCCACCGACATGCGGTCGAGCTGGGCGGTGACGCCGTGGTCGGCCAGGTGCTCGATGATGTCCACCGGCGGCACGCCGCCGATGTCGATCTCCGGACGCGGCGGGTGCAGCGCCAGCACCAGCACCGACTTGGCCCGGCGCATCAGCGGCAGCGCGTCGTTGATGGCGCGGGCCGCCTCGCGCGAGGCGTTCCAGGCGACGACCACGCGCTCGCCCACGTGCGGCGAGGTGCGGATGTAGGGGATGACCAGGACCGGCCGGCCGGAGTTCAGCACGACCTCCTCGATCAGCTCCTGCGGGACGCGGGCGTCCTCCGGCTCGTGCTGGCCCAGCACGACGAGGTCGCTGTAGCGCGAGCAGATCGCCGTCTCGCCCACCACGTGCGCGTATTCGCCGTGGCTGAGCTGCCACCATTTGGCCTGCACGCCGGCCGCCCGGGTCTTCTCCTCGAAGACGGCGCGCACCGCCTCGCCGGCCTGGGTCAGGTGCTCGCTGGCGCGGCGCGCCACGAGGCTGGGTCCGGACTGCTCGCTCTTGGCGAACAGACCGACCAGCTTGGCGCCATAGTCCCTGGCGAGGTTGATCGCGATGTCCAGGCGCGCGTTCGCCCGCTCGCCGTCGTCCAGGTGGACCAGCAGGTTCTTGTAGGTCATGTTTTTCACTCCCTTCGCGGTCCGCTGCGTCCTTATGCGCAGCCGCGGGCGCGCGCCACCTTGGACGCCGTCGGCCGGCCGATCGCCTCGCTGATGAACGCCCCCGCGGCGATCAGGCGGTCGAGGTCGACACCGGTTCCGATGCCGAGCCCGTTGAGCATGTATAGCACATCCTCGCTCGCCACGTTGCCCGAAGCGCCCTTGGCGTAGGGGCAGCCGCCCAGGCCCGCGACCGAGCTGTCGACCACCGCCACGCCCATTTCCAGCGACGCCAGGATGTTGGCCAGCGCCTGCCCGTAGGTGTCATGGAAGTGCACGGCCAGCTTCTCCACCGGCACGCGCTCCGCCACCGCGGCCAGCATCGCCTGCGCCTTGGCCGGCGTGCCGGTGCCGATGGTGTCGCCCAGCGACACCTCGTAGCAGCCCATGTCGAACAGCTTCGCCGCCACCTCGGCCACCGCCGCCGGGGCGATCTCGCCTTCGTACGGGCAGCCCAGCACGCAGCTGACGTAGCCGCGCACGGGGATGCCTTTCGCGTTCGCCTCCGCCATCACCGGGGCGAAGCGCTCCAGGCTCTCGGCGATCGAGCAGTTGATGTTCTTCTGCGAGAAGCTTTCGGACGCCGCGCCGAACACCGCCACCTCGTCCGCCCCCGCCGCCAGCGCCCCTTCCAGGCCCTTGGCGTTGGGGGTCAGCGCGGTGTAGCGCACGCCCGGCTTGCGCCGGATGCCGGCGAAGACCTCCGGCGTGTCGGCCATCTGCGGCACCCACTTGGGCGACACGAAGCTGCCGGACTCGATCACCGTCAGCCCGGCGTCGGCAAGGCGGTGGATCAGCTCGACCTTGGTGGCGGTGGGGACGATCTGCTTTTCGTTCTGCAGGCCGTCTCGCGGCCCCATTTCGACCAGACGGACGTTCGGCGGCAGGCGCATCTCACTCCCCTTCCACGTCGAGGACCAGCAGCTCCATGCCTTCCGACACCTGATCGCCCACCGCGAAGTGGACGGCCGACACGGTGCCGGAGGCCGGCGCCTTGATGGTGTGCTCCATCTTCATGGCTTCAAGGAGCATCAGCGGCGCGCCGCGCTCCACCGCCTG
>NZ_DASPMG010000363.1:0-3883 GCF_035627195.1 Azospirillum sp.
CTCAGCCTGTCTCAGGCGACCGAGGCCGGCACCGTCTACCGCCCCGGGGAGGTGGAGGCGCTGGCCGACGTGGCGCACCGCCACGGCATGGCCGTGCACATGGACGGTGCGCGCTTCGCCAACGCGCTGGCGCGCCTGGGCTGCACCCCGGCCGAGCTGACATGGCGGGCCGATGTGGACGTGCTGTCGCTGGGCGGCACCAAGGGCGGCTGCCTGGCGGCCGAGGCGGTGGTGTTCTTCAACCCGGCGCTGGCCGAGGATTTCGGCTACCTGCGCAAGCGCGGCGGGCATCTGGTGTCGAAGGGGCGGTTTCTGTCGGCGCAGCTGGACGCGTGGCTGGCGGGCGGCCTGTGGCTGCGCCTCGCGGCGCACGCCAACGCCATGGCCGACCGCCTGGCGGCCGGACTCGGGGCGCTGCCGGGGGCGGAGCTGGCGTATCCGGTGGAGGCCAACGAGGTGTTCGCGCGCCTGCCGGAACCGGTGATCGCCGGGCTGGAGGCGGCCGGCTTCCGTTTCTACCGCTGGGAGGGCGGGCTGGTGCGCCTGATCACGGCGTTCGACACGCCCGCTGCGGCCGTGGAGGAGTTTCTTTCCGCGGCGCGTCATTTTTCCAAAAAAAGCGCTTGATCGGCGCCGGGCGGTCGGCTACATAACCGCCCACGCCGCTACGACGTCCCCATCGTCTAGAGGCCTAGGACACCGCCCTCTCACGGCGGCAACCGGGGTTCGAATCCCCGTGGGGACGCCAGCGACTTCGATGACTTAAGGCCCGCCTCGTGCGGGCCTTAGTCGTTTTCGGGCCTTGTCGTTTTCAGGTATGGGCGTTCGGGCTTGGATGATGCCGGACAGAACCGGACGGTGCGGCCTTCGGGCGTCGCGAACCGGACTGTCACCTGATCGCACGCCACGAATTCGACGCCGCAGTCGTGCTCCGGCGAGCCGCCGGGTGCGGCGCGCCCGCGGGGACAAGGCCAGGTCTGCCCACCGCCACCCACCTTGCGAATCCGCAATCCGCGCCCGCGGCAAGATGGACGCCGGGCAGCCCTGTTCCGCAACCTCCTCGCACGCCGCCTTCGCGGCCTGCAGGTCAGGCGGCGGTGCCTTCCCCGGCGAACTGGTCGTAGGCCTGCAACGCCTGTGCGGCGTACATCACGCCGGGCCCGGCCGCCATCCACACGGCAACGCCCATCGCCTCCAGCACCGCCGCGCGCGAGGCGCCGTGGCGCAGCGCCGCCTCGGCGTGCGTGGCGATGCAGCCCTCGCAGCGGGCCGCCACGGCGACCGCCAGGGCGATCAGTTCCTTGGTGCGGCTGTCGAGCGCGCCGGACTCGATCGCCGCGGCGGACAGCGCGCCGAAGGTCTTCATCACCTCGGGATGGCCGGCGCGCAGCGTGGCGACGGCGCCCTTCAGTTCGGCCAGACGCTCGGGCCAGTTCTTGCTCATACGCAAACTCCTTCTTGCGGTTGGGAGGGGAAAGGCTCAGGCAACGCCCAGCAGGCGCCACCAGAGGAGGTCCAGCGGCAGCAGGACGAGCAGCGTGGTGCCCGTCAGCGCCGCCCAGAAGCGCAGGAGCGCGCCGGCCGGCGGCTTCGCCATGTGCAGCGCGATGACAAGCGGCGGCGCCTGATAGGGCAGCAGCACGGTCGAGAAGCCCAGGACCTGCGCCATCAGCACCGCCTCCACCGGCAGTCCGCTCGCCGCGGCGAGGTCGGGGGACAGGGGCGTCAGCACGGCCGGCGCGCCGGGCAGCGTGGTCAGCAGCGCCACCGCCATGGTCAGCCCCGCCAGGATCGCCACGTTGGCGAGCGGTGCGACCGGGTCGAGCGGCAGCAGGGCGAGCGCGCCGCCCGCCAGCCGGGCGCCCAGCCCCGACGCGGCGACCACCGCGCCCAGCCCGATCAGGCCGGCGACGTGCAGCAGCGCGCCGTGGCTCATCTCGCCGTCGATGGCGGCCGGCGGCACCAGACGCCAGGGCGGCAGGAAGCAGGCGGCGGCGGCCGCCAGCCCGACCCAGGCCGGCGGCAGGTGGTGCAGGGAATCGCTCGCCCACAGCGCCAGCGCCACCGCCAGCACCAGCGCGACGCGCCGCTGCTCCGGCGTCAGCGGGCCGGCGGCGGGTGCCGCGACGGTGGCCGGAACCGCGTCGCGGAACAGCCGGGCGAGGATGAGGACGATCGCCGCCGCCTTCAGCAGCCCCAGGACCGGGAAGTGCAGCAGCAGGTAGGCGCCATAGCTGAAGCCCTGGCCCAGCAGCGCCTCGGCGCTGGCCGCCAGCACGGCGTTCGGCACGTTGGCCGGCAGGATGGCGAAGCTCGGCGCCTGGGTGCCGAAGGCGGCGGCCAGCACGATGCCGGTGCGCCCGGCGCTGCGCTCGGCGAAGCCCAACCGGTCGGCCACGGCGGCGGCGATCGGCATCAGGAAGGTGGTGCGCCCCAGCGCCGACGGCATGACGAAGCTGAGCGCCACGCCCAGCCCCACCATACCGGCGATGGTGCCGGCGTAGGTGGCGCCGAACAGCGCCGTCAGCCGCCCCGCCAGCACCGGCCCCAGGCCGCTGCGCCGCACCGCCACGCCCAGCACGAGGCCGCCGAAGATCAGCCAGTAGGCCGAGGACTGGAAGCCGGAGAACACCACCGCGGCCGGCGCCGCGCCGGTCAGCGTCGCCAGCGCGAAGAAGCCCAGCGCCACCACGTGCCCCGGCAGCACGCCGGTGGCCCAGCCGGCGATGGCCGCCAGCGCCAGGGCGAGGACGCGCGCATCGTCCGCCGGCATCTCCAGCGGCGGACGGAGGGCGATTGAACAGGCCGGCGGCGGCCAGCGCGGACGCCGCGAGCAGCGGGGTGCGCCGCAACTGGGAAAGGGCGATGGACATGGAGGCTCGTACGGGATGGTCGACGGAACGCCCCCATCCTGCCCCGCCGCCGCGCGGCGGCCGAGACACCAACCCGGCACGCCGGCTGTGCGTAGCCGCACAGGGCGTATCACTCCGGCGCGTCGGCCACCCGGCCTTCGATCAGGGCGCGGTGCTGCGCCAGTTTCTTCGCCATGAAGTCCATCAGCGCCCGCACGCGGGGCGTCTGCCGCAGGTCGCGGTGGGTGAGCAGCCACATCTCGTAGCCCAGCCCGCGGATCAGCCGAAGCCGGCGCAACGCCGGATCGCCGTCGCCCAGGTAGCACGGCAGCACGCCCAGCCCGATGCCGGCGCGCACCGCGCTGACCAGCAGGCCGGTGGAATTGCTGCGCAGCACGATGCGTTCCTCCGGCACGTTGGCGCGCACCCACTGCGCCTGCGGCGTGTCAGCGCGGCTGTCGCCGTGGCTCACCCAGTCCTGCGCAATGAGGTCGGGTGCCGCGGCCGACGCCGCCGGATGGGACAACGCGGCGTAGACGCCGTGCGCCAGCGTGGCGATGCGCCGGCCCACGAGGCTGTCCGGCGGCTTGGCGGTGACGCGCAGCGCCACGTCCGCCTCGTGCCGGGGCAGGCTGAGCACCTCGGCCGAGACGTCCACCTCCACGGTGATGCCTGGGTGCAGCGCGCGGAATCCGGCCAGCGCCCCGCACACCCAGGGCGCCAGCACCGGCAGCGTGGCGAGGCGCACATGCCCGTTCAGCCGCCGGTCGCGGCCCGACAGGCGGCGCTCCACGCCGGCCATCTCCTCCTCGATGCGTTTGGCGCCGTCCAGCATCTCGCGGCCGGCGGCGGTCAGCACGTAGCCGGTCGGGTGCCGCTCGAACAGGCGGATGCCGATGCCGTCCTCCAACGCGGCGATGCGGCGAAGCACGGTCGAGTGCTTCACCGCCAGCGCCCGGCCCGCCCCGGCCAGCGTGCCCTCCCTGGCGACCGCCAGGAAGAACTTCACGTTTTCCCAATCCATGCCCTGC
>NZ_DASPMG010000364.1:0-2109 GCF_035627195.1 Azospirillum sp.
CTCCGTCGGCCCCGTCGCCACCTTCTACTTCGAGAACTACGAGACGATGTGGCAGCAGATCCACGAGATGCTGTACATCGAGCGCGGCGGCGAGGAGCAGATCGCGGACGAGCTGCGCGCCTACAACCCGCTGATCCCCAAGGGCAGCGAGCTGGTCGCCACGGTGATGTTCGAGATCGACAACCCCGTCCAGCGGCAGAACACGCTGGCCCGACTCGGCGGCGTGGAAGAGACGATGACGCTGCAGTTCGCCGGCCACACCATCAAGGGCCGCCCCGAAGGCGACATCGAGCGCACCAACGAGCAGGGCAAGACCTCGTCCGTGCACTTCATGCACTTCGACTTCACGCCGGAGCAGGTGGCGGCCTTCCGCGCGCCCGGCGCGCAGGTCATCGTCGCCTTCGGCCACGAGAATTACGGCCACATGGCCGTGATGCCCGACGTGGTGCGCGAGGAGCTGGCGAAGGATTTCGCGTGAAGACATACCCCCTCCCCTGCCCAGCGGGGGAGGGTTGGGGTGGGGGCTCGTCGCCTACTCGAACTTCTCGTTCGCGTACACGCCCCACACTTCGCTGCGCAGCATCCAGCCCTTGTAGCCCTTCAGGTCCACCTGGCACCACTCGCCCTGGCACTTGTGCAGCCAGCCCATGACGCCGGGCTGGGCGCGGGCCACGGCCGGGGCGGCGGGGCTGGGCTCGCGCCGGATGGAGCGGACGTCGCCCATCACCACCACCGTGCGCTTGCCGGACAGCATGCTCTGGTGCACCCAGCCTTCCGCCCCTTCCCAATCGCGGATGCGGCGCCAGGTGTCGAACTCCTGCGTGATCTCCACCGGCATTTCCTTGCGCACGAACACCCATTCCACCGGATAGGTCGTGGCGGGGCCGGTGCGCACGTTCACCTCGCCCGAGCGCAGCGTGACGAAGCGCGGCAGCGGCAGGCCGGTGGTCTTCAGCGGCCCCTTGTCCTTGCCCCCGCCTTCTGCCGCGGCGGCCGGCGTCGGGCCGGCCGACAGGCCGGCGGCCAGAGCCACGACGGCCAGCGCGAGACGGATTCCGGACAGCATCGACGGACCTCGGCAGCGGAAACGGAGCAGGAATGCGGAGCCGGCCCCCGGTATAAGGTGGAAACCCCGCGCGTGCGATCACTATAGTTAGGGGTACTCCATCCGGGCAAGGCCGCGCCCGTCCCGTCCCGTCTTCGTCACACCCGCCCCGGCACGCCCGCTTCTTCATGGCCTGACCGGGTGCACCTCTGGACAGGGGCGCGCGGCGCTTGCTATGGCTCATGGCTGGGGGGAAGAGGGAGCACCGTTCGATGCCCGACAAGAAGAAGCCGCTGGTCGTCGTCACCCGCAAGCTGCCGGACGTGGTCGAGACGCGGATGATGGAGCTGTTCGACACGCGCCTCAATCCGGACGACGTGCCCTTGACGCACGAGGAGACCATGGCGGCGGTGAAGACCGCCGAGGTGCTGGTCCCCACCGTGACCGACCGCATCGACCGCGCGGTGATCGAGGCCGCGGGGCCGCAGCTGAAGCTGATCGCCTCCTTCGGCACCGGCGTCGACCACATCGACCTAAAGGCGGCGCGCGAGCGCGGCATCACGGTTACCAACACGCCGGGCGTGCTGACCGAGGACACCGCCGACATGACCATGGCGCTGATCCTCGCCGTCGCCCGCCGCCTGAGCGAGGGCGAGCGGCTGGTGCGCTCCGGCCAGTGGAAGGGCTGGGGGCCGACGACGATGCTGGGCCACCGCATCTGGGGCAAGCGCCTGGGCATCCTGGGCATGGGCCGCATCGGCCAGGCGGTGGCGCGGCGCGCCCGCGCCTTCGGCATGTCCATCCACTACCACAACCGCCGCCGCGTCCACCCGGACGTCGAGCACGAGCTGGAGGCGACCTACTGGGAGAGCCTGGACCAGATGCTGGCGCGGATGGACGTCATCTCCATCAACTGCCCGCACACGCCGGCCACCTACCACCTGCTGTCGGAACGGCGGCTGAAGCTGCTGCGCCCGCACTGCTACGTCGTCAACACCTCGCGCGGCGAGGTGATCGACGAGACGGCGCTGACCCGCATGCTGCAGAAGGGCGAACTGGCCGGC
>NZ_DASPMG010000365.1:0-42188 GCF_035627195.1 Azospirillum sp.
GCCAGGGCCTCGCCCTCGACGTCCTCGGCGATGATCAGCAGCGGGCGCGACGACTGCACGACCGACTCGAGAACCGGCAGCAGGGCCTGGAGACCCGACAGCTTCTTCTCGTGGAGCAGGATGAACGGGTTGTCCAGCTCGCAGGTCATCTTGTCGGCGTTGGTGATGAAGTACGGCGACAGGTAACCGCGGTCGAACTGCATGCCCTCGACGACGTCCAGCTCGGTCTCGAGGCTCTTCGACTCCTCGACCGTGATGACGCCCTCGTTGCCGACCTTGCCCATGGCTTCGGCGATCTTCTGACCGATCTCGAGCTCGCCGTTGGCGGAGATGGTGCCGACCTGGGCGATCTCGGCGTTCGTGGTGACCTTCTTGGCGCGGGCCTTGATGTCGGCCACGACGGTCTCGACCGCCAGGTCGATGCCGCGCTTCAGGTCCATCGGGTTCAGGCCGGCGGCCACCGACTTCACGCCCTCGCGGACGATCGCCTGGGCGAGAACGGTCGCCGTGGTGGTGCCGTCGCCGGCCAGGTCGTTCGTCTTCGACGCGACCTCACGCACCATCTGGGCGCCCATGTTCTCGAACTTGTCGGCCAGCTCGATCTCCTTGGCGACGGTCACGCCGTCCTTGGTGATCCGCGGGGCGCCGAACGACTTCTCGATGACGACGTTGCGGCCCTTCGGACCCAGGGTGACCTTCACCGCATCGGCCAGGATGTCCACGCCGCGCAGCATCTTCTCGCGGGCGGAGGCGGAGAACTTGACTTCCTTGGCAGCCATGTCTCGATTCCTTTAATTCTCTATGGTCTTCGTGACGTCAAAAGGCGGCAGAGAGCAATCAGCCCTCGATGACGCCCATGATGTCGCTCTCCTTCATGATCAGGAAATCCTGACCGTCGATCTTGACCTCGGTGCCCGACCACTTGCCGAACAGGACGCGGTCGCCGGCCTTGACGTCGAGCGCGACGATCTTGCCGCTCTCGTCACGGGCACCGGCGCCGACGGCGATGATCTCGCCCTCCTGGGGCTTCTCCTTCGCGGTGTCGGGGATGATGATCCCGCCCTTGGTCTTGGTGTCGGACTCCAGACGCTTGACGACGACCCGGTCGTGCAGCGGACGGAACTTCATGATGCGTGCCTCCTGAGATCTAAGGCTCATTAAGGAATGCGGTTGCGGGAGCGGCGCTGTTAGCACTCACCCCCGGTGAGTGCCAGACAGCTAATCGAGTGGCGCGCGGGATTCAAGAGGGTCGTTTTTGGATTTGTGCGAAATCCTGGCAGCACTCGCCGCAACATGCTGCTAACGAATTGATTTGGAACGGAATTTCCCGTTGCGCGTTGTTCAGGGGAACGGCACGCTGGCGGACGATGGCACAACCGGGAACGCCGCCAGGATCCACCACGACGGAGGTTCCGCATGACCGGACTGGCCCTTCAGCTGCGCGATTACCGCCTGACCACCGCCGAGATCCTGTACCACCTGCCGGACCATCCGGCGCTGCTGCAAAGCTATGTCTGGCAGGACCTCGACCTTGCGCCCGAATACCCCGTGCTGCGCCGGTTCCTGACTTTCTGGGAGAAGAACCTGGAGGGCAAGCTGCACTCCGTGAAGCTGGCCACCACGCGCCTGATCACCCCCGGCGAGCTGCGGCACGTGAACGCGGAGTTCCGCTGGCAGTAGGGATACGGGTCGATCCGGAGTGATTTTCGCGGGGCTGTGACCGCCGTCACAGCCCGCCCCCTCGTGTTCGTATAAAATTTTAGGCAATTGCTTGAGACCGCGACCGCGAGGAGGTTTGCCGTGATGTGCGAGTATGAGAAGGAGCATGACCCCTGGTTCAGCCGGGCCGTGCTGGAGTTCGCCACCATCGCCGGGTTGTTCGCCATGCTGTTCGGCCTGTTCTTCCTGCTGAAGGCGCTGGAGGAACTGCCGCGGTGACGGCTTGGCCGAGTTCCATACTCAGACATGCGTCACATTTTGTCGCACATTTTAAATTTCAGCAGCGCGTGCGATGGACTAGGCTCGGGGCATCATTCGTGTCCCATTCTCGCTTAGGGAGCCCTTACGCCATGCCGACCTCCACCGCCACCAAGCCGGTCTGCCAGGCCGCCGTCGACCTGGTGAAGCACTTCGAAGGCCTGTACCTGAACGCCTACCGCTGCCCGGCCGGCGTGGCGACCATCGGCTACGGCCACACCGCCGGCGTGCAGATGGGCCAGACCATCACGCAGGCGCAGGCCGACGAGTTCCTCCAGCAGGACCTGACGTCGGCCGCCGCGTCGGTGGACCGGCTGACGACCGTGCCGCTGAACGACGACCAGCGCGGCGCGCTGGCCAGCTTCGTGTTCAACCTGGGGGCGGGCAGCCTGCAGTCCTCGACCCTGCTGAAGAAGCTGAACGCCAAGGATTACGAAGGTGCGGCCGGCGAGTTCGGCAAGTGGGTGTACTGCACCGTGGGCGGCGAGAAGAAGCAGTTGCCCGGCCTCGTCGCCCGCCGCGCCGCCGAAGCCGCCCTGTTCCAGAGCGACACCGTCCAGCCGCAGGCCGGCGTGACGGAAGGCTGACGGACGGCGTTACGGCCTGCGCGCCCCCATGGCGCGCAGGCAGCGGTCGATCCATTGCGCGGTCAGCTTTTCCTGCACGGCGTTCTGGGCGAGGCGCTGGCCCAGGCCGGGGAAGTCGACGCGGTCGAGGTCCTGGTCCTGGTTGAAGCAGGAGAAGACCACGCTCTCCTCGCCCGTCACGGGATCGACGTGGCGCTGCAGGCACTGGGCGCAGATCTCCTTCATCATGCATTGCATGGGCGAGTTGATGGAGCCGATGGCCGTGTGCCCGGGCTTCAGGTACGGCTTCAGCACGCCGTGCCGCGCCGCACCCACCGCCGCCATCATGCGGTCGGAGCCGATGGCGATCAGGCGGTCGACCTCCGGCAGCGGGATGTCGGCGGGGCCGAGCGTGCCGGTGGCGTAGGCGTGCATGGCCTGCACGATGTTGCCGACGAAGGTCCGGTCGCCCGGCCGCGTGGGCGCGAAGCCCGGCGCCTCGTCGCAGCACCAGACCACGCGGTCGGCCGCGGCCTCGATCTGTTCGGTCTTGTAACGATCCTCGATCCGCTTGTAGCCGGCGAAGTAGACGACGCGGCAGCCCCTGGCCCGCGCCGCCTGCCCGATGGAGAACAGCACGGCGTTGCCCAAGCCCCCGCCGACCAGCGCCAGCGTGCCGCCGTTGGGGATCTCGGTCGGCGTGCCGGTCGGGCCCATGACGACGACCGGGTCGCCGGTCTTCAGCACGGCGCACAGGTCGGACGAGCCGCCCATCTCCAGCACGATCAGCGACAGGAGGCCCTTGGCCTTGTCCACCCAGGCGCCGGTCAGCGCCAGCCCTTCCATCGCCAGCGTGGTGTTGCAGGAGCGGTAGGCGAGCGTCTCGTAGTTTTGCAGGCGGTAGAACTGACCGGGTTCGAAACGGCGCGCGGCGGCCGGGGCCTTCACCACCACCTCCACGATGGTGGGGGTGAGGCGGGTGACGCTGTGCACGCAGGGGCGCAGGATGGCGTTCAGCTCCTGCGCCAGCTGCGCCGCCGGCACCGGGGTGGGCGGGCGCTTGGCCAGCGCCCGGCTGACCACCGGATAGCCGCGCTTGGCCCCGCCCATGGCCTTCACCACGTTGCCGGAGAAGGACGGGTGCAGGTCACCGAAGAAGGACACCCAGCGGCCGTCCGGTGACCGGCTCATCAGCACGCGCGCGGCGGCGGGCTTGGCGATGCGTTCGGGGGTGACGGGGGCGCCGTCCTCGTCCAGCGCGCGGAAGGTGCGGCCGTCCAGCTCCACCCAGTCCGGCTCCTCGCGCGCCAGCACGGTGTTGGGCTGGGTCCCGGCGGCGACCAGGATGGTGCGCGCGGGCAGCGCGGCGTCCGTCCCGTCGGCGCGGGTCAGGCGCAGGGCCGTTGCGGAACCGGAATGGTCGATGTCGACGGCCGTCGGGGTGACGGATTCGACGAAGCGGATGCCCTCCTCCAGGCCCTTCGCCACCTCCTCGTGGTTCAGGGTGTAGCTGGGGGCGTCGATCAGGCGGCGGCGGTAGGCGATGGTGGCGCCGCCCCAGCCGTCCAGCAACGCGCCGATCCGCGGCGGCCGGTTCTCCGCCACGGCGGCGGCGCGTTCGGCGCGGATGGCGCGGGCGTGGGTAAGGAACTCGTCGGCGGTGGCGGCCTCCTCGGCCGTCCAGCGGGCGCGCACGGCGTCCTCCCCGCGTTCGGCCGCCAGGGTTTCGTACCGGGTCAGGAACTTTTCGACCTGGACGGGGTAGTAGGCCAGCGCCTCGGTCGCCGTGTCGATGGCGGTGAGGCCGCCGCCGATGACGACGATGGGCAGGCGCACCTGCAGGTTGGCGACGGACTCCGTCTTGGCCGCACCGGTCAGCTGCAGCGCCATCAGGAAATCCGACGCCTGCCGCACGCCGCGCGCCAAGCCGTTCTTCATCGGCACCACGGTGGGCTTGCCGGCCCCCATGCACAGCGCCACGTGGTCGAAGCCCAGCGCGAAGGCGTCGTCCAGGGTGAGCGTGCCGCCGAAGCGCACGCCGCCGACGATGGTTATGCGCCGGCGCCGCTCCAGCAGCAGCCGCACCACCTTCAGGAAGTTCTTGTTCCAGCGCACGGTGATGCCGTACTCGGCCACGCCGCCGAAGCCGGCCATGACGCGCTCGTCCAGCCGGTCGAACAGGTCGCGCACGTCGCGCACCGGGCGGAACCCCACCCGCTTGCCGCTGGGCAGCACGCCGGACAGGTCGGCCGGCAGCGGCTCGATCTTCAGCCCGTCGATGCCGACCACCGCGTGCCCGTCGTTCATCAAATGGTGCGCCAGCGTGAAGCCGGCCGGCCCCAGCCCGACGACCAGCACCTTGTACCCGCTGTCCGCCTTCATCACCGGGCGGCGCAGGTCGAGCGGGTTCCAGCGGGTGAGCAGGCCGTAGACCTCGAACCCCCAGGGCAGCTCCAGCACGTCCTTCAGCGTGCGTGTTTCCGCCTGCGGAATGTCTACGGGCTCCTGCTTCTGGTAGATGCACGACTTCATGCAGTCGTTGCAGATGCGGTGCCCGGTGGCGGCGCACAGCGGGTTGTCCACCGCCACCATGGCCAGCGCGCCGATGGGCACGCCCTGCGCCTTCAGCGCGTGCATCTCCGAGATCTTCTCGTCGAGTGGGCAGCCGTGCAGCGTCACGCCGAAGACGCTCTTCGCATAGCCGCCGGCCTTCTTGTCGGGGAGGCCGTGGGAGCAGCTGTCCTTGCCCTGCTCGTGGCACCAGATGCAGTAGTTCGCCTCGTCCAGCGCGCCTTCCAGGTCGGTGCCGGGGTCGGTCAGGTGGAAGCCCTGGCGGGCGCGCCGCTTTCCTTCCGGCAGCGCAATGGCCGGCAGGCCGTGCAGGTCGACCGTGTCGGCGGGAACGAGGTGGAAGGGGTCGGTCCGGTGCGGCAACTGGAACAGCACGCCGGAGCCGTGGCGGGCGCGGCCGGCGGCGCTGAACAACGCCCAGGCGGCGTAGCGGGCGGCGCCCTCCAGCCGGTCGGCGTGGTCCGATTCGGCGTCCATCCAGGCCAGCACCTGCCGGGCGAAGCCGATCTCGCTCAGCGGTTCGCCCAGCCAGTCCTCCATCAGCGCGGTCAGTTCGGCACCGTCCAGGGCGGCCGCCTGCTCCACCGGCACCGTCTTGGCGGCGCGGCGCTGGACGAACAGGCGCTTGGCGGCGTAGAGCGGCGCCAGCTCGTGGTGGCGGGCGCGCAGCTCGTTCAACTCGTTCCGGATACCGAACAGTTCGCCCAGGAAGTCGTCCAGGTGCGGGGCCAGCGTGATCAGCAGCGCGCTCTCGGCGGCGCGGTCCAGCGCGTCCGGCGCCGTGCGGGCGGCGGTCAGGCGGTCGGCCAGTACAGCGTCGGCCGCCGCCAGATGCTCCAGAAAAGCGCGGTCGAGCGCCAGAAGGCCGTCGCGCTCGTAAAGGTCAGCAAAGCCGAGGCCGAAGCCCAGAACCAGGTCCGCCATGCCGCAACCGTCCGCTGCCGGGGGTGCCGATCATTTCACGCCAACACGCCCGCCGATGCACGAGGTTTCTTCACGCGCCAAGTGTTTGACGTGTGGGGGAGGCACGCACCATATCTTTCGCCAACAAAGAGAAACAGGCGAGGGGCCCCCTTTGACCACCGTGACTTACGACGCGCCCGCGCGCGTCGCCCCCGACACGCGGCCGGTCGCCGTCTGGCTGCTGGCGTGCTGTGCCATGGTCCTGGCGATGGCGGTGATCGGCGCCATCACGCGGCTGACCGAATCCGGGCTGTCGATGGTGGAATGGAAGCCGCTGATCGGCTTCATCCCGCCGCTGGGCGAGGCGGAGTGGCAGCGCGTCTTCGACCTGTACAAACAGACGCCGGAATACCGCATCTTCAACGCCGGCATGGACCTGGACGGCTTCCGCCGGATCTTCTGGTGGGAGTGGTTCCACCGCCTGTGGGGCCGGCTGATCGGCGTGGCCTTCCTGCTGCCGTTCCTGTGGTTCCTGGCGCGCGGCATGATCCCGCGCACGCTGGCGCCGAAGCTGGCGGGGCTGTTCGTGCTGGGCGGGCTGCAGGGCGCCATCGGCTGGTTCATGGTGATGAGCGGCCTGTCGGACGCGCCGAACGTCAGCCATTACCGGCTGGCGCTGCACCTGGGGGCGGCGATCCTGATCTACGCGCTGATGCTGCGCGTGGCGCTGGGCCTGCTGGACCCGCTGCCGCTGGCCGGCTGGCGGCCGGAGGCGGCACCCTTGCGCCGGCACGCGCGCTGGGCGCTGGCGGCGGTGGCGGCGACCATCGCCTGGGGCGCCTTCGTGGCGGGCATCCGCGCCGGATACGCCTACAACACCTTCCCGGACATGGCGGGGCACTGGATCCCGCCGGAGATCGGCACGCTGACGCCCTGGTGGCTGAACGCGTTCGAGAACACAGCGGCGGTGCAGTTGATCCACCGCGTGCTGGCGCTGGTCACCACCGCGGTCGTGCTGGCGCTGGTCGGGCGGGTGCACATGGCCCGCCTGCCGGGACAGGCGCGCCGGGTGGCGTCGCTGCTGGGGGTGATGATCCTGGCGCAGGTCGCGCTGGGTATCGCCACGCTGCTGACGGTGGTGTGGATCCCGGTGGCGGCGGCGCACCAGGCCGGGGCCATCCTGGTGGTGACGCTGCTGGTTTGGCTGCTGCACGCGCTACGGCCGGTGGCATATCGGGCGGGAACCGGGGCGGCGGCGCGCGGTTGAGTCGTTCCGGACCGACAACTGTATGGCGCCGCCATGTCCGTCGATGATTTCACGCCGCCGGGTGACCCGCGCCGCCCGGAAGACCACGGCCCCCGGACCGATGCCTCCACCGCCACCGGCCACATCGTCACCGGCAAGGCCGGCGAGTCGGAACGCGCCTGGGTGTGGGGTGCCGCCGTGATGGCGATCCTGGTGCTGGGCGTGATCTTCGTGACGACGGGGTAAGGGCGCTCGCCGCGCCGACTCGTGCCCCCACCCGGCCTGCGCTTCGCTCGGCCACCCTCCCCCGCTCTCAGCGGATCCAGAGGATCCGCTTGTCGCGTCAGCCGGATCGAAGATCCGGCGAGAGCTGCGCAGGGGAGGGTATTTTATTACGGCACTGCAACGACCGCGCGCAGGGGTAGGTGATCCGAGGCGCGGCGGGTCACCGTGGTGCGCACGGCCTCGAAGGCGCAGAGCTTCAGGCCGCCGCGGACGTAGAGTCGGTCCAGGCGCAGGGTCGGCAGGCGGGCGTGGAAGCTGCGCGGGCTGGCCCAGTCGTCGAACGCCTCGGCCAGGCGGCGCAGGCGCGGCGAGGTCGGCGTCCATTCGTTGAAGTCGCCCATGAACACCGTGGGCAGGTCCGGCCGCTCGTCCACCACCGCCAGGATGCGGGCGATCTGGTTGGCGCGCTCCCACGGGTCGAGGCCGAGGTGGGCGGCGATGACGCGCACGGGGTTCCCATTCACCGCCAGCACCGCCTCGATCCCGCCGCGCGGCTCGCGCCGGCCGACGCAGAGGTCGAGCGGGCGCACGGAGAGCACCGGCAGGCGGGTGAGCAGCGCGTTGCCGTAATGCGCGCGGGCGTGATGCTTGGTGGGGGCGGCGTAGGGGGTGAGGCCGGTGGCCTTGCCGAGGTATTCGAACTGGTCCAGCCCGACCTCGCCCCGGTGGTGCCAGCCGACCTCCTGAAGGCCGATCACGTCCACGTCCAGGCTGCGGATCACTTCGGCGATGCGGTCGGGGGCGAAGCGGGCGTCCAGGCCGACGCAGGAATGGATGTTCCAGCTGGCGATGCCCAACGCGGCCATGCCTTCCGGCACGGGCGCGCGGCGCACGTCGGGCGGCCGGCCGCGGCGGCGCGCGCGGCGCGCCTTGAGCGCCGACGCGAACCGCTCGATGCGCT
This sequence comes from Azospirillum sp., assembly GCF_035627195.1. Taxonomy (GTDB): domain Bacteria; phylum Pseudomonadota; class Alphaproteobacteria; order Azospirillales; family Azospirillaceae; genus Azospirillum. The sequence continues at coordinate 8,450 of NZ_DASPMG010000365.1, forward strand.
CTCGACTGAATCGGATCACGGTCGCACGTCCCCCTGATTTGTCACTTTTCCGAGGCCCGGACCAGCAGCCGGTTGGCCGCCCACCCCAGCCCGATCGCCACGGCCGCCACCCCGGCCAGCAGCGCCACGTCCGTCCCCGTCGGGCTTTCCAGCGTGCGCGCCAGTTGGTGGCCCAGCAGGCTGAACGCCAGGATTCCCGGCGCCATGCCGACGACGGTGCCGACGATATAGTCCGTGAACCGCAGGCGCGAAGCCCCGGCCACGAGATTGATTACGGTGAAGGGGGCGGCGGGGACAACCCGCATCGTGGCGACCGCGACGATTCCCTTCTCCGCCAGCCGGCTGCCGACCTTGGCCAGCGTGCGGCCGCCGACGTGCTCCAGATGCTTGCGCCCCAGCTTGCGTCCGACCCAGAACAGCACGCTGGCCGAGGCCAGCGACCCGGCCATGGCGGTGAGAAACCCCTCCACCGGGCCCAGCAGGATGGCGGTGGCGGCGATCAGCACCACCACCGGGAACACCACGAACCCGGCCAGCACATAGAGCCCCACCAGCAGCACCGGGCCGAAGGCCATGGCGCGCACCTGCTGCACCATCGCCAGCACGCGGTCCAGCCGCGCCCATTCGGCCAGCCCCGGAATGCGCCACAGCGCGAACACCCCGCCCAGCACCAGCAGCGCCGCCAGCGCCACCATCCAGGCGCGGCGCCGCGGGATGAGGGAGGGCAGGACGCGCCCCACCAGCTCCGTCGCAGGGACCGGGCGTTCGGGATCGAACAGGCGCGCCTCCACCAGCGTGGCGGCGAGCGCGCTCGGTTCCGGCGTTTCCAGGTCGATCAGCGTGCGCCCGCCGGGCCGGCGCAGCCCGTCGATGGCGCGGATGAGGGAGCCGGTGCGCGCCACCTCCTGCGCCACCACGGCGGGGGAGGTCGCCAGATGCTCCGCCAGCAGGTCATTGCGCACGCCTTCCACCGTGGCGCGGGCCTGAGCGGCCTGGGGGTCGCCGGGGCGCACCTCGATCGCCAGGTCGCATTCGGTGTCCAACCCCATGGAACGGTTGTTGAGGTTGGCGGAGCCGACGCGCAGCAGCCAGTCGTCCACCACCATCACCTTGGCGTGCACGGTGATGCAGGTGCCGCCGTCGGTGAGCGCCGCGTACAGGCGGAAGCGGCCGTGCCGGTCGGCGGCGCGCAGCTTCTGCGCCAGATGGGCGCGGGCGCCCAGCATCACCTCGTTCTCCAGCCAGCTGGTGGTGCGCACGGGGTTGACCAGCACCACCTCCGGCCCGTCCGGCTCGGCTAGGCGGGCGGCCAGCGCGTCGGCGATGGCGTGGGCGGCGAAGTACTGGCTTTCCAGGTAGATGCAGCGCCGGGCGGCGGCGATCGCCTCCAGGTACAGCGCCTCCACCTCCCGCACCTCGTCGCGGCCGCCGCAGGCGGGATCGGTGCGGGCGATGGCGACGTCGCGGTCGCGGAACAGCGGCTCCAGCCCGTCCGGCCAAGGGTCGTAACCGGGGGGCGCCGGCAGGATCGTCTGGCCGGTGGCGCGATGCCAGCGCTCGCGGAATAGGTCGCCCAGCGCGCGGGCGGCGTCGCCGTCCACCGCCATCATGACGTCGTGGAAGGGTTCGTACGGCTTGCCGTCGGGCTGGCGGCGCACCGGCTCCCACCGGGCGTGGGCGCGGGTGTCCCAGCGATTGGCGGTCAGGTCGATGCCGCCGCAGAAGGCCATCGCGTCGTCGACCACCAGCAACTTCTGGTGGTGGCACGCCCCGGTCGGATGGTCGCTGTCCAGCCGGTAGTCGAGGCGCGGGTGGGTGAACCAGCGGCGCACCGCCAGCGGCCGCTGCCAGCGCGTGAGGTCGAAGATCTCGGCGTAGTCCCACTTCAGCACGCGGATGTGCAGGTCGGGCCGCGTCGCCGCCAGCCAGTTCAGGAAGTGGCCGAGCCGGTCGGGCCGGCCGGGATGCTGGCGCTGCGGCGTGAGGCGCACGCGCGTGTCGAGATCCCAGGCGGTGAGCAGGATGGAGCGCCTGGCCCGCCGCATCGCCGCCTTGGCGTAGGTGAAGTAATCGGCGGCGTCGATGGCGAGGCCGACGCGCTGCGCCCGCTCGATCCGCCAGCAGGTGCGGCCGGGGACGAGCAAGGGGGCGGCGCACGGTGCGGCCTGCGGCTCACGGATGGGCATGTCGTTCATGGCGATGGGCTGCCGTCACCTGTGTTTGCCGGATCCCCTGGCTGTGTCAACACGCGCGGCGGCCACGTCTCCCCGGCTTCGGCGGCGGTACTGCCTTGGCACCGCGTTGCTTTCCCGTTGCCGATGTAAGGGATTCGCGCTTACCGTCGCACAAAACCGATCCGCAGCAGGACGAACGGCCAGCTTGTCCATGTCTTCCCGGTCCATGCTTTCCCGGCCCATGCCTTCCCGCCTGCGCCGCCCGGCCGGCGCGCCCTCTTGCGATACGCCATGCTGAGTTTCGCCGCACGGCGCCTGATCGGCGCGCTGCCGGGGCTGGCCCTGCTCGCCGCGCTGGCGGTGCTGGCGGCGGGGGACGGGGCCGCGCGCGCGCTGGCGGCGCTGCCGGTGACGCTGGGGCTGGTGGCGGGGGCGCTGGCGCTGGGCCTGCTGGCGGGGGTGCCGCTGGGGCTGGCGGCCGGGCGCTTCCGGCGCGGGCCGCTGGGCGCGCCGGGGGCGGCGCTGGCCGCGCTGGGGCCGGCGGTGCCGGCCTTCCTGGCGGTGGCGGTGGCCTTCGCCGTCGGGCGGGGCGGATCGCCGGGGCTGCTGCTGGCCGCACTGGCCGTGGCGCCGGCGGCGGACGGGGCGCGCATCGCGCGGGCCGCGCTGGCGGCGGCGCTGGAGGGCGGGTTCGTGCTGGCGGCGCGCGGGCGCGGCGTGCCGGCCGGGCGGGTGCTGCGCCGGCACGCGCTGCCGGCGGCGCTGGCCCCGGTGGCGGGGGCGCTGGGCGGCATGGCCGCCGCGCTGACGGCCGGCGCGGTGCTGGGCGAGGGGCTGTTCGACCTGCCCGGCACCGGGGCGCTGTTCCTGGAAGAGGCGCGGGCCGGGGCCGCGGGGCCGGCGGTCGCGGCGGCGGCGGCGCTGGGGGGCATGGTGCTGGCGCTGCATGTGGCCGGGCGGATCGTCGGCGGCTGGCTCGACCCGCGTGAGCGGGCGGCGTGAGGCATGGGACAGGATATGGACGCAGGCCGCTTCGACCCGGTGATGGAGACGCCCGCGCAGGCGGCGCGGCGGCGCTTCGCCGCGCACCGGCCGGCGGTGCACGGGGTGGGGGCGCTGGCCGTGCTCGCCCTGCTGGGGTTCGTGGAATCGATGCTGGCCGGCCCGTCCGGCGACCCGGTCGTGCGCGCGCTGGACGCCGGGCACACGACGCTGGCGATGGCGCTGGTCGGCGGCACGCTGGCGGCGCTGGTGGGGGCCGGCTGGGGCGCCCTGGCCGTTGCGGCGGGGGGACGGCTGGAGCGCCGGCTGACGCAGGCGGCACGGGGGCTGGCGGCGCTGCCGCTGGCGCTGCTGCCGGTGCTGGCGGGCGGGCTGCTGGGGCGCGGGGTCGACCTGCTGATCCTCGCCGTCGCGGCGGCGGCGGTGCCGGCGGCGGCGCTGGCCGCGCGCGCCACGCTGCGCGCCCGTGCCCGGCGCGAATACGCCATGGCGGCGCGCGCCGCCGGGCTGACGCCGGCCATGGTGCTGTGGCGGCACACCATTCCCACCGTCGCCGGGCCGCTGCTGGCGGCGGTGTGGCCGGTGCTGGCGCGCGCGCTGGCGGTGGAGAGCTTCGCCGGCGCCGTCGGCCTGGGCGCGCCGGCACCGGTGGATACGTGGGGGACGCTGATCGGCGAGGCGCTGGCGGCGCAGGCCCCCATGGGGCTGCTGGCCCCGGCGCTGCTGCTGGCGGCGGCGCTGGCGGCGCTGAACGCGGTGGGCGACGGCGTGGCCGCCGCCTTCCCGGAGGAGCGGCCGTGAGCGCGCCCGAACCGCTGTTGCAGGCCGAGGGGCTGGCGATCCACTCCGCCGCCGCCATCATCGTGCGCGACGCCCACATCGCCGTGCGCCCGGCCGAGGTGCTGGCCATCACCGGGGCGGACGGGGCGGGCAAGAGCCTGCTGCTGCGGGCACTGGCCGGGCTGATGCCGGACGGCGTGCGGATGGAGGGCGGCGTGCGGCGGCCCGAGGGGCGCGTCGTGCTGCTGCCGCAGGGCGGGCCGCTGACGCCGCACCAGACGTTGGCCGCGCAGTTCGCCGAGGTGACCGGGACCAAGGTAACCGGGGCGCGCGAGGCCGTGCGGTGGCTGGAGCGGCTGCACGTATCGCAGGCGGCGCGGCGGCTGGAGCTGTACCCGCACCAGCTGTCCGACGGGGTGCGCTGGCGCGCGGCGCTGGCGCTGGCGCTGGCGGCGGAGCCGAAGGTGCTGCTGGCCGACGCGCCGGCCGCCGGGCTGGACCCCACGGTGCGCGCCCGGCTGCTGGCGCAGCTGGCCGACTGGGCGCGGGAGACGGGGGCGGCGCTGGTCCTGGCCGGGCACACGCGCGACGGCGTGGCCGGCCCGGCCGACCGGTTGCTGGTGCTGGAGAACGGCCGCCTCAACCCGCCGCCCGAGGCGGCCGAGCCGGTCGCCGCCGGGCCGGCGCCGGGCGGGGCGCCGGTGCTGTCGGTGCGCGACCTGCGCGTGACCTTCCCGCTGGGCGGCGGGCTGTTCGGCGCCCGTGCGTCGACGCTGGTGGCGGTGGACGGCGTCAGCTTCGACGTGGCGGCGGGGGAGACGGTGGCCCTGCTGGGCGAGAGCGGCAGCGGCAAGTCGGTGCTGGCGCGCGCCATCCTGCGCCTGCTGCCGGGCGCCACGGGCCGCGTGCTGTGGCTGGGCCGCGACCTGCTGTCCATGGGGGAGGAGGAGCTGCGCCACCGGCGCCACGCGCTGCAGGCGCTGTTCCCGCACCCGCGCGCCACCTTCGACCCGCGCCACACCATCGGCGCCCAGGTGGCCGAGGCGCTGGCGGCGCTGGCGCCCGAGGTGGAGGAGGACAAGCGCCGCGCCCGCGTGGCCGAGGCCCTGGCCGACGCCGGCCTGCCGGCCGCCGCCGCCGATCGTTGCCCGGCCGGACTGACCGACGGGGAGGCGGCGCGCGCCGGCTTCGCCCGCGCGCTGGCCCCGGCGCCGCGCCTGCTGGTGTGCGACGAGCCGCTGGCGACGCTGGACGCCACCGACCGCGAGGAGCTGCTGGCCCATCTGCTGCACCACCAGCGCGCCGACGGCCTGTCCATCGTCTTCGCCACCGAGGACGCCGACGCCGCCTGCCGCATCGGCCACCGCGTGCTGGTCCTGCTGGCCGGCCGCGTGGTGGAGGAGGCGCCGGCCGGGGTGCTGGCGCACGACGCCCGGCATCCTTACACGCGCGGGCTGCTGGCGGCGGCGGAGGGCGGCCGTCCCGCGCTGGAGGGCGACCCGCCGCCGGCCCTGCGCGTGCCCACCGGCTGCCCGGCGCGGCTGCGCTGCCCGCGCGCGCGGGACCACTGCGCCCAGGAGGTGCCGCACCTGGAAACCGTCCGCCCCGGCCACCGCGTCGCCTGCCACTACTGGGACGCGGCCAACGAGGACTGAATATTTCCGGACGGCATTTCCGCCGGCAATGGTCGGCATGCACATGGCAATATTTTTGCCACAGATGCACACAGACCAGCACAGATGCGGCGATAATTTTCCATCGCCAAATTCTCGCGCCACTGCTGCCGAATACCGCGACAGCAATCCGCGTTTATCTGTGCCCATCTATGGCGGGATTCGCTTGCCCATTGCCGGATTGCTCAGGAAGCGGCGGCAACTCTGCTTCCAATACCTCAAGCGAACTTTAACGCAGCGTTTCCAAGGGGGCTCGCGCGGGGGTTTAATCCGCATCGGCGCTGTGGTAATTTTTGGTGAAGACAGCTTTTACCGCCGCCGCCGACGATGAGTGTGGTCCAGACCGTGGATGCCGGCCTTGCCCTGATGGACCGCTTGTCGGTGCCCTTGTGGCTGGCCGGGGCCGACGGGATCGTGGTCTGGCTGAACCGCGCCGCGCGCGACCTGATGGACCTCCCCCCCGACGCGCCCGCCGCCACCGTGCGCGCCAGCGTGCCGCCCGAGGCGCTGACCGCGCTGCTGGTCGCCGAGACGCCGCCGGCCGCGCGCGTGACCTTCCAGGTGGGGGAGCGGACGCTGACCGTCGACGGGCGGCTGAGCGGCATGCCGGAGGCGCCGCACCTCGTGCTGGTCGAGGCGCCGGACGAGAGCGCCGCGGGGCGCGAGGCGCTGCGCCTGACCGAGCAGATGGTGGCGCTGTCCTACGCCTATCCCGACATGCGGTTCGAGCTGCAGCGCGACGGCACCATCCTGGACTTCGCCACCGCCAGCCCGTCGGAGCTGAACGTGCCGGCCGGGCGCTTCCTGATGAACCGGGTGCAGGACGTGCTGCCGGATCCGGCCGGCGCCCGCATTGCCGCGGCCTTGGCCCGCGTCGCCGCGGGCGAGGCGGTGGCGTCAGCCGACTTCACCCTGCCCGGCCCGCACGGCGAGCGCAGCTTCGAGGCGCGGCTGGTGGCGCTGGCCGAAGGGGCGATGGCCGAGGGGGCGACGGCCGAGGGGGCGACGGCCGAGGGGGCGATGGCCGGCGGGCGCATCCTGTGCAGCATCCGCAACGTCACCGAACGCACCCGCGCCGAGCAGGCGGCGCTGCGCGCCCACGACCTGCTGGCCGACGCGGTGGAGAACGTGCCGGGCGGCTTCGTGCTGTTCGATCCCGACGACCGGCTGGTGGTGTGCAACAGCCGCTTCCGCGAGATCTACGCCAAGGCCGCCGACATCATCGCCCCCGGCGTGACCTTCGAGGAGATCGTGCGCACCGGTGCGGCGCGCGGCCAGTACGTGGTGCCGCCGGAGCGGCTGGACGCCTGGATCGCGGACTATCTGGAGCGGCACCGCACGCCCGGCCCGCCGTTCGAGCAGCGGCTGGCCGACGGCCGCTGGATCCGGGTGGAGGAGCGGAGGACCCGCGACGGATCGACCGTGGGCGTGCGCACGGACATCACCGACCTGAAGGAGCGCGAGGCCGAGCTGAAGGCCGCCCGCGACGAGGCGCAGCGCGCCAACCGCAGCAAGTCCGACTACGTCCACCACCTGAGCCACGAACTGCGCACGCCGCTGAACGCCGTCATGGGCTTCGCGCAGATCATCGCCGGCGAGATCATGGGGCCGCTGGGCAACGAGCGCTACCGCAGCTATGCCCAGGAGATCGGCGCGGCCGGCATCTACATGCTGGATCTGGTCAGCAACCTGCTCGACCTCGCCCGCGTCGAGGCCGGGCGCATGCCGCTCAACGAGGAGGCCTGCGACCTCAGCCTGCTGGTGGACGCCACCTTCGCCATGGTGTACCCGCGCGCCGTCACCGCCGGGGTGACCCTGGTGAACGAGGCGGCGCGGGACGGCGTGCCGGCCGTGCAGGGCGACCCGACGCTGATCCGCCAGATGCTGACCAACCTGATCGGCAACGCCGTCAAGTTCGCCCGCCCGCCGCTGGGCCGCGTGGTCGTGCGCGCGCGGCGCCTGGATGGCGGCGAACTGGTGCTGAGCGTGGAGGACAACGGCATCGGCATGACGGCGGAGCAGCTGCCGCGCGCGCTGGACGCCTTCGGCCAGGTGCACGAGCGCAGCCTGTCGGCCGAGCGCGGCTCCGGCCTGGGGCTGCCGCTGACACGCGCGCTGATCGAGCTGCACGGCGGCCGTTTGGAGATCGACAGCGCCGCCGGCATCGGCACCACCGTGCGGCTGGTGTTCCCGGAATGGCGCGTCTGCGTCCACGCGGACGGCGCGGGGATTTGAGGGGGCCGTATAGTCCCTCTCCCCTGGCGGGAGAGGGGTTGGGGAGAGGGGGCCAAACCGGAATGTCCCTGGGATACGCAAAAGCCCAACGGCAGAACGCCACGGACGCCGAGCGGCGATTGTGGAGCGCCTTACGGGGGCATCGCCTTGCCGGCCTGAAGTTCAAACGCCAGCAGCCGGTCGACCGCTACATCGTCGATTTCATCTGCTTCGAGCACCGGCTGATCGTCGAAGTGGACGGCGGCCAGCATGGCCCGCACACCGACGCCGAACGCACCGCATACCTGGAGGCGCAGGGTTTCCGCGTGCTGCGCTTCTGGAACCCGGAAGTGCTGACGCGGCTTGACGACGTCCTGGCGACCATCGTGGCTGCGGTGGACGATCCGGGTTTCAGGAGAGAGCCGTAGAGTTCGGAAGTTTTTCCCCTCTCCCCAACCCCTCTCCCGCAAGGGGAGAGGGGCTAAAAAAATAAGGGGCTATAAAATAAAAAGGGGCGACCGCGCGGGTGCGCGGCCGCCCTTTACGCAGGAAAGCGGGGTGGATCAGGCCGCCTTCTTGACCGTCGCGGCGTCGCCGAAGACCTTCAGGACCTGCTCGACGAAGGCCGGCAGCTCGTCAAGGCCGCGCGCGGTGATGGTCAGGCCGTCGATCACCAGCGTGTCTTCGGTCATCACGCCGCCGGCGGCTTCCAGCTCTTCCTTGAAGGCTTCGATGGAGGCCAGCTTGCGGCCCTTCAGCTTGCCGGGGATGGCCAGCAGCTGCAGGCCGCCATCGATCGCGGCGATCGGCTTGCCGGCGTCCAGGAAGTGGCCGACGATGCGGCGGGTGTGGGCGTTCTGCTGCAGCTTGGCGACGCTGCGCTCGCCGCCCGGCAGCACCAGCATGTCGAAGTCGGCGCCGAGCACGTCGCCCAGCTGCTGGTCGACCGGGAAGTAGTGGCCCCAGCTGCGGCCGTGCCAGCCGTTCACCAGGCCCTGTTCGGTGGAAATCGTGCGCAGCGTCGCACCGGCCTTGAGGAGGGGGCGCTGCAGCTCGGTCATCTCGGTTTCCTCGAAGCCGTTGGCGACGAGGATGGCAATGGACTTTCCTGCGAGGGGCTGATCCATACGGTAGGGTCCTTTCTTGGTTCAATCGATGGTGGACGGCGCGCCGCCCGGTGGCAGCTCGCGTCCGACGACCGGGCACACCCCGCCCGCCGCCCGTACCCGATTGCGGAACACGGCACGGCGACCGCCGCCCGGCGCGCAAGGCGTGGGAACCACGGAGGTGCGCGCGGGAGCAGCGAGGAGACCCGCTACCGGTCCTGTCATGCGGGGCCGGTGCAGGGGCGATGGCGCCCCGGTCGTATTGTTTTGAGCATGGCACACAAGTGGCCTCAACAGGCCCTCGAGTCAATGGTTGTTTCCGCGCCGCAGCGAAGCGGTCACAGCCCTGTCACGGGGGTCGTTTCCCAGCCGGAAAGCTTGTGCTTGAGCCATATGACCGGGCTGGAGAGCCGGCCCGGGGCGCCGCCGCGCAAGGCCGCCATGCCGCGCGCGCAACGCTTGGAAGGAGCGGGGTAGAACCGACGCCCCACGCTGTACCACAAAAAAAGCGGCCGGGGTTGCCCCCGGCCGCAGTCTGTAAGCGTCAGCCTGAATGGACGATCAATGGAACTGATCGGCCTCGGTCGAGTCCTTGTACGCGGTGGTCGAGGACTGACCGCCCGACACGGCGGTGGCAACGGCGTCGAAGTAGCCGGTGCCGACCTCGCGCTGGTGCTTGGTCGCGGTGTAGCCGAGAGCTTCCGCCGCGAATTCGGCCTGCTGGAGCTCGGAGTAGGCGGCCATGCCGCGCTCCGCGTAGCCCTTGGCCAGCATGAAGGCCGAGTAGTTCAGCGAGTGGAAGCCGGCCAGCGTGACGAACTGGAACTTGTAGCCCATGGCGCCCAGCTCGCGCTGGTACTTCGCGATGGTCGCGTCGTCCAGGTTGGCCTTCCAGTTGAAGGACGGCGAGCAGTTGTAGGCGAGCAGCTTGCCCGGGAACTCCTTCTGGATCGCCTCGGCGAACTTGCGGGCGTCGTCCAGGTTCGGCTTGGAGGTCTCCCACCACAGCAGGTCGGAGTACGGCGCGTAGGACAGGCCGCGGGCGATGCAGTGCTCGACGCCCACGCCGGTCTTCAGGCGGTAGAAGCCCTCCGTGGTGCGGCCGGCGTCGAAGTCGATGAACGGATGGTCACGCTCATCGATGTCCGAGGTGATGAGCTGCGCCGACTCGGCGTCGGTGCGGGCGATCACCAGGGTCGAGGTGCCGCAGACGTCGGCGCCCATGCGGGCGGCGTTCAGCGTGCGGATGTGCTGCTGCGTCGGGATCAGAACCTTGCCGCCCAGGTGGCCGCACTTCTTCTCGGACGCCAGCTGGTCTTCCCAGTGCACGCCGGCCGCACCGGCCTTGATCATGGCTTTCATCAGCTCGAAGGCGTTCAGCGGGCCGCCGAAGCCGGCCTCGGCGTCGGCGATGATCGGCGCGAACCAGTAGGTGTCGCCCTTGCCTTCCTGGGTCTGGATCTCGTCGGCGCGCTTGAAGGCGTTGTTGATGCGCTCAACCACCGCCGGGACCGAGTTGGCCGGGTACAGGCTCTGGTCCGGGTACATCTGGCCGGCCAGGTTGGCGTCGCCGGCGACCTGCCAGCCCGACAGGTAGATGGCCTTCAGGCCGGCCTTCACCGCCTGCATGGCCTGGTTGCCGGTCAAAGCACCCAGGGTGTTGATGTACGGCTCGGTGTTCAGCAGCTCCCACAGGCGCTGGGCGCCCAGCTCGGCGAGCGTGTACTCGATCTTGATCGAACCGCTGAGACGCTTGACGTCCTCCATGGTGTAGTCGCGCTTGATGCCTTCATAGCGCTTGGCGCGGAGGGCGGCCTTGGTCTTCTCGTCGAGAGCCATCGTGGGTATCCTTCTATCCTCGAATGTGCGACCGGAAGTCTTGTAAAGCCTGAACCGGTCCGTCGGGGTCGCGCTTCGCAGCGCAGCACTTGCACCGACAATTATGACCAATGCCGCGGATTGGCAATAACCGCTTGTCTGTAAAGTGGTAAGCTTGTAAACCGCAGCGCAGCATATCATGTAAAACTGTAAACCTTGTAACAGTCCGGGTGCCGGACGAAGCGGTGCGGGCGGGACGGGCGCCATGGAAAAGAAGGCGATGCTGGGGCCGAAGGTGCGGCGGCTGCGCCGCGAGCACGGCCTGACCCAGTCGCAGATGGCCGACCAGCTGGGCATCTCGCCCAGCTACCTGAACCTGATCGAACACAACCAGCGACCCGTCACGGTGCCGCTGCTGCTGAAGCTGGGGCAGAGCTTCGGCGTCGACCTGCAGTCCTTCGCCGAGGACGAGGAGAGCCGGCTGGTGGCCGGCCTGCGCGAGGTGTTCGCCGACCCGCTGTTCGACAGCTCCGGCATCAAGAACCAGGACCTGAAGGAGCTGGTCGCCGTCGCCCCGGTGCTGGGACAGGCGGTGGTGACGCTGTACCGGGCGTTCCGCGAGCAGCGCGACGACATGCAGAACCTGGCCGAGAAGCTGGCCGACCAGGACAAGCTGCAGCTGGCGCACAGCGCCTCCTTCCCGCTGGAGGAGGTGCGCGACTTCTTCCACGCCCAGCACAACCACTTCCCCGAACTGGAAGCCGCCGCCGAGGCGCTGTGCCAGGAGGCGAACCCGGAACGCGGCGACCTGTACCGCGGGCTGGTGGACTGGCTGGCGGCGCAGCAGGGCGTGCGCGTCAAGATCATGCCGGGCGACGTCATGGGATACGCCGTGCGCCGCTTCGACCGGCACGGGCGGCGCGTCCTGATCTCCGAGATGCTGGCGCCCAGCGGGCGCAACTTCCAGCTGGCCGGGCAGATCGCCCTGCTGCTGCACCGCGACCTGATCAACCGCATCGTCGACGCCGGCAACCTGTCGGGCGACGAGGCGCGGCGGCTGGCCCGCATCGGGTTGACCAACTACTTCGCCGGCGCGGTGCTGATGCCCTACAACCGCTTCCTGGAGGCGGCCAAGCAGGTGCGCTACGACGTGGACGTGCTGCGGCGGCGCTTCGACGCCTCGTTCGAGCAGGTCTGCCACCGGCTGACCACGCTGCAAAGGCCCGGGGCCAAGGGCATCCCGTTCTTCCTGATCCGGGTGGACAGCGCCGGCAACGTGTCCAAGCGCTTCTCCGGCGCCGGGTTCCACTTCGCGCGCTTCGGCGGCGGCTGCCCGCGCTGGATCGTCTACGAGGCGTTCCGCACGCCCGGCAAGATCCACACCCAGGTGGCGCAGATGCCGGACGGCACCACCTACTTCTCCGTCGCGCGGACGACGGTGAAGGCCAGCGGCGGCTACCGCAGCCCGCCGCAGCAGTTCGCCATGGCGCTGGGCTGCGACATTGCACATGCGGCCCAGGTGGTTTACGCCGACGGCATCGACCTGGAGAACACGGAAGCCGCCACGCCCATCGGCGTGAACTGCCGCCTGTGCCCGCGGGTGGACTGCTCCCAGCGGGCCTTCCCGCCGCTGAACCACCGGCTGATCGTCGACGAGAACCTTCGCGGCGTTACGCCGTTCCTGTTCGCGCCGCCGGCCGGCGACGGGCGGTAGGTTCCACGTCAATATTACGTTTTTCTGATGCGATCACACACAAACCGTAGGGGCATTTTTCGCTGGCGCGAAAAGCCCCCGTTCGGTTATGGAAACCCCGCGCACGGCATGGCGCGGGGCAGCGGAGCAAAGGAAGAATGAGCAATCTGATCCACGAACGCGTTCTGAAGGTTCATCATTGGACCGACAACCTGTTCAGCTTCCAGACCACGCGCGACCCGTCGTTCCGGTTCGAGAACGGCCAGTTCACCATGATCGGGCTGGAGGTGAACGGCCGTCCGCTGCTGCGCGCCTACAGCATGGTCAGCGCGAATTACGAGGACACGCTGGAGTTCTTCTCGATCAAGGTTCCGGACGGCCCGCTGACCTCGCGCCTGCAGCACCTGAAGGAAGGCGACACGCTGATCGTCAACCGCAAGGCGACCGGCACCCTGCTGGTCGACAACCTGCTGCCCGGCCGCAACCTGTACATGCTGAGCACCGGCACCGGCCTCGCCCCGTTCATGAGCATCATCAAGGATCCGACGGTGTACGAGCAGTACGACCGCGTGATCCTGACGCACACCTGCCGCCGCGTGGCCGAGCTGGCCTATCAGGAGCTGATCCGCGAGGCGCTGCCGCAGAACGAGTTCTTCGGCGAGGCGGTGGCGGCGAAGCTGATCTACTACCCGACCGTGACGCGCGAGCCGTACGAGAACCAGGGCCGCATCACCGACCTGATCCAGTCGGGCAAGCTGTTCAGCGACATCGGCCTGCAGCCCTTCGACAAGGAGGTCGACCGCGTGATGCTGTGCGGCAGCCCGCAGATGCTGACCGACACGCAGAAGCTGCTGGAAGGCATGGGCTTCCACATGGGCCACAACGGCGAGCCCGGCCATTTCGTGATCGAAAAGGCGTTCGTGGAGAAGTGAGCGTGCCCCGCGGCGACGGCCGGGAATAATTCCGGACCGGCCGCGTTCATCCCTGTGACGATGGCACGTCCCTTCGACTTCGACCGAACTGGGGTGGGCCGGATCCGCGAATGTCGCGGCATCCGGGCCACCCTTCTCTTTTGGAGGGACGCCAGATTCGTGTAGACATGGGGCCCATGCGTATCCTGACGATCCTCGCCGTGCTCGCGGTGGCCGGCCTCGCCAACATCGCCGCCTGGTACCTGCCCAACCGGCCGGTGCCGCTGGAGCCGCTTCCGGGCGGCAAGCTGTCCAGCGTGTCCTTCGCGCCCTTCCGCGACGGGCAAAGCCCGCTGACCCAGGTCTTCCCCACCCGCGACCAGATCGAGGAGGATCTGCGCGTGCTCTCCGCCCAGGTGGCGGGGGTGCGCACCTACACCTCGCTGGAAGGGCTGGAGGTGGTGCCGGAACTGGCCCGCAAGTACGGGCTGAAGGTCACCATGGGCGCCTGGCTGTCCAGCAAGCTGTCGAAGAACGAGGCCGAGGTCGCCTCCCTCATCGAACTCGCCAACCGCTATCCGGACGTCATCACCCGCGTCATCGTCGGCAACGAGGTGCTGCTGCGCGGCGAGCTGACGGCGGAACAGATCTCCGGCTACATCCGCAAGGTGAAGGGCGCCATCAAGCAGCCGGTGTCCTACGCCGACGTCTGGGAATGGTGGCTGAAGTACCCGCAGATGGCGGCGGAGGTGGACTACATCACCATCCACCTGCTGCCCTACTGGGAAGACATCCCGGCCAGCGTGGAAAAGGGGGCCGAGCACATCGCGTGGTCCTACCGCGAGATCTCCCACCGCTTCCCCGGCAAGCCGATCCTGATCGGCGAGACCGGCTGGCCGACGTCGGGCCGTTCGCGCGGGGCCGCCGCGCCGGGGCTGGTGGCCAAGGCGCAGTTCATCAACCAGATCGTCCGGCTGGCGCAGGCCGAGGGCTTCGACGTCAACATCATCGAGGCGTTCGACCAGAACTGGAAGCAGAAGCTGGAAGGCACGGTCGGCGGCCACTGGGGCCTGTACACCAAGGACCGCGAGGCGAAGTTCGCGCTGTCCGGCCCGGTGGTGGAGAACGCCGACTGGCCGTTCCAGGCCGGCCTGACCACCGTGGCGGGCGGTGCCCTGGCCGCCGCGCTGATCCTCACCGCGCCCGCCCTGACGACGGGCGGCATGGCGGTGCTGGCGGTGCTGTCCCTGGCCTTCGTCAGCGCGTGGCTGCGCGCCGCCGACGTGGCGATGCACTGGGCCTACTACATGCACGACCGCGCCTTCGCGCTGGTCATGCTGGCGCTGTGCGCCGCGCTGATCGCCGCCGTGCTGACGGCGGTGCGCCGCCTGCTGACCGGCGGCCCGCTGCCCGGTGAGCCGGTGCAGCCGATCAAGCGGGAGTTCGGCCTGTCCTCGCTGGAGCAGATCGGCAACACCATGGCCGCCGCACTCGCCTTCTTCGGCGTGCTGTGGAGCTTCCTCATCGTCTTCGACGGCCGCTACCGCAACTTCCCGGTGCCCTATGAGGTGATCCCGGCGGTCGGCCTGCTGGCGCTGGGCGCGGTGCGGGCGGCGAAGCGGCCGGCGGGCACCGGCTGGGCCTCGGCGCTGGCGGCGGGCAACCTGTTCCGCCCGGCGGTGGCCCTGCCCGGCGCCGTCACCCCGCGCCCGAAGCTGGAGATCTGGCTGGGCCGCTTCCTGCTGACCGGGGCCGTGCTGACGGTGATCGCCGAGGGCATCCTGCCGGTGGACGCGCCGTTGCGCGGCTACCTCGCCGGGACCAGCGCCATGCCGCTGAGCGCCATCGACTGGAGCCACCCGAACTGGGAGGCCCTGATTTGGGCGGCGGTGCAGGCGCTGCTGGCCGTGCCCTTCCTGGCGAGCGGCCGTCTGGTCCGCGCCGAGGCGCCCCAGGCGGCGGCCCGTCCGGTGCGGGTGACCGGGTCGTGAGCCGCGACACCGAACTGGCCGAGGCGCAGCGGGAGCTGGCCTACCACCAGCGCCACAAGCGCCTGTGGCGTGCCCTGCGGCTGGCGGCGGTCGTCGTGCTGCTGCTGTTCCTGGCGCTGGTCGGCGCCTACGGCGGGATGGCGCTGGCACGCCCGGCGGACGCCTGGATGCTGCCCTATCTGGCCGGCGGCGTGGTGTTCCTGGCCTTCCTGCTGGTCCTGGTGGCGCGCCACCGCGCCACCGACCGCATGCTGGACGAGGAAATCGCCAAGGCGGCGCGCCGGGTGCGGGAATTGAGCTGAGAGCGCTAGCCGATGGTCGCTCAAACCAACGCCGCGTGGTGGGCCGGATGGCGGCTGACCGGGGTGCTGCTTGCCGCCGGGGTCGTTTATGCGACCATGCTGACGGTCACCCTGCCGGAGCTGACGGCCCGCAGCGGCGGTCTGCCCATGTTCGACCTGAGCCCGCTGGGGTACGACGCCGCGTACGCCCACGCGGTCCTTGAACGGCTGGGGAGCGAGGGGCGGCAGTTCTACCTTTTCCGCCAGTTGCCGCTGGATGCGGCGTATCCGGCCCTGCTCGCCCTATCGCTGGCCGGCCTCTGGCGCTTCCTTCTGCGCTGGTCGGGCCTGGAAACGCCCGGCCGGTGCGCGCTGGCGTGGTGCGCGGTCGCGGTGGCCGGCCTGGATTACGCGGAGAACGCCGCCGTCGCCGCCATGCTGCTGAGCTTTCCTGACGAAAGCGCGGCGCTGGTCGGGCTCGCGTCGGCGGCGACGGTGGCGAAGTCCATGACGGCGACGGTCTGCTTCGTGGCGGTCGCCGGCCTTGGCGTCGCGGCCACCGTGCGCCGCCTCGCGTGGCGGAGCTGATCATTCACGCCACCTTCGCCTGCCCGCCCCCGTGCGCCTCGGTCCAGCGGCGGGGGTCGTGCAGGTAGGCCTGGATCTCGCCCAGCACGTGTTCGTCCAGGTAGTTGCCGGTGTTGGCGACCTCCAGCAGGTCCCACCAGGTGGCCAGCGCGTGCAGCGTGATGCCCAGCGGCGCCAGATGCTCGTGGATCTGGTCGAAGATGCCGTACTGGAACAGCACGAAGACGTCGCAGACCTCGCACCCCGCCTGCCGCAGCGGCTCGCAGAAGCGGACCTTGCGGTGCCCATCGGTGGCCAGCTGCTCGACCAGCAGGATGCGCCAGCCGGGCTCCACCACGCCTTCGATGCGGTGCTTGTAGGCGCAGCCCTCCGGCACCTCCTTGCGCACGAAGACCAGCGGCAGGTCCAGGCGGTCGGCGATCAGCGCGGCGAAGGGCACGCCCGCCCCCTCCGCCGCCGCGATGGCGTCCAGCCTGTGCCGACCATGCGGCGCCTCCCCATAGGCATTGGGGATTTCCTGGTCGATCATGCGCAGTGCCAGCCCCAGCACCTCCTCGCGCACGTCGGGGTAGGAGAGCAGGCGCCGCCCCTCCACGTGCACCGGGCTGACCAGCCCGGGGCCGAGGCGGAAGGGGTTCTCCGGATCGAAGCGGATGGCCCCGGTTTCCAGGAGGCAGCGCGCCATGCGCAGCGCCCCCTCGCGCAATTCCAAGTCCCATGCCTGCGGTATCATGGCGAATGTCCCCCGCGCCGTTTGGCCCCGCACCGTTTGGCTGTCAACACACAGGGTGCAACCCGCGCGCCCATCTTGTGGACCAGGGATCCGGGGTACCCCCAAGGGGGTGGCGGGGCGTTGACAAGCCTCGCGTGCAGGTCGAAAAAGGGTGCGGGGCAGCGGCGGAAGGACGGTGGCGATGGTGGGCGGCGACGACGATGACGACCTGCTGTTCGCCGATGAGGACGAGACGGACGAGGCCGGCGAGGACCGCGCCGGCTCCGGCCTGCCGCCCTGGAAGGTGCTGATCGTCGACGACGACCCGGAGGTGCACGCGATCACCCGCGTGGTGCTGGGCGACACCGTGTTCGAGGACCGCGCGCTGAACTTCCTCAGCGCCCACACGGCGGCCGAGGCGCGCGCCGTGCTGGCCCGGCACGCCGACATCGCGGTCATCCTGCTGGACGTGGTGATGGAGACGGACGACGCCGGGCTGCGCCTCGTCCACTTCATCCGCGAGGAGCTGGGCAACCGGCAGATCCGCATCATCCTGCGCACCGGCCAGCCGGGACAGGCGCCGGAGCGGCAGGTGATCGTCGCCTACGACATCAACGACTACAAGGCCAAGAGCGAGCTGACGGCGCAGACGCTGTTCACCGCCACGGTGTCGGCGCTGCGCTCCTACCAGCACATCTCGACCATCGAGCAGAGCCGGCGCGGGCTGGAGAAGATCGTCGACGCGGCGTCGGCGCTGTTCGAGCGGCGCTCGCTGTCCAGCTTCGTCGAAGGGGTGGTGGTCCAGATGGGCTCGCTGCTGCACAAGGCGCAGGGGTCCTTCCTGTGCACCGTGCGCCGCCTGCCCGACGGCACCCCGGCGGAGGAGGCGGAGGTGCTGGCCGGGTCCGGCCCCTTCGAAGGGGCGGCCGGGCGCCGCGTGCGCGACGTGGTGCCGGAGCCGGTGGAGGCCGACATCCGCGCAGCACTGGAGGCGGAGGAGAACGTCTACCGCCGCGACCATTGCGTGGTCGCCTTCCGCTCGCGCGGGCACGCGGCCAGCGTGCTGTACATCCACGGCCAGGGGCCGCTGTCCGACATCGACCGGCGGCTGGTGGAGATCTTCTGCTCCAAGGTGGCGATCGGCTTCGACAACGTCTTCCTGTACGAACAGCTGCGCAACGCCCAGCGCGCCACCGTGCACGCGCTCGGCAAGCTGGCCGAGTTCAAGGACGAGGTGACGGGCGAGCACGTCCGCCGCATCGAGCGCTGGACCACCCTGATCGCGCGCGAGCTGCAGCGCCGCGGCGCTTATCCCGGCATCGTCGACGAAGCCTTCTGCGAGCAGATCGGCATGGCCAGCATGCTGCACGACGTCGGCAAGGTCGGCATCCCCGACGCCATCCTGGGCAAGCCCGGCAAGCTGGACCCCGACGAGCTGCGCGTGATGCGCGAGCACGCCGCCATCGGCGGCCGCATCCTGCGCGAGGCGGCCGGGATGGTGCACGGGCAGAGCTACCTGACGCTGGGCGCGGAGATCGCCGAGGGCCACCACGAGAAGTGGGACGGCACCGGCTACCCCCGCGGCCTGAAGGGCGAGGCGATCCCGCTGTCCGGCCGCATCGTGGCGGTGGCCGACGTGTACGACGCCCTGCTGCACCGCCGCCCCTACAAGGAGGCGTGGGACCACGGCGCGGTGATGGAACTGATCCGCCGCGAGACCGGCACCCACTTCGACCCGCGCGTGGTGGATGCCTTCGTGCAGGTGCTGGTGGACGAGGGGGTGTTGGCGGGGTGATTTTCTCCCTCCCCCGGCCGGGCCGGGGGAGGGGCTTTAAACGCTACGACCCCTGGCTCAGCACCTCGCCCAGGCTGCGGTCCTGGGCGCCGCCGGGCATGACCAGCTGCATGTGCGGGTAGGGGATGGAGATGTTCAGCTCGTCGAAGCGCTTCTTCAGGCGCTTGTTGAACTCGCGCCCGACGTTCCACTGCTTCAGCGGCCGCGTCTTGAAGCGCGCCTTCAGGATGATGCCGGAATCGGCCAGACGGTCGACGCCCATCACCTCCAGCGGCGCCAGGATGTCCGGCGCGAACTGCGGGTCGGCCTGGATGCCGGCGCCGATGTCGCGCAGCACGTCGCACACCCGGTCGGTGTCCTCGCTGTAGCCGACGCTGACGTCGAAGACGGCGAAGGAGAAGTCCTTGGTCAGGTTCTTCACCGTCGTCACCGCGCTGAACGGCACGGAGTGCACCGCACCCGCCGTGTCGCGCAGGCGGATGGTGCGGATCGAGATGGCCTCCACCACGCCGGAATGGCCGCCGCCCACGTCCACCACGTCGCCCACCGAGATGGTGTCCTCGAACAGGATGAACAGGCCGGTGATGACGTCCTTGACCAGCGTCTGCGAGCCGAAGCCGACCGCCAGGCCGACGACGCCGGCGCCGGCCAGCAGCGGGGCGATGTTCACGCCCAGCTCGGCCAGCGTGATCAGCGACACCATGGTGACCAGCACCACCATGAAGGCGTTGCGCAGCAGCGGCAGCAGCGTGCGCATGCGGGCCGAGCGCTCGATGCGGGTGCCGTGCCGGTCGGTGGTGGTGAGGAATCGCTCGATCAGCGCGCTGACCACCTCCCACGCCAGGATCGACAGGCCGAAGATGAGCAGGATGGTGAACACGCTGCGCAGCGCGCGGCGGCCGATCGGCGTCTCGGTCCAGGCCAGGGAATCGATGCCCCAGGCGTTCAGGATGAACAGCACCGCCGCCGTCCAGATGACGATCTTCGACAGCCGGTGCACCACCGGCACGTAGAGCCGCGCGCGTTCCTCCACGTTCGGCAGCTGGCCGCGCATCCGCGCCGACAGGCGCAGGCCGCGGTGCAGCACCCGGTTGATGCCGTTGACCAGCAGGCGGGCGCCGACGAACAGCAGCATGCTGATGACGGTGGCGCGCGCCAGATACTCGAACCCCTCGTAGACGTTCAGCATCCACGCCGCGAACGCCACCGCCACGTAGACGATGGCCAGCACGTGCCAGACGTCGGCGAAGCGGCGCCGGGCGGAGCGCAGCACGGCGCCCTGCCCCTCCGCCTCGCGCTCGTCGGTGGTGACGGGGTCGCCGTCGCCGGACAGCGGGTTGCCGCGCAGCCATTCCGCCACCGAGGCGCGGTTCTGCAGGATCAGCGCCACCAGCATGCCGGCGATCAGCACGCCCAGCAGCTTCAGCACGGCGCCATAGGCGCCCAGCGGCAGGCCCAGCACATAAGCACCCTCGGCGATGAAGTAGCCGAAGACGCCGGCGGCGGCCAGCCGGCGCACCCACTGGCAGGCGCGCACCGCCGTCTCGTCGCGGATGCGCAGCAGGCGCAGGCCGGGTGCGGTGGGCGCGAACAGGAAGTCGGCGACGACCATCACCGCCTGCACGATGACCGAGGCGTTGATGATGGCGATCGCCACCAGCCGCACGCGCGGCCCCGGCTGCGCCAGCGTCAGCACGCCGTAGCCGACCAGCGCGAAGGCGGCGATGGGCACCAGCGCCAGCGCCGCGCGCAGCAGCAGGAAGGGCAGGCATTGCAGGACGCGCGGGTAGCGCCGCACCTCGATGGCCCGGCGCGGGCGGGTGAGCAGCCAGCGCACGAAGCGCGACACCACCACGCCGGCCACCAGGATCATCGCCAGCGAGATGCCGAGCTGCGACCAGCGCTCGCGCGCCGTGGAATCCTCCATCTGGCGCTGCGCCCATTCGCCGATGCGCGGCAGGTCTGTGAAGGCCTCGCCCATGCGCGCGAACAGCTGGTTCACCCCCGCCACGCGGTCGGACAGGAAGGCCAGCGTGCGGGCGCCCAGCGTTTCCGGGATGACGTCGGCCAGCACGCCCTTGTCCTCGGCGGGCGGGGCGGCGGGGGCCAGGCCCTTCTGCGCGGCGACCAGCGTCTTCAGCTGCTCCACCAGCTTGGCGCGCGCCGCCGCGTCCTCCAGCGTCGAGACCATGGCCTCCAGCTGCGCGGCCGTGGGGGCGGCCGGCGCGGAGGCGTCCCCGGCGGGCGCCGCCGGGGTGGCGGCCGGGGTTGCCGGTGTGGTGGCCGGTGTGGTGGCCGGTGCTGCGGAGGACGCCGGCGGGGAGTCCGCGGCGACGGCCGGGATGCCGGTCAGGCACAGCAGGGACAGGAGGAGAGCGGCGAAACCGCAGGTCCAACGGGTTCGGGACATCGGCAGGAACGTCCGGAGGGCGTGTCTTTTGATGGGATCTGTCATGGGCGCGCGAGACTACCCCGCCCCCGCCGCCTTGCCAACCCGCGGGGGCCGTGACCATAAGGGGGAGCCAATCGCGCACAGGCAGACGTAGGCTGGGTCGAGAGCCAGCGAAACCTACGGCGCCTTTGCCATCAGGCGCGCCGTGGCGACGCTGTCAGGGTCGCCCGCCGCTTCCAATCCCGCGATCACGCCAGCCTGATCCTCGGCGTTGCGGTTCTGGCTAAGCTTCCACTTGCCCTCGATGCGGGCCACGGGCAGCTCGAAGGCGACGATGCCGCGGCGCATCGCCTCCCGCGCCTTGGGGTCCAGTTCGGCGAGGCTCCAGGCATCGGGGCGGCCGGCCTCGTATTTGGCGGAGAGCGCGTCCAGCAGGCCGTCGACCTGCTCGCGGTCGTCGATGACGGTGGGGCGGCCATAGACGTGGACCGCCGCGTAGTTCCACGTCGGCACGGCACCGGCGCGCTTGGCGTACCACGTGGGCGAGACGTAGGCGTGCGGACCCTGGAAGACGGCCAGCGCGTCACCGCCGTCGGCGTTGGCCCCGGCGAAATGCTTCCACTGCGGGTTGGCGCGCGCGATGTGGCCGCGCAGGCGGGCCGGGCGCCCCTCCCCCGCATCCAGCAGGAACGGCAGGTGCGTGGCGAAGGGGCCGTCCGGCGTCTGCGTCACCAGCAGGCCGAAGCCGTGTGCGCGGATCAGCGCGTGCAGCGTCTCGGGATCGTCTTCGTTGAAATGCGCGGGGACGTACACGGCGCGACCCATCCGATTGTGCATCAGTTCCGGTATCCTATCGGCTTCCGGCGCTTGAGGAAACCGCTGCGCACACTATTGTCGGTGCGCGGCACGCACGGGAGGCTTGCATGACGGACGATCCGGCGGACGAGGTCGAGCGGGACGGCAAGGTCAAGGAGAAGCTGGTCGCCACCAAGGAGGCCTGGGCGCGCGCCGGGCGCGGCCTGACCGGGGAGACCGCCGACCCGGTGCTGGACCGCCTGCCGCCGGGACAGCACCTGACCGCCGACTGGCCGGTGCTGGACCTGGGCGTGGTGCCGCGCGTGGACAAGGGCAACTGGCAACTGGCCGTCGACGGGCTGGTCGAGAACCCGGTCAACTGGCGCTGGGACGACCTGATGGCGCAGCCCCTGTTCCGCTCGCTGTCCGACATCCACTGCGTCACCACATGGTCGCGCTACGACAACCATTGGGAAGGGGTGAGCGCCAAGCACCTGCTGTCCGTCGTGCGGCCGAAGGCGGAGGCGGCGCACGTCGTCTTCCACTCCTTCGACGGCTACACCACCAACATCCCGCTCGGCGCCTTCGACGACGAGGACGTGCTGCTCGCCACCACCTGGGAGGGGGAGCCGATCAGCCGCGACCACGGCGGGCCGGTGCGGGTGATCGTGCCCAAGCTGTACTTCTGGAAGAGTGCGAAGTGGGTGAAGCGAATCGAGTTCGTGGCCGAGGACCGCAGGGGCTACTGGGAGGTTCGCGGCTACCACAACGAGGCCGATCCCTGGAAGGAGGAGCGCTACAGCGAGTAGCGCAGACCGTCCGCTTCCGCGACAATTCGTCCCAGCGCACGTCCGGCGCGACGTGATACAGCCGCGCCCGCGGTGCGACGCAAAACTGCGTCAATTCGCGACGTTGCGTCGCATCGTTGCGCCAGATCATTCCCTTTCCTGCATCCCCGCGGCTAAGACCCGCCCGAACGTATCGGGCGGGGTCCTGGCCGCTTGGTCAGGCCCGGCAATCTGATGTGCGGAAGGGAAGCGTTGATGACAGTGGATTCAGTCACGATCGCCTTCGTGGGGAGCGGCGGCGCCGGCGTTATGACGGCCGGGCAGATGCTGCTGGACGCCGCGGCCAACGTCGGATGGTACGGTTTGATGTCGCGGTCTTCCGGCCCGCAGATCCGCGGCGGCGAGGCGGCGGCGTTCGTGCGCCTGTCGCCGCAGCCGGTGCTGGCGCCGGGCGACCGCTTCGACGTCATCGTCGCCTTCGACTGGCAGAACGTGGAGCGCTTTGCCGCCGAGCTGCCGCTGAACGCCGACAGCGTCATCGTCACCGATCCGTCGCAGGGCGAGGTGCCGGCCGTGCTGGCGGCCAGCGGGGCCAAGCAGATCGCCATGCCGATCAAGGAACTGGCCGGCGCCATCCCCGGCGGGCGCGTCAACATGGTGGGCCTGGGCGCCGTCGCCGCCGCCATCGGCCTGCCGCGCGCGGGCATCGACGCGGTGATCGAGAAGGCGCTGGGCAAGAAGGGCGAAGGCGCGCTCGCCGCGTCCGCCGCCGGCATCGACGCCGGCGCCAAGGAGGCCAAGGGCTGGAACCTGGGGCTGGAGCTGGCAGCACCGCAACGCAACGGCGAGGCGCGCTGGAACATCTCCGGCAACGAGGCGGCGGGGCTGGGTGCCCTGAGGGGCGGGGTGAAGTTCTGCGCCGCCTACCCGATCACCCCGGCCACCGAGATCCTGGAGTGGCTGGCCCCCAACCTCGCCAAGACCGGCGGGGCGCTGGTGCAGGCGGAGGACGAACTGGCCTCCATCACCATGTGCCTGGGCGCCTCCTTCGGCGGGGTGCCGTCGATCACCGCCACCGCCGGGCCGGGCCTGTCGCTGATGACCGAGGCGATCGGCCTGGGCGTGGCGTCCGAGACGCCGGTCGTCATCGTCGACGTGCAGCGCGGCGGCCCGTCCACCGGCATCCCGACCAAGTCGGAGCAGTCGGACCTGAACATCGCCGTCTACGGCCTGCACGGCGACGCGCCGCACTTGGTCGTCGGCCCCACCTCCATCGCCGACTGCCTGTTCACCACCCAGTGGGCGGTGCATCTGGCCGAGGCGCTGCAGACGCCGGCCATCGTGCTGTCCGATCAGGCCATGGGCCAGTCACGCGCCGTGGTCGACAAGCCGGCCGAGGCGCCGTACGTCGCCAAGCGCCTGCTGGCCGAGGATCTGGGCGGCGAGGCGAAGTACAAGCGCTACCTGGACACGCCGTCGGGCGTCTCCCCCGCCGCCATCCCCGGCATGCCGGGCGGCGAGCACACCGCCGACGGGCTGGAGCACGCGGAGAACGCCCTGCCCTCCTCGCAGGCGGCCGACCACCAGAAGCAGCTGGACAAGCGGCTGCGCAAGCTGACCGGCCACGACTTCGGCGACGCCTGGGCGGAGGTCGAGGGCGAGGGCACGGTGGCCGTGGTCACCTGGGGCTCCTCAACCGGCCCGGCGCGGGAGGCCGTGCGGCGGCTGGCGGCGGAGGGGAAGAAGGCGCGGCTGGTCGCCATCCGCCTGATCTCCCCGGTGCAGCCGGCCAAGCTGGCCGAGGCGCTGAAGGGCGTGGAGACGGTGCTGGTGGTCGAGCAGACGCACGGCGCCCAGTTCCACAAGTTCCTGCGCGCGCACTACGACCTGCCGGACACGGTGTCGGTGTTCAGCCGGCCCGGCCCGCTGCCGATCCGTGCTCGCGAGGTGCGCGACACGCTGGCTTCCCTCCTCTGACCGGCCGGAGACGAACGACATGGACACGCATCTGACCGAGACCGCCGCCGGTCCGGAGCCGCACGACTACAAATCCGACGTGAAGCCCATCTGGTGCCCCGGCTGCGGCGACTATTCCGTGCTGGCCGGCATCACCCGCGCCATGGCCACCATGGGGCTGGAACGCCACAACACCGCCGTGGTGTCGGGCATCGGCTGTTCGTCCCGCATTCCCGCCTACACCAGTTGCTACGGCTACCACGCCGTGCACGGCCGCGCGCTGGCCGTGGCGTCGGGGCTGAAGCTGGCCCGGCCGGACCTGTCCGTGCTGGTGTTCGGCGGCGACGGCGACGGCTTCTCCATCGGCGGCAACCACTTCCTGCACGCCTGCCGGCGCAACGTCGACATGACCTACATCGTCATGGACAACCAGGTCTACGGCATGACCAAGGGCCAGGCGTCGCCCACCACCGAGTCCGATTGGTGCGAGAGCAAGCTGACGCCGGAAGGGCCGGGCGTGAACCCGATCCAGCCGGTGCAGCTGGCGCTGGCCTGCGGCGCCAACTTCGTGGCCCGCGGCTTCTCCGGCAACCCGAACGAGGTGGCGCGCCTGATCGTGGAGGGGGTGAAGCATCCGGGCTTCTCCGTCATCCACGTGCTCTCTCCGTGCGTCACCTTCCGCCCGGAGCAGCGGGGGTGGAAGAGCAGCGTGCATCCCTACGGCCGCGAGCCGACCGACGACCCGAACGAGGCGATGCGCGCCGTTCTGGAAGACGACGGGTTCGGCCTGGGCATCTTCCTCGCCGGCAACCGCCGGCCGTTCCAACCGGCGTCGGCGGCCACCCGGACCATCGCGCAGATCGAGGAGGGCTTCGCGGTATGAAGACCAAGGTCCTGAACGGGGCGGCCAACGTCGGCCTGTTCCTCGCCCACGCGCTGGAACTGGAGAACGAGGCGGCCGAGCGGTACGAGGAACTGGCCGACAGCATGGAGGCCCACAACAACCCGGAGGTCGCCAAGCTGTTCCGCGACCTCGCCGGCTATTCGCGCAAGCACGCCGCCGAGGTGAAGCAGGTGGCGGCCGAGCATGGCCCCGTGCCCAAGGTGGCGCCGTGGGAGTTCCAGTGGGATTCGACCACGGAGTCGCCGGAAGCCGCGAGCTTCGAGCACGCGCACTACCTGATGAAGCCGCACCACGCGCTGAAGATGGCGCTGCTGTCGGAGACGCAGGGCAACAAGTACTACGCCTCCGTCGCCGCCGAGACGAAGGACCCGGAGGTCGCCCGCCTCGCCCGCGAGTTCGCGGAGGAGGAGGCCGAGCACGTGGCCCTGGTGCGCAAGTGGCTGGAGCGCTACCCGCTGCCGAAGGAAGGCTGGGACGACGACCCCGACCCGCCGAATATCTCGGATTAGGGCATCTCGGATTGATGCGGCACCTTGGGTGGTGCTAAACGCGAGGGGGCCTGCGGGCCCCCTTGTCGTGTCCAGATCCCGGAAATCCCATGACCATCGCCGCCGAAGACGACGTGCCGTCCCCCTGCGTGCGGCTGTGCACGCTGGACCCGGCGACCGACGCCTGCGTCGGGTGCCTGCGCACGCGGGCCGAGATCAAGGCGTGGCGGGGATTGGAGCCGGCCGAGAAACGCGCGCTCCTGGCGGAGCTGGACGGGCGCCGGAGCCGGCGTTCCGGCGCCCTGTCCTTCGTCACGCCGCGCGGGTGACGGTGAGGCCGAGCGCCTCGAGGCTCTCGCGGACGTCCTGGAACTTGCGGACGTAGCGGCTCTTGTACAGCTCGAAGTCGGCGGCGATGGCCTGCTCGGCGTTCTCCGACTTGGAGAACTCTTCCACGCGGTGCGGGTTCTCCGCCCGGTAGAGAGCGAAGGCACCCTTGTTCAGCAGATCGTCAGTCATTGGTTGCTTTCCCGAAACGGAGGGGATGGTTTGGTACCCTCACTAACCGATGCAACGGCGGCGCTCAAGTTAAAATATTGCATCGCAGCATGACGAACACGGATACCCCGGGTGGTATTCCCTGCCGCACGCGATTTCGGTGACGATTTTTGCCGATCGGATTAGCGTCTCGGGATTGTTTCCATTGCGGATTGGTTCGCATCGACACCGAATGAGTCGCTACGCCACGGCGTTGCGCAGTTGGGCCATGCGGTCGTGGTCGACGCGGATGCGGTCCAGGTGCGGGCTGACGGCGGCGATCACGTCGGGGGGCAGGTCCTTTGCCAGCGCCTCCTCATAGCGGCGCACGCACTCGCTCTCGCCGCGCTGCACCTCGGCCAGCATGGCGTCGCGGTCGTGGCCCAGCACGCTCGACTTCAGTTCGAGGAAGAAACGATGCGCGCTGCCGACCACGGTGCCGCCCATGTCCGGCGCGCCGCCCTGCTCGGCCACGGTGCGCTGCAGCTCGCGCACGATGGCGCCGCGCTGGTCGGCGAGGTCGCCGAAGAGCGCCTTGAGGTCGGGATCCTCGCTGCTCTCCGCCGCCTGACGGTAGCCTTCGTGGCTGTCCTCGACGATGCGAATGAGATCGTTGAGCGTGTCCACGATCTCGTTCTTGCCCATCATGGCGGCACTCCCTCCCACGGAAACGTCCGGCGGAATCAACCGCCGATGCACGGCAAAGGTTCCGTTTCGCCCCCGCACGACGGAGCCCGCACGCGACGATGCGCCATCGGCGCTGTTGAACGGCAAACCGGCGCACCACGCGTGCGCCCCCCTGAACGTCAACACGAACGCCAATACGGAGGAATGCGGTGGCCGAGATCAAGGACACCCTGGCGGACTGGCTGCGCGACGCCTACGCCATGGAGAACCAGGCCGTCGAGATGCTGGAGCGTCAGACCGAGCGCCTGGAGCACTACCCCGACATGCTCGCCAAGGTGCGCGAGCACGTCGCCGTCACCCGCCGGCAGGCGGACCGCGTGCGCGAGTGCCTGCAGCGGCTGGGCACCGACACCTCGTCGATCAAGACCGGCATCGGCATGCTGATCGGCAACGCGCAGTCGCTGTCCGGCATCTTCGCCTCGGACGAGGTGGTGAAGGCCGGCATCTTCAACTACGCCTTCGAGCAGTTCGAGATCGCCAACTACCGCGTCCTGGTCGCGACGGCCCGGCAGATCGGCGACGCCGAGGTCGCCCGCCTGCTGGAGGAAAACCTGCGCGAGGAAGAGGAGATGGCGGCCTGGATCGAAAGCAACCTGCCGCAGCTGACGCAGACCTACCTGCAGCGCAAGATGGCCGGCCAGCACGCCGAAGCGAAGCGCTGATCGTACCCTGACCGAAACCATCGGCACGCGGCACCGCCCGCGTGACCGGGCAAGAGACCGGCCGCCGAAATCCCTTCGGCGGCCGTTTCGCGTCGTGATGGGCCAAGACGACGCCAAGGCCCGGACTGCAAGCGGTTCGCAACGGACTTCCGCGATCCCTGATGATTTTCTGCACCGGACCTGCGTGCCGGCCGCGGCTTCATGCTCGAAATGTCATATTCCCTTTGCTAGTATGTCAATTCGGTTACAAAGCCCAAAAGCAAAAAGAAAACCGCCACCAGCGAACCCAGGTCGTTGGCGCCGCACGCGGATTCCCGCCCGGCGCCGCGTCGGGGCGAGGCACGAGGATCACCCACCATGAGCGACGCGACCACCGACATCGAACGCAGGCGCCGTGTCTGCGCCTATTTCGGCCTGGACGACCTGACCATCGCCACGCTGCGCCAGCTGCAGCCGGTCATCGACAAGGCGGTTCCCGGAATCCTGGAACGCTTCTACGAGCGCACGCTGCGGCAGCCGGAACTGGCTCCCCTGTTCCAGGGGCCGCAGAGCGTGGAGAAGGCCAAGCGGGCGCAGGCCGCGCACTGGCGCCGGCTGTTCGAGGCGCGCTTCGACGAGACCTACTGGTCCTCCGTGCGGGCCAGCGCCGCCGCGCACCACCGCGCCGGGCTGGCGCCGGACTGGTACGTGGGCGGCTATGCCTTCGTCCTGCGCGAGATGGTGGGCGCCGTGGCGCGCGAGCGCGGCGCGCTGCTCACCACCGGCGGCCGGCTGGCCGACATCGCGCGCGCCCAGCAGGCCGTCATCGCCGCCGTCATGTTCGACATGGAGGCGGCGCTGTCGCTCTACTGGGACCGGCTGCAGGAGGACCGCGTCCACGCCGTGGACAACATGGTCGACCACATCGACCACGAATCCTCCGACATGGTGCGCAGCGTGCTGGGCTTCACCGACGACCTGACGCGCACCGTGAAGGACCTGGACCGCGTGTGCGGGTCGGTGGAGAGCACGGTGGTGACCGCCACGGACGCCGCGCAGACCTCGCTGGGTTCGGCGCAGACGGTGGCCTCGGCGGCGGAGGAGCTGAACGCCGCCATCGGCGAGATCGCCCGGCAGGTGAGCGACGCCGCGCAGACCGCCCGCACGGCGGTCGCCGACAGCGATTCCGCCAAGCAGGTCATGCACCAGCTGAGCACCGCCGCGCACGAGATCGGCGGCATCCTGGACATCATCCGCAAGATCGCCGAGCAGACCAACCTGCTGGCGCTGAACGCCACGATCGAGGCGGCGCGCGCCGGCGACGCCGGCAAGGGATTCGCCGTCGTCGCCAACGAGGTGAAGCATCTGGCCAACCAGTCGGGGCAGTCGGCCGACGAGATCGCCGGCAAGGTCGCGGCCATCCAGGAGGTGACGCAGTCCGCCATCGCCGGGATCGAGCGCGTCGCCGCCACCGTGCACCACATGGAGGAGATCAACGCCTCCATCTCCACCGCGATCGAGGAACAGTCGGCGGCCACGCAGGAGATCGCCCGCAACGTCGCCGAGGTGGCCGAGAACGCCCAGAACGTCGGCCGCATGATGGAGACGGTGAAGGGCGACACCCGCACCGCCACCGGCGTCGCCCACACCGTGGGCGGCAGCGCCGAACGCATGCGCGAGGCGCTGGTGCACATGCCCAAGCTGCTGGCGCGGGCCATCCGCAACTCCTCCGACATGGCGAACCGGCGCAAGTCGCGCCGCCGCCCGGCCCTGCACGAAACCACCGTGCACGCCGGCACCGCCAGCGCGCCGGGCATGGTGCGCGACCTGTCGGAGCAGGGCTGCTACGTCGAGACCGCGCTGAACGTCGGCCAGGGCGCCACCATCGAGGTGGGGCTGCCCGGCGGCATCGCCGCGCGCGGCACCGTGGTGGCGCACACCAAGGAGGGCGTGCACGTGCGCTTCAGCGACGGCGTGCTGAGCGCCGCCGACGCCGACCGCATCAGCCTGGAGAGCATGCGCAAGATCGTGGAGTTGGCGAAGAACGACCACCGCGCCTTCGTCGACAAGATCGTCGAGGCGCTGGAGGGCAAGCGGCAGATGATCGCCGCCGACCTGTCGACACACCACTCCTGCCGTCTGGGCCGCTGGTACGACCACGTCAACGACCCGGTCACCATGCGCCTGCACGCCTACCGCGGCATGGCCGACCCGCACCGCGCGGTGCACGAGAAGGGCCGCGAGGCGCTGCTGGCGCTGGAGGCCGGCAACCGCGCGGCGGCGGAGCGCGCCGTCGCCGAGATGAAGGCGCAGTCTTTGGAGATCCTGCGCCTGCTCGACGGCCTGGGCAGCGAGTACACCGGATCCGTCAAGGACCAGCCGGCGCCGATGCTGCGCGCGGCGGAGTAGGCGGCGTTCAGGCGCGGGCGCTGGCGCGGGTGCGCGCCGGTGCCGGTGCCGCGCCCTGGTCGCGGCGCAGGCTCCACAGGAGGCCGGACAGCGCCAGCGCGTCGGCGCACAGGCCGAAGGCCGAACCGGCCAGCCCGTTGTGCCCGGCGCCGCTGAGCGTGCCGGCCAGGAAGCAGCGGCGCATGGCGTCGCGGTCGGTCTGCCAGCGGCCCAGGCTGGCCAGCGCGAAGCCCACCGCCGAGAAGGCCGACATGACGCCCAGCCACGTGGCCGCGGCGACGGCGAAGCCGCCCGCCACGGTGGCCAGGAACAGCGCCCCGGCCCAGCGCGGCCGTTCCGCCGGCAGGGCGGTCGCCATCTGCACGAGGCCGAGCACGCACATCAGCGTGCCGGTGTACGCCCCCAGCGCGTGGTAGTGCAGCGCGAAGGCCAGGCACCCGGCCGCCTGCGCGCCGAGGATGGCGCGGCGGTCGCGCAGCAGGGTCGACGCGGTTCCGAAAAGCAGTCCGACGGCACCGGTCAGGGTCACGACCGTGAGCGCCGGAAGATGGTTCAGCAGAAACACCATGATCGGTCGCCTTTGGTTCCGTTTGCTGCACCGCAGCAAGGACGGCGGACCCTAGGAGCGACCGGTTAAGCGGATATGAACGGGGCCGTGACGAAAACCGGGCGGGACGGCTGGCAGGAGAACCGGCAAGTCGGTGGGCAAGTCAGCGGCCAGAAACGACAAAGCCCGGCGCGAAGGCCGGGCTTGTGGTCGATGTAGAGCGGAAGTGGCGCGCCCGAGAAGATTCGAACTCCTAACCCTCAGATCCGTAGTCTGATGCTCTATCCAGTTGAGCTACGGGCGCTTACCGCTTCGTTTTCTCACCGGAGGTGCTCCCCGGCGAGGCCCGAAACCTACTCAAAACCCCGGAGGCGTGCAAGCCCTTTTTTGCAAAATTTTTTCAGGAAAAAATGCCCAGAGTGGACGGCGGCCGCCGGCCTGATATATAAGGCGCCGCAGTCCTATCAGGAGTTCCGCCGTGTCCGACAACAGCGCCTTCAACCGCCATTTCCCGGTGTCCTGGGAAGAGCTGCACCGCAACGCCAAGGCGCTGTCCTGGCGGCTGATCGACAAGGGGCCGTGGAAGGGCATCGTCGCGGTGACGCGCGGCGGCCTGGTGCCGGCCGCCATCATCGCCCGCGAGCTGAACATCCGCCTGATCGACACCGTCTGCGTGTCCAGCTACGACCACCAGAACCAGCGCGAGGCCCGCGTGCTGAAGGGCGTGGACGGCGACGGCGAGGGCATGCTGATCATCGACGACCTCGTCGACACCGGCAAGACCGCCGTGCTGGTGCGCAAGATGCTGCCCAAGGCGCACTTCGCCACCATCTTCGCCAAACCCGCCGGCCGGCCGCTGGTCGACACCTTCGTCACCGAGGTGAGCCAGGACACCTGGATCCACTTCCCCTGGGACATCGAGCTGCAGTACGCCAAGCCGATCGTCGACCGGCACAAGAACGGCTGAGCCCGCAACAAATGCGTGCCGCGCATCCCGGACCGGCGGTTTCGGCCGGTCCGGCGGGGGCGGCGCTGGAAGAATATTAACCTTTAAGCGCATTAATCGCGGATTGCGAGTATCTCTCCAGACAGCCGCGGTCCGCATGCGCGACGAGCCCGACAACGACCTCCGGGACAGGATCAACGATCTGGTCACCCGGCTTCCCGCCACCCTCGTCTACAATCTCCTCAGCGAGATCGAGGGCATGGACGAGGAGCCGGCCGACCGCGTGCGCCTGGTGCGCCAGTACGTCATCGAATACCTGAACCGCCAGCGCACCAACCGTGCGCGGCGCCTGTTCACCACGCTGTTCGAGGCGTTCCTGGTGGACGACGACGTGCTCTACCACGCCGGCACGCCCATTCCCGGCGTGGTGCAGCGCATCGACACCGGCGCGGTGTGGGAGGTGCTGGCCCGCGACGCCTTCCCGCTGCTGGCCGTCGAGGCGCAGGAGGCGCTGGACGCCGCGGCGCAGGGCGAGATCATCGACCGCGCCATCCGCACGCCCGAGGCGCTGGCCCTGCGCGAGCGCATGCGAGTCAGCGCCGTGCGCTACCTGACCGGCGTTCTGGGCAACCGCAAGGCGCTGGACGCGCTGCTCACCGCCCTGTCGCGCCACCGGCCGCGCCGCACCAAGCTGCTGTCCGCCAACCTGGACAAGGCGCCACCGGTCGCCGCCGAAACGATCCGCCTGTTGCGCGACATCCTGGCCCACGGCGACGGTGCCGTGGAGCGCATCGCCGACCGGCTGACCGCCATTCCAACGGCCTGCGCGTCCGAGCGCGAGCGGGAACGGCAGGCCGAGGCGCTGGCCGGCGCCACCGCCGCCCTGCGCGACGGCGCCGAGGACGTGGCGGCGCTGCTGCCGCTGTCCGTGCTGAACGTGAAGCGCAACTACGCCGTGGTGGCGCTGTACATCCGCGAGAACGGTATCGACGACCCGGTGGCGGCGGCCCTGACCGCGCACTTCACCGCGTCGTGCCGGGCGCTGGCCGCCGTGCTGACCGGCGTGCTGAAGCTCAACGAACGGGTGCCGGGCTCGCCGATCCGGCCCAGCGCCAAGGACAAGGCGCGCATCGAGGGGCTGGTGACGCGCATCGTCGAGCTGCTGGAGGCGGCGATCGCGTCCGGCCTGATGGAGGACCGGCGCACGGCGCCGACCTACCGCCTGGCCTGGGAAGGCACGGCCAAGCTGATCGCCACGCGCGTCACCGCCATCGCCATGGAGCGCGCCACCGTCGCCGCCTCGGCCCGGCGCAACGCGTCGGTGGACCACGCGGACGTCGCGTGGCTCATCCGCTTCCTGTCGAACTGGCAGACCACGGCACGTGATTTCGACCTCGAAATGTTTGAGCTGCACAGCTGGCGCGAGACGCTGCTGGAGGAGCTGCGGGCGAACCTGGACAAGGCCATGAAGTTCGGCGAAGCCGATCCGCTGGACGAGCGCATGGAGCACCTGCTGCGCATCAACACGCTGTGCAAGGTGTTCGGCCAGCGCGTCAGCGCCTGGATCCCGCCGTCCAGCCACAACATGACGCGCCTCGTCGCCCACCGGCTGGAGACCGGCGCCACCGCGACGGCGGACGAGCGGGAGTTGATCGACGACGTGGTCGCCGCCGCGCGGGCCGAAGTCGGCAAGTCGCGCTATTGGAAGAGCGACGAGCTGATGGGCCTGATCGAGCTGTCGGAGAAGGCGGCGGAGCGGTAGGGTGACGAACGTTGGGTTTGCGCCTGCGGTGTATAGACCGGAGACATCCTTTACAGGTGTTCGGGGACATCATTGACACATATGGGCGTGGACGAAGCTTAGCGAGGGCTTGGCCATGCCATTCCAGGAGGTGTCGAAGATGTCCCTGC
>NZ_DASPMG010000366.1:0-3188 GCF_035627195.1 Azospirillum sp.
GCAGGGCATCCAGCCGCTGATCGCCGAGCAGATCGACGAGGGCGAGGCGTTCAACCGCGCCGTGGCGCCGTTCCGCGAGTTCATGCTGCGCCACACCAACGAGAAGGACCTGCAGCTCTTCGTCGACATGGGCCGCATCGGACCGATCGCCGAACCGATGGCGACCCCGCTGCAGGTGCTGGTGCCGGCCTTCATGATTTCGGAGATCAAGCGGGCGTTCGAGATCGGGTTCCTGCTGTTCCTGCCGTTCCTGATCATCGACATGGTGGTGTCGTCGATCCTGATGTCGATGGGCATGATGATGCTGCCGCCGACCATGGTGGCGATTCCCTTCAAGATCATCTTCTTCGTCCTGGTCGACGGCTGGTACCTGATCGCCGGTTCGCTGGCGCGGAGCTTCGGCACCCTGTAGGGTGCCGCGCCCCGACCCCGACCGTCCAGTCCACGCCGCGATGCCGCATTCCGCATTCCTCTTCGACGCCCTGTTCCTGCTGCTGGCGGCGGTCATCTTGGTGCCGCTGCTGCAGCGGCTGCGCATCCCGCCGGTGCTGGGCTATCTGGCGGCGGGCGTGCTCCTGGGCCCGCACACGCCGGGGCCCGTGGTGGACGTGGAGGAGACGCGCACCCTGGCCGAGTTCGGCGTCGTCTTCCTGCTGTTCGCCATCGGGCTGGAGCTGCCGGTGACGCGGCTGCGCGCCATGCGGCGGTACATCTTCGGCCTGGGCTTCCTGCAGGTGTTCGTCACCTCCGCGGTGCTGGGCGGTGCGGCCTGGGCGGCCGGGCTGGAGACGGCGGCGGCCGTGGTGGTGGGCGGCACGCTGGCCTTCTCCTCCACCGCCACCGTGCTGACCATGCTGGCCGAGCGCAACGAGACGGTGACCCGCTTCGGCCGCGTCGCGGTGGCGGTGCTGATCTTCCAGGATCTGGCGGTGGTGCCGATCCTGGCGCTGCTGCCGCTGCTGGCCGGCGATTCGGCGAGCATCCCGGTGGCGCTGGCCCTGGCGGGCGTGAAGGCGGTGGCGGCCATCGCCGCCATCTTCCTGCTGGGCCGCTTCGTCGTCGGCCCGGCCTACCGCTACGTCGCCGCCGCCCGCAATCCCGAGCTGTTCACCGCCGCCAACCTGCTGCTGGTTCTGGCCGTCGGCTGGGGCACGGCGGAGGCCGGCATGTCGATGGCGCTGGGCGCCTTCCTGGCCGGGCTGCTGCTGGCCGACACCGCCTACCGCCACCAGGTGGAGGCGGACATCGAGCCGTTCCGCGGGCTGCTGCTGGGCCTGTTCTTCATGACGGTGGGCATGTCCATCGACCTGCCGCTGGTGGCGTCCAAGGCGGGCGCCATCCTGGCGTTGACGTTCGGGCTGCTGACGGCCAAGGGGCTGATCCTGTTCGGCCTGACGCTGGCCTTCGGCATGGCGCTGCCGGCGGCGCTGCGCGTGGCGCTGCTGCTGGGCCAGGGCGGCGAGTTCGCCTTCGTGGTGTTCGGCAAGGCGATGGCGCTGAACGTGATGGGCGTGGAGGACGGGCAGACGCTGCTGGCCGTGGTGGCGCTGTCTATGGCGCTGACCCCGGCGCTGGCGGCGCTGGGCCGCCACGTCGCCAAGCGGGTGGAGCGGCAATGGGGGCTGGAGCGCTTCCCCGTCGAGACCAGCGACCTGAAGCGCCACGTGGTCATCGCCGGCTACGGCCGGGTCGGCCGCGCCGTGGCGCGGGTGCTGAGCGCGCATGACATCCCGTGGGTGGCGCTGGACCTCGACCCGCAGCGCGTCGCCCGCGCGCGCGACCGCGGCCTGCCCGTCTACTACGGCGACGCCAGCCAGGAGGGCGTGCTGCGCGCCGCCGGCATCGGCCGAGCGCACGCCGCCGCCATCACGCTGAACCGCCCGCGCATGGCCGAGAAGGCGGTGGAATGCATCCGCCGCACGGCCCCCGGCCTGCCGATCATCGCCCGCGCCCACGACCTGGGCCAGCGCCGGATCCTGGAAAAGGGCGGCGCCAGCGCCGTGGTGCCGGAGACCATGGAGGCCAGCCTGCAGATCGCCGGGCTGATGCTGCGCACCGCCGGCATGGCCGCCGAGGGGGTGGACCAGTACCTGGACGAGGTGCGCAAGAACAACTACGAGGCGCTGGTCGACGGCAACAGCGGGCAGGAGCCGCGGCCGTGACGGTGGCTGACGTTGGGTTTTCGCTGCGCTCAACCCAACCTACTGAAAATCTTCCATAATCGTCATGGCCGGGCCCAGTCCCGGTCATCCGCGCGCCTTGGATTGGTCGGGGTGCGTGGATGCCCGGGACAAGCCCGGGCAGGACGAGGCAGGGTGGCGCAGGCCGGGTTGAGCGCCAGCGGAAACCAACGCTTTGCATGCTTCCGGTTGCAGAGATGCCGCTTTGCCGCAGCCGGTGCTGCATCGCAGCGCTTGACACGGCCCCCGGTTTCGCGCGTTACATGGTCGCAACATTGACCTTTCGGATAGGGCAGCCGCACCGCGTTCACGTCCCGGCCATGCCGGGCTCTGGCTCCTCCCAACCACCACAGGTCCATCCCCCCTCGCATGTCCGCCATCACCATGAAGGCCGCCACCCCGGAACCGGGGCGCCTCGCCGCGCTCACGCTCGCCGCGACCGGCGTCGTGTACGGCGACATCGGCACCAGCCCGCTCTACACCCTGAAGGAATGCTTCAACGGGGAGCACGGGCTGCCGCTCACGCCGGACAACATCCTGGGCATCATGTCGCTGGTGTTCTGGGCGCTGATCCTCGTCGTGTCGGTGAAGTACGTGAGCTTCGTCATGCGCGCCGACAACAAGGGCGAGGGCGGCATCCTGGCGCTGCTGGCGCTGGCGACGCAGAGCCGCCCGGACGCCAGCGGGCGCCTGGGGCCGCTGATGGCGCTGGGCGTGTTCGGCGCGGCGCTGTTCTACGGCGACGGCATGATCACCCCGGCCATCTCCGTGCTGTCGGCGGTGGAAGGGCTGGAGGTGGCGCAGCCGGCGCTGGAGCAGGTGGTCGTTCCGGTGACGCTGGTGATTCTGATCGGCCTGTTCGCCATCCAGAGCCGCGGCACCGCCAAGGTGGGCACGCTGTTCGGCCCGATCATGATCGCGTGGTTCACCGTCCTGGCCGTGCTGGGGCTTGTGGAGGTGGTGCAGCAGCCGCAGATCCTGGCCGCGCTCGACCCGCGCTACGGCGTC
>NZ_DASPMG010000367.1:0-22246 GCF_035627195.1 Azospirillum sp.
GCTCCAGGACCGGCTGGAACACGCGCTGAGCTTCGCGCGCCGCGCCGACAGCGCGGTGGCGCTGCTGTTCCTCGACCTCGACCGCTTCAAGCTGGTCAACGACAGCCTGGGGCACGAACTGGGCGACCAGCTGCTGAAGACGGTGGCGACGCGCATCACCGGCTGCCTGGGCCGCGACGAGACGGTGGCCCGCACGGGCGGCGACGAGTTCGTCGTCGTGCTGACCGACTTCGCCTCCACGGCCGAGGTGGCCCACCTCGCCGACCGCATCATGGAGGCGCTGACGGCCCCCTTCACGCTGCGCGGGCACGACGTCCACGTCGGCGTCAGCATCGGCATCGGCATCTTCCCGCAGGACGGCGAGGACGTCGCCACGCTGATGAAGAACGCCGACACCGCCATGTTCAAAGCCAAGGAGGCGGGCCGCAACACCTTCCGCTTCTTCGACACCAGCATGAACAGCCGCGCGGTGGAGCGCCTGGACCTGGAGGCCGGCCTGCGCCGCGCGCTTCAGAACGGCGAGCTGGAGCTGCACTACCAGCCGCAGGTCGACCTTGCCGGCGGCGGCCTGCGCGGCGTCGAGGCGCTGGTGCGCTGGCGCCATCCGGAACGCGGCTTGATCCCGCCCGGCGACTTCATCCCGCTGGCCGAGGAGACCGGCCTGATCGCCCCCTTGGGCGAATGGGTGCTGCACGAGGCCAGCCGGCAGGCGCGGCGCTGGCACGACGCCGGCCTGCGCGTCGGCCGCATGGCGGTCAACGTCTCCGCCCGGCAGTTCGAGGACCCGGAGTTCGTCCGCCGCATCACCGGCATCCTGGCGACCACCGGCCTCGCCGCGAAGCACCTGGAGATCGAGCTGACCGAGTCCGTCCTGATGGCGCGCCCGGATCAGGCCATCCGCACCCTGCACACGCTGCGCGAGGCGGGCATCGCCATCTCGGTCGACGATTTCGGCACCGGCTATTCCAGCCTCGCCTACCTGAAGAAGCTGCCGATCAGCGCCCTGAAGATCGACCGCGCCTTCGTCAGCGACATCGGCGAGGACCGGCGCGACCAGGCGATCGTCGAGACGATCATCAAGCTCGGCCGCTCGCTCGACCTCGCCATCGTCGCCGAGGGGGTGGAGACGACGGAGCAGCTGGACTTCCTGGCGGCGCGCCGCTGCGACTGCGCCCAGGGCTTCTACTTCTCCCGCCCGCTGCCCCCCGGCGCCCTGGAACGCACGCTGACCACCCGCACCCCCGCCTTCCCCCTCCCCGCCGTCGCCGCCGCGGAGGTGTCATAAATCCCCTCCCCTGCCTCCGGCGGGGGAGGGAGGGACCCAGCCGCAGGCTGGGAGGGTGGGGGCAAGTTGTTCGCGAGGATCAGCGAGCTATCGGCTGACGGACACATCCGATTTTAAACACAAAGATCAAAATATCACAAGATTATAAGAATATTTCCGACGCACTCGCCTCTCGCCGGAGCCACGACGTTGGCAAACCCTTCTGATCTTTTGATCTTCTGATCTTTGTGTTTTTGATCAGTACCGTCACCGCCAGCCGATAGGCCGCTGATCCTCGCCAGCAACTGGCCCCCACCCTTCCCAAGCTTCGCTTGGGCCCCTTCCCTCCCCCGCCGGAGGCGAGGGAGGGAGAAAATGCTCAGAACGACGACCCCGGCTGCTTCAGGAACTCAACCTCCTCCGGCGTGCTTTCGCGGCCAAGGATGGCGTTGCGGTGGGGGAAGCGGCCGAAACGCTCGATGACCGCCCGGTGGCGCTCGGCGTAGTCGATGAAGAGATCTCCCCCCACCCGCTCGCGGAACAGGGCGCAGGACAGGGCCTGGCTCTCCGGGTCCTCGTGGTGCTCGAAGGGCAGGTAGAGGAAGAGCCGCTCGTCCGGCGTGCACTCGTGGTCGAAGCCCTGCTCCAGCACATGGCGGGCGACGGCGCGGGCCTTGCCGTCGGTGGCGAAGGCGCGCGGCGTGCCGCGGAACACGTTGCGCGGCACCTGGTCCAGCAGGACGCACAGCGCGATGCAGCCGTCCACGTCATCCATCCAATGGTCCAGCGTCCCGGCCGCCGCCTTCTCGTGCGTCTCCAGCAGCGTGTCGGCGACCAGCCGGTCGAAGCTGTCGGACCGTTCGAACCAGTACGCCTTGCTGCTCTCGTCGAACCAGAAGTCGATCACCTCGTCGATCAGCTTGTCGGCCATGCCGCTCTCCCGCAATCCGGTTTCCACAACCAACCCCATAAACAAACAGGGCGCCCGAAGGCGCCCTGTCCAGTCTCACACGCTCACGAAACCACCGGTCAGTGGATCTTCGACCACAGCTGGCGCTTCGAGGCGTACATCAGGCCCGCGAAGACGAGCAGGAAGAGGATGACCTTCACACCCATCTGCTTGCGCGCGTCCAGGTGCGGCTCGGCAACGAAGGTCAGGAACGTCGCGACGTCCTTGGCCTGCTGCTCCACCGTCGCCTTCGTGCCGTCGGCGTAGGTCACGCCGTCCGGCTGCAGGATGTTCGGCATGCCGACCTGATGGCCCGGGAAGTACTTGTTGTAGTTCATCCCCGGCATCAGGTTCATGTCTGCCGGCGGATCCTCGAAGCCGGTGAGGAACGCGTAGATGTAGTCCTCGAAGCCCTGGCGGGCCTTGGCGATCAGCGACAGGTCGGGCGGCAGCGCGCCGTTGTTGGCGGCCCGCGCGGCGTTGTCGTTGGCGAACGGCGACGGGAAGCGGTCGGCCGGGATGCCCGGACGCATGAACATCTCGCCGTTGTCGTTCGGGCCGGCCTGGACCTCATAGCCGGCGGCCAGCGCCTTCAGCTCGTCCTCCTTGAAGCCGATGCCGGCCAGCGTGCGGATCGGCACCAGACGCATGGAATGGCAGGCCGCGCAGACTTCCTTGTAGATCTGGAAGCCACGCTGGGCCGACGCCTTGTCGATGGTGCCGAACACGCCGGCGTGCGGCCAGCTCTGCTCGGGGATCTTGACGCCTTCGGACGCCTGGGCCGCGCCGGCGATGCCCAGGGCGAGGGCCGCCGACAGGATTGCAGTCTTCAGAGCGCGCATTATGCCTTCTCCATCGGCTTGGCATGGGCGCCGGCGGCCACGCGGCCACCGCCCTTGAGAACGGGTTCGCTGATGCTGGCCGGAAGCGGCGACGGGCGTTCCAGCTTGCCGAGGACCGGCAGCAGGATCAGGAAGTGGAAGAAGTAGTAGGCCGTGGCGATCTGGCCGATCAGGATGTACGGCTGCTCCGCCGGGCGCGAACCGATGTAGCCCAGGACCAGCGCGTCGATCACCAGGATCCAGAAGAAGTTGCGGTAGATCGGGCGGAACTTGCAGCTGCGCACGCGCGAGGTGTCCAGCCAGGGCAGGACGAACAGCACGGCGATGGCGCCGAACATGGCCAGCACGCCGCCCAGCTTGTCCGGAATGGCGCGCAGGATGGCGTAGAACGGCAGGAAGTACCACTCCGGCACGATGTGCGCCGGCGTCACCAGCGGGTTGGCCGGGATGTAGTTGTCCGGGTGGCCCATGAAGTTCGGGGCGAAGAACACGAACGCCGCGTAGAAGATCAGGAAGACGACGATCGCGAAGCCGTCCTTCAGCGTGACGTACGGGTTGAACGGCACGGTGTCCTGCGGACCCTTCGGCTCGATGCCCAGCGGGTTGTTGGAGCCCGACACGTGCAGTGCCGCGACGTGCAGGATCACCACCGCCAGGATGACGAACGGCAGCAGGAAGTGCAGCGCGAAGAAGCGGTTCAGCGTCGGGTTGTCGACCGAGAAGCCGCCCCACAGCCACGTCACGATCGGGTCGCCCACGATCGGGAAGGCCGAGAACAGGTTGGTGATGACGGTCGCACCCCAGAAGCTCATCTGGCCCCAGGGCAGCACGTAGCCCATGAAGGCGGTCGCCATCATCAGCAGCATGATCACCACGCCCAGCATCCACAGGATCTCGCGCGGGGCCTTGTACGAACCATAGTACAGGCCGCGGAAGATGTGGATGTAGACGGCGATGAAGAACATCGACGCGCCGTTGGCGTGGATGTAGCGGATCAGCCAGCCGTAGTTCACGTCGCGCATGATGCGCTCGACGCTGTCGAAGGCGACCGTCGTGTTCGCCGCGTACTGCATGGCCAGGAAAAGGCCAGACGCGATCATGATCACGAGCATCATGCCCGCGATCGCCCCGAACGCCCACAGATAGTTGACGTTCTTGGGCATCGGGTATTCGTTGTACTCGTGATTCAGCATCGTGAAGATCGGCAGTCGGCTGTCGATCCAGTTCACGACCGGATTCTGGAATTTAGCGGTGTGTCCCTGAGCCATCATGGTCTCCCGATACCTCAGCCGCTCAGCCGAGCTTGATCTGGGTGTCGCTGGTGAAAGCGTACTGCGGCACGACGAGGTTGGCCGGCGCCGGACCCTTGCGGATGCGGCCGGCGGTGTCGTAGTGCGAGCCGTGGCACGGGCAGAACCACCCGTCGAAGTCGCCGCGCGGATCGGTCGGCTTCTGCCCCAGCGGGATGCAGCCGAGGTGCGTGCACACGCCGACCAGCACGAGCCACTGGGCCTTCTTCACGCGCTTGTCGTCGGCCTCCGGGTCGCGCAGCTCGGCGACGTTGACCTTCTTGGCCTCCTCGATCTCCTTCGCCGTGCGGTGGCGGATGAAGACCGGCTTGCCGCGCCACGTCACCGTGATGGCCTGGCCTTCCTGCACCGGGGCGAGATCGACGTCGATGGAGGCGAGCGCCAGCGTGTCGGCCGCCGGGTTCATGCTGTCGACGAACGGCCAGACCGCCGAAGCGACACCGACGGCGCCCACCGCAGCGGTCGTGAGATAGAGGAAGTCACGGCGAGAAGGCCCCTCGCCGCCAGGGGCCGCGTGGGCACCCGTGCCGGACGGATGCGTGGTCGTAGCCATAAGCGTGTCTCTCCTCAAAATGGATGCTCGGCGCGAGGTGGCGCCGCTTGTAACGTGGGGCGTGGTTTAGCACGACTTGGCCGGCCTGTCCCGAACGGGACAAGCCGGACACGACGCGACGTCCGGTACGAGTTACCCTGCCGTTGGGGTGCGGTATACCGTCGCGGCTTGTCCTTGAAAAGTCTCAATCACCGGACATTATGTCGCGCGCGGCAGCGCAACATGAGATAACCCTTATGGAATAAGGAAATGCGCCTCGTCCTTTTCGAGCCGGACATCCCGCAAAACGCAGGAACGCTCATGCGGATGGCCGCGGCGCTCGGCGTGGCGCTCGACATTGTCGAGCCGTGCGGCTTCATCCTGGACGACAGGCGCCTGCGGCGCGCCGGCATGGATTACCTGGACCTGCTGGACTGGACGCGCCACAGCTCGTGGGCGGCGTTCCGGCGCGACCGCGCGCCGGGCCGACTCGTGCTGCTCACCACGCGCGCAGCACTGCCCTACACGGACTTCGCCTTCCGCCCCGACGACCTGATCATGGTCGGCCGCGAGAGCGCCGGCGTGCCGGACGACGTGCACGCGGCGGCCGACGCGCGCCTGCTGATCCCGCTGAAGCCCCCCGCCCGCTCGCTCAACGTTGCGCTGGCGGCGGCGATGGTGTTGGGTGAAGCGCTGCGACAATGTGACGCATTCCGGGAGGACGTATGAGCACCGACGACCGCAAGGCCCGCGCCGAGGAATGGTTCCAGGCCCTGCGCGACCGCATCTGCGCGGCCTTCGAGCGGCTGGAGGACGAGCTGGCCGGCACCCACGCCGACCTGCCCCCCGGCCGGTTCGAGCGCAAGGCGTGGCTGCGCCCCGACCACACGGGCGGCGAAGGCGGCGGCGGCGTCATGTCGATCATGAAGGGCCGCGTGTTCGAGAAGGTGGGCGTCAACGTCTCCACCGTGCACGGCACCTTCAGCCCGGAATTCCGCGCCAACATCCCCGGTGCGGCGGAGGACGGGCGGTTCTGGGCGTCGGGCATCAGCCTCGTGGCGCACATGCGCTCGCCCCTGGTGCCGGCCACGCACATGAACACGCGCCACATCGTCACCACCGTCGGCTGGTTCGGCGGCGGCGCCGACCTGACCCCGACCTTCCCGGACGACCGGGACACCGCCACCTTCCACGGCGCGCTGAAGGAGGCCTGCGACCGCCACGGCGCCGACTATTACGCGAAGTACAAGGAGTGGTGCGACCGCTACTTCTACCTGCCCCACCGCAACGAGACGCGCGGCGTGGGCGGCATCTTCTACGACAACCTGGACAGCGGCGACTGGGAGGCCGACTTCGCCTTCACCCGCGCGGTGGGCGAGGCATTCCTGACCGCCTACCCCGAGATCGTCCGCCGCCACATGAACGCCCCCTGGACGGCCGAGCAGCGGGACGCCCTGCTGGTCAAGCGCGGCCGCTACGTGGAGTTCAACCTCCTCTACGACCGCGGCACGACGTTCGGGCTGAAGACCGGCGGCAACACGGAAGCGATCCTGATGAGTTTGCCGCCGGAGGTGAAGTGGCCGTAGCGCCGTTGCCCCCTCCCGGCTTCGCTGGCGCTCAGCCACCCTCCCCCTCTTCGAGGTGGAGGGTTCTGTGCCGAAGCGGCGGCAGTCCCCTCCACCGCAACGCGGGGGAGGGTTAGGGAGGGGGCAAAAGAGCTATCCGCCCCCGCAACTCCCCCAGACACTCCTCCCGCCCCGGCCGGAAGTCCTGGCCGATCCACCACGCCTCGACCTGCCTGAGCAGCGTGCCGATGTGCGGCCCCGGCTTCACGCCCAGGTCCAGCACGTCCCGCCCGGCCAGCGGGAAGCGCAGCGACTCCAGCTCGTCCGCGGTGGCGAGCGCCGCCTTCACCGCGTCCAGCGCCACCGGCCCCGGCGCCGTCACCGCCGCCATCCGCACCAGATCGCGGTACACCTCGGCATTCCCCACCCGGTACAGCACCCGCCGCCGGGCCGGCGCGTCGTCGGCCAGCGACACCGCCGCCTTCGGTTCCACGATGGCGCACAGCCGGTCGCGCTCGGCGTTGGAAAGGCGCAGGTCCTCCGCCACCGTCAGCGCCCCGGCGCGCTCCGTGTCCAGCGTCGCCGCCAGCCGCAGCAGCGGGTCCGCCCCCTCCCCCAGCGCGTGCTGGAGCGCC
Organism: Azospirillum sp.; assembly: GCF_035627195.1. Lineage (GTDB taxonomy): Bacteria > Pseudomonadota > Alphaproteobacteria > Azospirillales > Azospirillaceae > Azospirillum. The sequence goes on from NZ_DASPMG010000367.1 coordinate 7,098, forward strand.
ACCATGCGGTCCAGCCGCGCCGCGTCGACGGCGTCGGGCAGCAGGAACTCCATCACCCCGTCCGCCTGCATCAGCCGCCAGACGTGGCCGGGGTCCTCGGACGTCAGCAGGCGGAATATCTCCGAATGCACGCGCTCGCCCGACAGGGTGGGCAGCAGCGGCGCTAGCTCGCGGCACGCCGCCATCGCCGCGTCGTCCGGCGCGCCGCGGCCGTAGTGGGCGTGGAAGCGGAAGAAGCGCAGCAGGCGCAGCACGTCCTCGCGGATGCGCTGGCGGGCGTCGCCAACGAAGCGCACGCGGCCCGCCGCCATGTCCGCCAGCCCGCCGAACGGGTCGTAGACGAGGCCGTCCGGCGTGCAGGACAGCGCGTTCATGGTGAAGTCGCGGCGCGCCGCGTCCTCCTTCCAGTCGTCGGTGAACTCCACCCGCGCGTGCCGGCCGAAGGACTCGACGTCGCGGCGCAGCGTGGTGATCTCGTAGTGCTTCCGGTCCACCACCGCCGTCACCGTGCCGTGCGCGATGCCGGTGGGGATGGCGCGCACGCCGCCGTCCTCCAGCATGCGCATCACCGCGTCGGGCGGGGCGTGGGTGGCGATGTCGATGTCCTTGACCGGCCGGCCCAGCCAGCTGTCGCGCACGCAGCCGCCGACGAAGCGCGCGTCCGCCCCCCCGCGGTCGAGGGCGGCGAGCACCGCGCGCGTCTCCGGCGCGATCATCCAGGGCTGGGGCGACAGGCGGCCGGCGGGTGTCTGCATGGCTGCAAGCAATACCCCGCCCGCCCCTCGGTTTCCAGACCGCTCAGTGTCCCGGCGCGGCCGTTGGAGCGGGCCGCGTGGCGCCCGGAACGAGGCGGCCGTCCTCCATGTGGGCGGGCACGTACACCTCGCCCGGCGCGTCGCCGCCGGTCAGCGCCATCACGCCCAGCGTCAGCCCGGTCAGCAGCACGCCGCCGCCCACCAGCCACGGCCACGGCGCCTCCACCCACCACGGCACCGGGCCGCCTTCCTGCGCGGCGCGCACGCGCCGGGCCTCCACGGTGGTGACGTACAGCAGGTACACGACCGTCGGCAGGGCCAGCGGCAGGACGATGGTCAGCAGGATCCTCAGCACGGCCGGCTCACAGGAATGGTCATGTCGCTTCGCGCAGCACGTCGCGCAGGTTCACCAGCATGCCCGCCGTCGCCCCCCAGATGTACCGGTGCCCGTACGGGAAGGCGTAGAAGTGCCGTTCCTTGCCCAGCAGCGGGCGGCTGTGCCGCTGCGGGTTGGCGGGGTCCAGGATGAAGGACAGCGGCACCTCGAACACCTCCTCCACCTCGGTGGGGTCGGGGTCCAGCTCGAACGGCGGCCGGACCAGGCCGACCACCGGCGTCACCCGGAACCCGGTGCGCGTGACGTAGGTGTCGAGCCGGCCGAGGATCTCGATCCGCCCGCGCGGCAGGCCGATCTCCTCCTCCGTCTCGCGCAGTGCCGTGTCCTCGGGGGCGGCGTCGGCGGGCTCCTGCCGGCCGCCGGGGAAGCTGATCTGCCCGGCGTGCGCCGACAGGTGCGCGGTGCGCTGGGTGAAGATCACCGTCAGCCCCTCCGGCCGGTCGACCAGCGGCACCAGCACGGCGGCCTCGCGCAAGGCCTCGGGCAGGCCGGCGTCTTCGTAATAGTCGGGGTTCAGGTCGTGGTCGCCGCGCACCGTCCCCGGGCGTGGGCCGGTGGCGGCGCTGCCCGGAAAGCGCTTCTTCAGATCGTCCAGGGTCATTCGCCAGGCAGCCTGCCCAGCACGAAGCAGGTCCCCTTGCTCCATAGTCCGACTTCCGCCTCCCCGGTTTGCTGATCGGTCACGGCACGCTCAACCATGTCGTAGAATACAGAACGCGCGATCCGTGCCTCCAGCCCGTTTCTTATGTCGATGTAGGGGGACGGCTCCCCCGTTTCAGGATCATGGGCGACCCGGATCGGGTGTTCCGGCCCGGCTTCCACCCATTCGTCTAAATTTGTACGGAAGGACAGCACCTGATCCCGGCCGCTTCCGCTTGCCGTCATCTCCACGGCGACGAAGGGAACATCCTCGACGACTATGCGCCCGCGCTCGACGGGAGTGACCAGCCAATACTCTCCTGCGTCATCCCGCCGCAACACGGTGGCGAACAGCTTCGCCAGCTCGATCCGGCGGATCGGCTCCCCATCATGGAACCAGGTGCCGTCGCGCGCAATGCGTATGCCGAACGACTTTTCCACCGGCACACGGCCTAACCCGTCCGCCGAAACCACATCATGCGGCATGGACCGCTTGCCTTCCTCGCCTTCACCGCCGACCTTGTTCATGGCGTTTTCCAACAAACCTTCCTTCAGACCCAGCATCCGACAAAATCACTCAGGCAACGCAATTTCGCCATACTCGTCACATAGGTCCCCAAGCACGGGATTTGAACTGGGAGACTCAACACCTTGAGCGCCACCGATGCGACCCGCCCCGCTCCGATGCCTGAAAATCCGCACCAGCTCCTGGCCGAGGTGGAGACGCTGGGCGGCCGGCTGGCCCTCGTGCGCGACCGCATCGGCCGCGTCATCTTCGGCCAGCAGGAGGTCGTCGACCTGACGCTGGTCACGCTGCTGGCCGGCGGCCACGTGCTGCTGATCGGCGTCCCCGGCCTCGCCAAGACGCGGCTGGTGGAGACGCTGGGCACCGTCCTGGGCCTCGCCGAGAAGCGCATCCAGTGCACCCCCGACCTGATGCCGGCCGACATCCTGGGCTCCGAGGTGCTGGAGGAAGGCGAAGGTGGGCGCCGCTCCTTCCGCTTCATCCCCGGCCCGGTGTTCTCCCAGCTCCTCATGGCGGACGAGATCAACCGCGCCAGCCCGCGCACGCAGTCGGCGCTTCTGCAGGCCATGCAGGAGCACCGCGTGTCGGTGGCCGGCCACTACCACCCCCTGCCCCAGCCCTTCCACGTCCTGGCCACCCAGAACCCGCTGGAGCAGGAGGGCACCTACCCGCTGCCCGAGGCGCAGCTCGACCGCTTCCTGATGCAGGTGGACGTCACCTACCCCGACCGCGACGCGGAGCGGCGCATGGTCATCGCCACCACCGGCGCCAGCGTGGAGCAGGCGGTCACCGTGCTCTCCCCCGCCGACCTGATGGCCGCGCAGCACCTCGTGCGCCGCATCCCCATCGGCGAGAGCGTGGTGGAGGGCATCCTCGACCTCGTGCGCAGCGGCCGCCCGGAATCCTCCGACGTGGCGGAGGTGCGCAGCCACGTGGCCTGGGGCCCCGGTCCGCGCGCCAGCCAGGCGCTGATGCTGGCGGCCCGCGCCCGCGCGGTGCTGGACGGCCGGCTGTCGCCGTCGCTGGACGACGTGGTGGCGCTGGCCAAGCCGATCCTGCGCCACCGCATGGCGCTGAACTTCGCCGCGCGCGCCGACGGGGTCACCCTCGACGCCGTGATCGACCGCCTGTGCGCCCCGCTGCTGTGAGGCGTGCCTGATGGCGGCCCGCACCTCCCACGGCACGGAAACCCTGCGCGCGCAGCAGCGCGCCGAAACGCTGGCCGCGCGCCTGCCGCCGCTCCTGGTGGCGGCGGAGCGGGTGGCCTCCACCGTGGCGCAGGGCGTGCACGGCCGCCGCCGCGTCGGCCTGGGCGAGACGTTCTGGCAGTTCCGCCGCTACCAGCCGGGCGACGCGCCCTCCATGATCGACTGGCGCCAGTCCGGCAAGACGCAGCCCGTCTACGTGCGCGAGAACGAGTGGGAGGCGGCGCAGAGCGTGTGGCTGTGGCGCGACCGCTCGTCGTCCATGGACTACCGCTCGGTCCCGGAACTGCCGACCAAGCGCGACCGCGCCGACCTGCTGCTGCTGGCGCTGACCGTGCTGCTGATCCGCGGCGGCGAGCGGGTGGCCCTGCTGAACTCCGGCGTGCGGCCGGACCACGGCAAGAACGCGCTGAACCGGATCGCCGGGCTGATGACCGACCCGCGCGCCACCCCCGTGGGCGACGGCCTGCCGCGCGTCGAGCCGCTGCCGCGCCACGCGCAGGTGGTGCTGTTCGGCGACCTGCTGTCGCCCCTGCCGGAGATCCACGCCACCATTGCCGGCCTGACCGGGCGCGGCGTGCGCGGCCACCTGCTCCAGGTCCTCGACCCCGCCGAGGAGACGCTGCCCTTCGACGGCCGCGTCGAGTTCGAGGGGATGGAGGGCGAGGACGAGCTTCTGGTGCCGCGCGTCGAGGCGGTGCGCACGGCCTACCTGGAACGGCTGCGCGCGCACCAGGACGGTCTGGCCGCGCTGGCGCGCGCCGCCGGCTGGACCTTCGCCGTGCACCGCACCGACCGCCCGCCGCAGACCGCACTGCTGTCCCTGTGGGGTGCGCTGGCGCAGGAGACGGTGTGAGGACGTTTCGCCCCCTCTCCCCACCCCCCGAGGGGAGAACGAAAAGCCCCTCTCCCCCTGCGGGAGAGGGGTTGGGGAGAGGGGGAACGGTACGCACATTATGCCCTTATGGCTCTGAGTGCTGATTGAATGCTGGGATTCGGCTCATTCGCCTTCGCGGCACCTTGGGTTCTGGCGGCGCTGATCGTGCTGCCGGTGCTGTGGTGGCTGCTGCGCATCACCCCGCCGGCCCCGCGCATCGTGCGCTTCCCGGCGATCCGGCTGCTGCGCGACCTCGTGGCGCGCGAGGAGACGCCGGCGCGCACGCCGCTCTGGCTGCTCATCCTGCGCATCCTCATCGCCGCACTCGTCATCCTCGCCCTGGCCGGGCCGCTGCTGAACCCGCGCGCCGCCCTCCCCGGCGGCGGGCCGCTGCTGCTGGTCGTCGACAACGGCTGGGCCGCCGCGCGCGACTGGCCGTCGCGCCGCCGCCTGATGGAGGAGTTGGCGGGACAGGCCGACCGGCAGTCGCGCCCCGTCATCCTGCTCGCCACCGCCGCCCCGGCCAACGGCGACAAGATCGCCGCCTCCCCGCCCCTGCCGGCGGTCGAGGCCCGCCGCCTCGTCCAGGCGCTGGAGCCGCAGCCCTGGCCCACCGACCGCGCCGCAGCGCTCGACGCGCTGAAGGGCCTGACCGTGAACGGCACCGCGCACGCCGTCTGGCTGTCCGACGGCGTGGGCGACGCCAACGTCCGCCCGCTCGCCACCGCGCTCCAACGCCTGGGCTCGGTCGAGGTTCTGGACGACGCCGGTGCCCGCCCGCCGCACCTGCTGCTGCCCCCGGCGACCGAGGGCACGGCGCTGACCGCCCGCATCGTCCGCGCCGACCCCACCCGCCCGGAACCCGTCACCGTCCGCCTGTCGGCGTCCGACGGCCGCCTGCTGACGCGCGAGACCGTCGCCTTCGACGCCGGCCAGCCGTCGCGCGAGGTGCGCCTGGACGTGCCCGTGGAGCTGCGCAACGAGGCCGCCAGCCTGCGCATCGAGAACGAGACGACGGCCGGCGCCACCGTCCTGCTGGACGAGCGCTGGCGCCGCCGCCCCGTCGGCCTCGTCTCCGGCCGGCCGGAGGGCGAGAACCAGCCGCTGCTGTCCGACCTGCACTACCTCGCCCGCGCGCTGGAGCCGTACAACGAGGTGCGGCGCGGCGAGACGATCGAGCTGCTGAAGCGCGACCTCGCCGTGCTGATCCTGTCCGACGTCGGCTCGCTGACCGGGCAGGAGGCCGGCACCATCGAGGATTGGATCAAGAAGGGCGGCGTGCTGGTCCGCTTCGCCGGCCCGCGTCTGGCACAGCACGCCGACACGCTGGTCCCCGTGCGCCTGCGCCTGGGCGACCGCGCGCTGGGCGGTGCCCTGTCGTGGTCGGAGCCCATGCGCCTCCAGCCCTTCGACGGCAAGAGCCCGTTCGCCGGCCTGCGCATCCCAGACGACGTGCTGGTCAACCGGCAGGTTCTGGCCGAACCCTCCCTCGACCTCGCCGACCGCACCTGGGCGCGGCTGGCCGACGGCACGCCGCTGGTCACCGCCGAGAAGCGCGGCGACGGCTGGATCGCGCTGATGCACACCACCGCCAACCCGGACTGGTCGAACCTCGCGCTGTCCGGCCTGTTCGTCGACATGCTGCGCCGCGTGGTGGCGCTCAGCGAGGGCGTCGCCGGCCCCACCCGCGCCGCCTCGCTCGACCCGCTGCAGGTGCTGGACGGCTACGGCCGGTTGGTCTCGCCGCCGCCCACCGCCTTCCCCCTCGCCGCCGACGCCTTCAGCGCCGAGGCGATCGGCCCGCGCCACCCGCCCGGCTTCTACGGCACGGAGGACGCGCGCCGTGCCCTCAACCTCACCACGCTGGTCACCAAGGTGGAGCCGATGGGCACCCTGCCGCCCGGCGTCGCCCGCGCCGGCTATGGCGAGCGGGGCGAGGTGGCGCTGAAGCCGCCGCTGCTCGCCATCGCGCTGGCGCTGGCCGTGCTCGACCTGCTGATCGCACTGGCGCTGCGCGGCCTGCTCGGCCGCTGGGCCCGCCCGCGCCGCGCGGCGGCGACGGCCGCCGTGGTCGCCCTGACCGTAACCCTCGCCCCCCTCGGCGCGCCGCGCGCCGCCGACGACACGCAGGCCGTCAAGGTCACCGCCGAGACCTACCTCGCCCACGTCCGCACCGGCGACCCGTCCGTGGACGCCACCGCCCGCGCCGGCCTGGAAGGCTTGGTGGAGGTGCTGAACCGCCGCACCGCCGTGGAAACCGCCGGCACCCAGGCCGTGGATATCGAGGCGGACGAGCTGGCCTTCTTCCCCCTGCTCTACTGGCCGGTCACGACCACGCAGCGCCCGCTGTCCGACCGGGCGCGCGGGCGGGTGAACGAGTACCTGCGCAACGGCGGCACCATCCTGTTCGACACGCGCGATCAGGCGGCCTCCCTGATGCCCGGCGCCGGCCCCGGCAGCATGGCGCTGCAGAAGCTGGTGGCCGGGCTGGACGTGCCGGCCCTGGCCCCGGTGCCGCCCGACCATGTGCTGACCAAGTCCTTCTACCTGCTCCAGGACTTCCCCGGCCGCTATGCCGGCGGCGAGGTGTGGGTGGAGGCGCGGGAGGGCAAGGCCAACGACGGCGTGTCCTCCATCATCGTCGGCGCCAACGACTGGGCGTCGGCCTGGGCGGTCGACCCGCGCACGGGCCAGGCGCAGTTCGCCGTGGTGCCCGGCGGCGAGCGCCAGCGCGAGATGGCCTTCCGCGTCGGCGTCAACGTCGTGATGTACGCGCTGACCGGCAATTACAAGGCCGATCAGGTCCACGTACCACACATCCTGGAACGGCTGGGACAATAGGGCATGGACGGAACCTCGATCGCCTTCGCGCCGCTGCTGCCCTGGACCATCCTGGGTCCGTTGCTGGGCGTGGCGGCCCTGGTGGTGGTGCTTGGGCTGGTGCGCCGGGCGCGCGGCATCGTCTGGCGCCTGTTGGCGGTGTCGGTGCTGGCGGTGGCGCTCATCAACCCGTCGCTGGTGCGCGAGGAGCGGGCGCCGATCCAGGACGTGGCGGTGGTGGTGGTCGATGACTCGCCCAGCCAGAACATCGGCGACCGTCGCGCCCGTGCCGAGCGGGCCCTGGCCGATCTTCAGCAGCGCTTGAAGCGCTTCGAGGATCTGGAGGTGCGGGTTGTGCGGGCCGGTGGCGGCGCGGACGAGAGCGCCATCAACGAAACCCACCTGTTCGAGGCGATGAACCGGGCCCTGTCCGATGTGCCGCGCCGCCGCGTTGCCGGGGCGGTGCTGATTACCGACGGGCAGGTCCACGATGTGCCGCCCCAGTTGAAAGGGCTGGCCGAGATGGGGCCGGTCCATACGCTTCTGACCGGCGAGCCGCGCGAGGGCGACCGGCGGCTGACGGTGGTGCGGGCGCCCAGTTTCGGCATTGTCGGCAAGCCGGTATCGGTGACGTTGCGGGTGGACGATCTGCCGGGTCGCCAAGCACCGGATGCCGCCCTTACCGTACGCCTGGACGGCGGCGAGACGCGTACGCTGCGGGTGCCGGTGGGTGTCGACATCCCCTACGACTTCACGGTGGAGCACGGTGGCCAGAACGTGCTGGAAGTGGAGGTGGAATCGGCGCGCCAGGAGCTGACGTTGGCCAACAACCGCGCCGCCGTGGTGGTCAACGGTGTACGTGACCGGCTGCGCGTTCTTCTGGTGTCGGGCGAGCCGCACGCCGGCGAGCGTACGTGGCGCAACCTGTTGAAGGCCGATCCGGCGGTGGATCTCGTCCACTTCACCATTTTGCGCCCGCCCGAAAAGCAGGACGGCACGCCGATCCGCGAGCTGTCGCTGATCGCCTTCCCGATCCGCGAGCTGTTCGAGATCAAACTCGACGAGTTCGACCTCATCATCTTCGACCGCTATCGCCGGCGTGGGGTGCTGCCCCAGGTGTACCTGGAAAACATCGCCCGTTATGTCGAGGGCGGCGGCGCGCTGCTGGAGGCATCCGGGCCGACGTACGCCTCCAGCCTCAGCCTGTGGCGTACGCCTCTGGGTGTGGTGTTGCCGGGCGAGCCGTCGGGCGAGGTGGTCGAACAGCCGTTTCGTCCCAGTGTCACCGAGTTGGGCCGGCGCCATCCGGTGACGACGGGCCTGACCGGCGACCGCAAGGACGCCCCGCCCGAGTGGGGTCAGTGGTTCCGCCAGATGGACGTGCGTGCCGCCAAGGGTTCGGTAGTGATGGCCGGTGTGGACGACCGGCCGCTCTTGATCCTTGACCATGTCGGCAAGGGCCGGGTGGCGCAACTTACCTCGGATCAAATCTGGCTGTGGAGTCGCGGCTTTGACGGCGGCGGGCCACAGGCCGAACTGCTGCGCCGGCTGGCCCACTGGCTGATGAAGGAGCCGGAACTGGAGGAGAACGACCTGCGCGTCAAGGTCGACGGCAACCGCCTGACGGTGGAGCGCCGCTCCCTCCAGCCCGATCCGCGTTCGGTGGAACTGCGCAACCCCTCGGATGCGGTGGAAACCCTGCGCCTGGCCGAGGACGACCAGGGGCGCGCCACCGCCACGGTGATCGCCAAGGAGCCCGGCATCTATCGGGTGACCGATGGCGAGCGTACGGCACTGGCGGTGGTGGGGGCGGCCAACCCGCCGGAGCTGGCCGACGTGCGGTCGACGCCCGAGCGGTTGCAGAAGGTGGCCGAGGCCACCGGCGGCGGCATCCACTGGATTTCAGCGGGAGGCGACCCCGATGTCCGCCGCACCCACCCCGACCGCGACCAGACCGGACGCGGCTGGATCGGCTTGCGCGCCAACGGCGACTATGTGGTGACGGGGGTGATGGACGTGCCGCTGCTGCCCGCCCTCCTGGTCCTGGCCTTGGCGCTCGGCACCTTGCTGGCGGCTTGGCGGCGAGAGGGACGGTAGGGAAAGCGCGCAATCCAGGTCGTTGGGCTAGGCGGGAGCGAACCCGACGTTTGCCGCGTTCAACTCCGGGCAGGGCAGGGCTCCGGGATGGCCGGTACGTGGCGGGCAACCGCCCGGTGCCTGCCCGTGCAACGTGAAATACACGTCGGAGGGGGGGGCTTGAATGGTGGGCAGAATTACGTTATATTTACTATACCTCCCTAATAAGGTGAGTGTAGGAGGGTGTCATGGACATCTCGGCAGCGGGCTCCGCGATCTACAGCAGTTTCGGCTCTTCCAACGCCGATTCACTGACTGGCTCCATCCGTAAGGCGGCCGACACCGACCGGCAGTCCACCCAGGACCCGGCGCTCCAGGCTACCCAGGCAGCCTCGTCGTTCGGCGGTAGTAGCAGCGCCGGCGGGTCGGTGACTCCGGACCGTGGGCAGAACCTTAATATCGTCGTGTGAGCCGCTGCGCCGGGATGCTTCCTAGAGCGAGTGAGTGACGCCGATGGACATCAAAGCTCTATCCAGTGTCGCGCTCAGCCGGCCGGCAATGCCGATGTCGGCGCGCGAGGCGGTACCCGGAGCCGAACCATCCGCACCCGGCGGCGACTCCGGCGGTATGCCGCTTTTCCTGAGCCCCGTGTTCCGTTACGACAACACGGCACATGTCGCCATTCTGGCGTTTCGCGACGGCGACACCGGGGATGTGAAACAACAGATTCCGCCTGAACGGGTTGTCGCGGAATATCGCCGCAATGGCGGCAAGAGTGGCTTGGACGATGGTGTTTCGGCCGACCCGCAACTGGCGTCGCCGTCCTTCAACGCTGGCCCGGTGGTGCCTGGTGGTCCGTCGCTGGAGGCGGACACCGGCACCGGCACCGGCACTGGCGAGACGGGAAGCGGAATGTCGGGCGAAGTCCAGATGGCCGCTGTCGGCACGATGCAGACCGCCCAGGGCATGGGGCAGGCGATGGCGGCCCCCGCGGGCGGCTTCGGTGGCGGGGTCAAGTCCTCGGGTGGCGGTCACACGGTATCGTTGAGCGTCTGATCGGAGCAAAAGAGGATGCCCCCGTGGGCGCGAAGACAAGTGGATGCGCGCCCGGCGGGTGATGGCTTCCATCAACCGCCTTTGGTTCAAACCCTTCCGCACAGTGCGGAGCAATGTGCGGAAGGGGTATACGGGCGGCAAATCATGGAAGTATTCAAAGGCCGCCCGTATCAGGGGTGATTATCCGGTGGCAGGACGAATTCGGCCACCACCGGGGCGTGGGTGCTTTCCGGCGAATGCGCGATCGTGGCCTGGGCTACCAGTTCGTCGCCCAGGGTTTCGTTGTGGATTTCCGCCTTGCGGAACCAGCCCAGCAGCGTCCGCGACACCAGGAGGTGGTCCAGCAGGACCGGCTGGCCGGCGTGCAGCACTGAAAACCTCTGGCCTTCCGGCAGATTGCGTTCCAGGGGCACCAGCGCGCGGGCGGCCAGCCGACCGTTGCCGGTGTCCTCGACGTCGCCGCGGATGAGGCGGACCGGCGTCTGCCGTGTCTCGGCATTGTAGTCGCCGGCCACTACCACCAGCGCGTCAGGCTCGGCATCGAACACGCGGTCGACGGCCAGCCGGGTTTCCAGGGCCTGCCCGTCGCGCTTGAGTGAGGCGAGGAAATACCCCTCCGCCCAACCACTCACGCTTTTCCAAACGTGGGCGCTTTCCTTTTGACCGGCCACCGGCACGGCCAGCGGAGCGCGCAGGTGCAGGTTGAAGACGTGCAGCCGCCTCCCGTTACCCAACTCGATTTCGGCGTGCAGAACCGGCCGATCCCAACCCACAGTCGCCTCGCCGCTGCCGGGCGGATCGGCGGTGATGGATTTCAGGCGCGGCGGGGGCACCAAATCATGGCGCAGGGACCGGCTGGCGGTAATCGGCCAGCGGCTGAGGATCACCAGATTGTGCTTGTCGGCCACCTTCGAGGCCGTGGGTGACGCCACCGCGCGATGGAAGCCGGCATAATCGCTGCCCTCCAACAGCCGGTCGAGAGCCTTGAGACGGCGCGGCCCCTCCTTGCTCTCCCGTTGGCCATTGACCTCCTGAAGGCAGACGATGTCCGCCGCCAGCCGTTCGAACTGCGGACGCAGGATGCCCAGCCGCTCGTCGAGCGGCGGGTCGAGACCGGCGCGGTCGTCCAGGTTTTCCAGGTTGAAGGTGGCGAGGCGGAAGATCTGGGACATGGGGGTGTATTCAGAACAGTTCCACGTCGCCTTCGACCGGCTTGTGCGCCAGCGTGTCGAGGAAACTCGCCTCGCTGCGGACGATGTCGCTGACGCGGTCGGCGCCGAGCAGGCGCCGTTGGGTGCGCCCGGTGCTGGGGTAGAAACGGATGGCCCGCGCGTGGCCGCCGCCCACGTCCCAGCCCATGGTGGGAATGCCCTCAAAGGCCAGGTATTCCATCACGAACTCGACATTGCGGTTGCCGATGTCCAGGGAGCCGGTGGTCACATGGCCGCCGCCGAACACCTTGGCGCGCAGGCGATCACGCCGTCCGGTGATGCCGAGCACCCGGTTGATCAACTGCTCCATTGCCGCCGCCCCGTATCGCGCCGAGGCGGACAGCCGGTCGTCGGCGGATTCGGCCAGGAGGAAGTGGTTCATGCCCCCCATCCCCGCCACCGGATCGAACAGGCAGCAGGCCACGCACGATCCCAGCGTCGTCGAGATCACCACATCGGGGTCACCGCTGACCAGGCAGCCGCCCACCACGATGCTCACAATCCGCTTGCCCAGTTTATGATCGTGGTATCCGCCCTCGGTGTGGCGAATGTTTTCCTCACGGCGCCGTTGCAGGGCAGAGCGGGTGCGTGGGCGCTGGACAAGCGTACTCATGGTCGAGGTTGCCCTTTCCCGTGGCACGGGAGGTAGCCATCGGACAATCGTAGCATCGGTTTTACTGATTGTCCTGTGGCACATTACGCCATCGCCCTTCATCGGCTGTGATGGAAGGGTATCCGGCCGCGACCGCATGCCTTGCCTCACGCCCGCTCTCCGCGCCGGAACACGGCGTCCCGTCAAAGGAACTGCTCGCCCCCTCACGGGGCGGTCGGTCGAGCGACTCTCCCCGGTCCCGGACTGGTGCCGGCATGCCCTCGTTTGGCGGAACCGCGGGCAAAGGCAGTTTTCAGCGCCCTGGCTCCTCGCGTTTGGCCTGCTGCCAGATTTGTTCCATCTCGTCCAGTGATGCCCGATCGGGGGTGCGGCCCTGCCCGGCCAGAACCTCCTCAATGCGCCGAAACCGCCGTTCGAACTTGGCGTTGGTGCCGCGCAATGCCGTCTCGGGGTCTACATTCAGGCGCCGCGCCAAATTCACAAGCGCGAACAACAGGTCTCCCATTTCGTCGACCACCCGCTCGACCGGCTGGCCTTCGACCATCTCGGCGCGCAGTTCGTGTATCTCCTCCTCGATCTTGTCCAGGATATCGGCGGGATCGCTCCAGTCGAAACCGACGCGTGCCGCGCGATTTTGGAGTTTAAGCGCGCGTGTCAGGGCGGGCAGGGCGGGGATGACGCCATCCAGGACGCTGGGTTGGCGTCCTTCGGCCTGAGCCTTGGCTTCACGCTCAGCCGCCTTATGCTCCTCCCAGCGCGAGGTCTGAAGTTCGGCTGTACGGACCTCTGCTTCTCCGAAGACATGGGGGTGGCGGCGGATCATTTTGTCGGCGATGGTGCCGGCCACTTCCTCGAAGTCGAAAGCGCCTTCCTCGCGGGCCATTTGAGCGTAATAAATGACCTGGAACAGGAGATCGCCGACTTCCTCCCGGATCAGGTCCTTATCGCCTTTCTCAATGGCGTCGGCGACCTCGTAAGCCTCTTCTATGGTGTATGGCGCGATGCTCTGGAAGGTCTGGTCACGGTCCCAAGGGCAGCCTTCCACTGGATGGCGCAGCCGGGCCATGATGTCGATGAGACGGTCGATGTTTCGGCTCATGAGCTGATGGTGTCCTGGAAGTCATGATGTAGGAGCAGGCAGGCTGGTTAGCGCTCTCCGTTAGGTGGGCCTCGGTCCTGCCCACTCTACGCGGCGGTTTTTACCCTGCCTTGCGCATCCCCAGTTTCTTGAGGCTGCGGTCGATCCACTGGGCGGTCAGCTTTTCTTGCACGGTATTCTGACCCAGACGCTGGTTCAGCGCGGGGAAGTCCACGCGATCCAGGTCCTGGTCCTGGTTGAAGCAGGAGAAGATCACCGTTTCCTCGCCCGTCACCGGGTCACGGTGGAGTTGGAGGCACTGGGCGCAGATTTCCTTCATCATGCACTGCATCGGCGAGTTGATGGAGCCGATGCCGATGTGCTCCGGCTTCAGGTACGGCTTCAGCACGCCGTGCCGGGCCTGACCCACCGCGTGCATCATGCGGTCGGAGCCGATGGCGACGATGCGGTCCACCTCGTTCAAGGGGATAGGCGCCTCGCCCAACTCGCCCGAGGTGTAGGCGCGCATGGCCTCGACGATGTTGCCGACGAAGGTCTTGTCCTGCCGCCGGGTGGGCTCGAAGCCCGGTGCCTCGTCGCAGCACCACACCACCAGATCGGCCGCCGCCTCGATCTGATCGACCTTGTAGCGGTCGATCACCTTCTTGTAGCCGGCGAAGTACACCACCTTGCAACCCTTGGCGCGGGCCGCCTGACCGATGGAGAACAGCACCGCGTTGCCCAGGCCGCCGCCGACCAGCGCGATGGTGCCGCCCTCGGGGATTTCGGTCGGCGTGCCGGTCGGCCCCATCAGCACCACCGGGTCACCCTGCTTCAAGGTGGCGCAGAGGTCGGACGAGCCGCCCATCTCCAGCACGATCACCGACAACAGGCCCTTGTCCTTGTCCACCCAGGCGCCGGTCAGCGCCAGACCTTCCATGCCCAGCACGGTGTCGTCGGTACGGTAGGCCAGGGTTTCGAAGTTCTGGAGCCGGTAGAACTGGCCGGGCTCGAAGCCGCGCGCGGCGCGCGGCGCCTTCAGCACCACCTCGACGATGGTCGGCGTCAGCCGATCCACATGATGGACGCTGACGTGCAGTTCCTTGTTCAAGGTGGTGACCAGATCGGCCGGGGTGACGGAGGTGGGGGCGCGGCGGCGTATCACCCGGTCCACCACCGGATAGCCCTGCTTGGCACCGCCCATGGCCTTCACCACGTTGCCGGCGAACGATGGGTGCAGATCGCCGAAGAAGGAGACGAAGCGGCCGTCGCCCGAGCCGGTCATCAGCACATGGACCTCGCCCGGCTTGGACAGCCGCTCCGGCTTGGCCGGGTTGCCGTTTTCGTCCAGGGCGCGGAAATACTTGCCGTCCAGCTCGATCTGTTCGGGGAACTCGCGGGCCAGCACGGTGTTGGGCTGGGTGCCGGCGGCGACCAGGATGGTGCGGGCGGGGATCGTCACGTCGATGGCGGCCGGGGCGACCACGCCGTCCGGTCCCACCGGATTGTGGGCGAGGTGCAGCGCCCTGGCGGCGCCGGTCTCGTCCATCTCCACGGCGCGCGGGGTGACGCACTCCAGGAAGCGGATGCCCTCGGCGAGGCCGTGCTGCACCTCCTCGTGGTTCAGCGTGTAGCTCGGCGCGTCGATCAGCCGGCGGCGGTAGGCGATGGTGGCGCCGCCCCAGGAGTCCAGCAGCCCCGTGATGTCGGGCGTCCGCGCCTCGGCCGCCGCCGCGGCGCGCTCGGCGCGGATGGCGCGGGCGTGGCCGAGGAACTCGTCGGCCAGTTCGGCCTCCTCCGGCGTCCAGCGGGCGCGCACGGTGGACTCGCCGCGCTCGGCCGACAGCGTCTCGTAGCGGGACAGGAATTTCTCGACCTGCACGGGGTAGTAGGCGA
>NZ_DASPMG010000368.1:0-41296 GCF_035627195.1 Azospirillum sp.
CACCATCAACTACGCGCAAAGCAGCAACGTCACCATCACCGGCGGCGAGGGCAGCGACGCGGTGACCGGCGGGTCCGGCGCCGACGTCATCGGCGGCTTCACCGGCAACGACACGCTGTACGGCGGCATCGGCGCCGACACGCTGTCGGGCGCGGCCGGCAACGACCTGCTGTACGGCGGTGCCGGCAACGACGTGTTCGGCTACGCCGCCACCGACACCGGGCAGATCGACGTCATCGGCGACTTCGCGGCGGGCGACGTCATCCGCGTCGGCTCCGCGACGCTCGGCGGCATCACCAGCGGCACCGGCACCGGCCTCGCCGCCCGCGGCGTCCAGGTCGGCACGACGAGCGGCGGCTTCACCCCCCTCTACGTCGACCTGGACGGCAACGGCGGCGTGGCCGATCTGACCATCAACCTCGCCGGCAGCTTTACCGCCTCCGGCCTGCAGGTCACGGGCAACGAGATCAGCGTGTACACCCCGCCGCCCAGCACCGGCGGCGGTGGCGGCGGCGACAGCGGCGGCGGCACGACGCGCACGGTGGACGGCGTCACCGTGCAGCAGACCACGCAAACCGGCAGCGACGGCACCCGCACGGAGACCATCACCGTGCCCATCGTCACCGCCGGCCGCACAGAGGAGAACGCCGCCACCCCCAACGCCGACATCCCGCTGGTCACCGGCACCGGCGGGCGGGAGCTGCTGACCGCGCACGTGCCGGTCGGCGTCGGCCTGACGGTGGAGAGCACGACCACCACCGCCCAGGGCGTCCAGGGCCTGATCCGCGCCATCCAGAACCGCACGCAGGACCGCCCCAACGACCAGCAGGAGATGACCGGCGTCGGCCAGAGCTTCCTGGACGTGCTGCCGCCCGCCACCAACCTGACGGTGCGCACCATCGTGCCGGTGGTCGCCAACCCGGCGGCCCCGCCGGCAGCCCCCATCGTCATCACCGGCACCCCCACCACCCCGGCCACGGGCGGCGGCACCGAGCAGCAGGCGGTGGTGATCGACGTGCGCAACCTGCCCAAGGGCACGGTGATCCAGCTGCAGAACGTGGAGTTCGCGGCCATCGTCGGCGCGGTGAGCGTGACCGGCGGCGCGGGCTCGCAGATCGTCGTGGGCGACGGCGAGGACCAGGTCATCGTGCTGGGGGCCGACGACGACACGCTACGCGGCGGCGGCGGCAACGACTTCGTCGGCTCGGAAGGCGGCGACGACGTGCTTTTCGGCGACGGCGGGTACGACACGGTGACCGGCGGCATCGGCAACGACGCGCTGTACGGCAACCAGCAGGACGACGTGGTGTACGGCAACCAGGGCCTGGACACGCTGTTCGGCGGCCAGGACCTGGACACCTTGTTCGGCGGCCAGGACGGCGACGTTCTCTACGGCAACCGGGCGGCCGACGTGCTGTACGGCAACCTGGGCAGCGACACGCTGTTCGGCGGCCAGGACAACGACGTTCTGTTCGGCGGCCAGGGCGACGACCTGCTGGCCGGCAACCTGGGGTCCGACACACTGACCGGCGGCCTGGGGGCGGACGTCTTTGTCCTCGCCTCTCCAAGCGGCGGGGCCGACGCCATCGCCGACTTCACGGCGGGGAGCGACCGCATCGCGGTGTCCGGCCCGAACTTCGGCAGCTTGCCGGTGGGGGGGCTGGCGTCCACCCACTTCGCGCTCGACAACCCGGCCACGGCCGACACCCGGTTCGTCTTCGACACCAGGAGCGGGGTCCTGTCGTTCGACGCCGACGGCAGCGGCGCGGGCGCGGCGTTGGCCATTGCCACGCTCAACGTGCGCACGCTCTCCCACACCGACATCCTCGTCTTCGGACCCGGCGGCTGACGGCCAAAAGGGGAGTGCGCCTATCGCGCGGCTCCCCGCTTGGCTTTGTTGATGCTGGCAATGATGCGGTCGGGATCGGCGGTCCAGACGAAGCGCTTGGTCGTCTTGTTGTGCTCGGCAATGAAGCGGTGGATGGCAACCTGCAGGTCCACGATGCCGCGGAAGCTGGCTCGCCGCAGGCGTTTGGTCGTCAGCTTGGCAAAGAAGCCCTCCACCGCGTTCAGCCAGGATGCCGAGGTCGGGGTGAAATGGAAGACCCACCGTGGGTGTTTCTCCAACCACGCGGACCTTCGGGTGCTTGTGGGTGGCGTCGTTGTCCAGGATGACGTGCACCACCTTACCGACCGGCACCGCCGCCTCGACGGCGTTGAGGAAGCGGATGAATTCCTGATGCCGGTGCCGCGCCGCGCACTGGCCGAGCACGGTGCCGTCCAGCACGTTCAATGCCGCGGACAGCGTCGTCGTGCCATAGCGGGTGTAGTCGTGGGTCTGCGTGGCGGGCTGGCCCTTGGCCAGCGGCAACCCCGGCTGGGTGCGTTCGAGGGCCTGGATCTGCGACTTCTCATCGACCGAGAGCGCCAGCGCGTGCTGCGGCGGGTCCATGTAGAGGCCGACCACGTCCTGAACCTTCTCGACGAACTTGGGATCGCGGGAGAGTTTGAAGGTGCGCACCCGATGCGGCTTGAGGCCGTGCGTGAACGACAAGAGAAGGTTTGGCAGAATACTCTGATTCGAGCTCGTCTCTTGCCAGTTTGACACAGGGCCGCATCAGCTTATTGCTGGAATTGTTTGATTATGCGAATTATCCAGCGGACTGGTTTCGGAACGTTTTCCGAAGCGCTCCCTCTCTATTAGCCTCGCGCACAAACTGGGATTTGCGACCCCGTACGCTCAAGAAATTGAGATTCCAGGAAACCCGGCGCGGTTCAGTGGCCGCAATTCGCATGATATCCCATCAATGGAACCCTTCAGGCGCCGCCGGTATGAGACATGGCAATGGGAACCAGAGGCACTTGAAAAGGCCATCGGGCGAGTCCTCGCGGAGCTCGCACAGCGCCTGCTTGCTCACGAGTTGGCGACGCGGCCGGGAGTCGCCATGGCTTGCCCAAACGTATGGCCGAGCGCCTGGTTCAGCCTGAACGGGCCGCCGGTAATACTGGCGCTCCGCCACGGGTGGAACGGTGCCGTGGCCGATATGGCAGTGTTCCGGCCACGGGTTGGCACTGGAATTGCCGACAAGTCTTCGTGTTCTGCCGTCGGCGGGAGGATCACATACGCGCGCTTCATGCGGCGGGTGGGATCATCATGGTGTTTCCGCCAACACGCGTCGAAGAAAATTTAGCTGGTTGTGCGGATGAAATTCTCGGGCGATTGCGGAACGATGACGACTTTCGGTCGCCGGGAACCCCGAAATAGGAGAGACGCACATCTTATTTTACGGAGGAGAAGGCTGTAACTTGCGCTCAGTGCGGGACTGTCAATCACTTGATCGTGCTTTATGCAGGCGACTGGCGTGCCAACGAGGGCAATGGCGCCAAGCAGGGGGGCTACAACGGCAAGCCGCATTACGCCTGGACCAAGAACAACATGCCCGGCGATGCCATCGGCGACGGCGTCAACAACGTCTGGCACGTAGCAAAGCCCTGAGCGCTACACGTGCCAAGGAAGCTGCCCAGGCCGCCTCCTCAGCCCGGCTTGAGGAGATGGTGTAGGGGTGGCCGCTCAGGCCTTGATCGTTCGCACTCCGGCAACCGCCCCGTCCGGCACCGCATATCTTAGAAGATATTTATTCAAGAACTTGACGCAAGCGGCAACTCGACGCATCGGCATCGGCGGTTTATGCAAACGAAGCCCCGGCTTGACGATGGACAATTAGCGGGGTGGGAACATGTTGCTATCAATGCGCAGTCAGGTTCATCTTTCCACTCCCGAGTAGTGCCGCCGCATGTCCGACCGCCGCCACTTCCGTTCCGCTTATGGAAGGACCGCGTCCCGCGGTTCGGCCGACGGCGGTTGCGGCTGGCGGGCGGTTCTGGGTTGGCTGGCGGTGCTGGCGATCCTGGTCCAGACCACGGTCCCGGACTTCGCCATGGCCGCGCGCCGCGCCGCGCAGCAGCGGGCCGAGGCGATCACGGCGCATCAGGTCCATGCCCCCCATCATGATGGGGCTGGGCAGCGGCAGCCGGAAGCGCCGGTCCCCGCCAACGGCCACGAACATGCGAAGCTCTGCGCCTTCTGCCTGGCGCTCGCCGCACATGGCTTGGCTGCCGCGTCTGACGACGCCCTGCACACCCCGGCGACCTACGGCGCGGCACCGCAACCGGTGGAACAGGGCATCCGTCCGCAGCCTCTGTTCCGGATCGGACACAACCCGCGCGCCCCTCCGGCGTCCGCACTGGCCTGATCGTTCAAGACCGGACGCGCCCCAGGTGCGTCCGCCCGATCCCCTGTCCGGAGCACACCATGAACCGCATCCACGCCCTGGCGCTCGGCGCCGGGTTCCTGTGCCTGCTCGCAGTGGCCGGCGCCGCGTCCGCGCACGTCGTCCTGGAAACCCGCGAGGCCCCGGCCGGCAGCTACTACAAGGCCGTCCTCAAGGTCGGGCACGGCTGCGACGGCGCCGCCACCATGGCCATCCGCGTCCGCCTGCCCGAAGGCGTCGTCAACGCCAAGCCCATGCCCAAGCCGGGCTGGACCCTGGCGACCAAGGAGGGCGAGTACGCCCAAGCGTACGAGTCGCACGGCCGCACCTTCACCCGTGGCGTCACCGAAATCACCTGGACCGGCGGCTCGCTGCCGGACGCCTGGTACGACGAGTTCGTCTTCCAGGTCGTGCTGCCCAAGCAGCCAGCCGGCACGGTGCTGTACTTCCCGGTCGTGCAGGAGTGCGAGAAGGGCGTGCACCGCTGGATTGAGATCCCCGAGGCCGGCAAGACCGCCGCCGACTACCGCGAGCCGGCGCCGGGCCTGACGCTCACCGACAAGCCGCAGGGCCGCTGACCGGCCGCAGGGGATCCCATGCCGAACCATGATCTCTCGGTCATCGGCCTGTTCCTCGCCGCCGATCCGGTGGTGAAGGGGGTGATGATCCTGCTCGTGCTCGCCTCGGTGGCGTGTTGGGCCATCGTGCTGGAGAAGACGGTGGTGCTGGCCCGCGCCAAGGCGCAGACGCGCCGCTTCGAGGCCGCGGTGGCGGATGGTGGCGATCCGGGCGGCATCGCCGGCCTGCCCGCGGCTCTCGTCGCCGCCGGCCGCCACGAGTGGCACGACCACGACCACGGCGAGAGCCGCGCCGAACTGCGCGAGCGGCTGGAACGCGCCATGCGCATCGCCATGGCCGAGGAACTGCGCCGCCTCGACGCGCACCTGCCCGTACTCGCCACCGTCGGCTCGTCGGCGCCTTTTGTCGGGCTGTTCGGCACGGTGTGGGGCATCATGCACAGCTTCACCGCCATCGCCGCGTCCAACGACACCAGCCTCGCCGTGGTGGCGCCGGGCATCGCCGAGGCGCTGTTCGCCACCGCCATCGGGCTGGTCGCCGCCATCCCGGCGGTGGTCGCCTACAACAAGCTGACCAGCGACCTCGCCCGGCTGTCGCAGCGCCTGTCGGTCGCCATCGGCCGCCTCGCCGGGACCATGGCGCGGACCCGTCCGGCCCACCTGAAGGCGGCCGAGTGATGGGCGCGGGGCCTGTGGGTGCCGGCTCGGGAGACGAGTTCTCCTACCGCCCGGTCGCCGAGATCAACGTCACGCCGTTCATCGACGTGATGCTGGTCCTGCTGGTCATCTTCATGGTCGCCACCCCGCTGATGACGGTGGGCGTGCCGGTGCAACTGCCGAAGACTGCCGCCCAGAAGGTCGGCCAGCCGCGCCAGCCGGTCGTGGTGAGCGTCGACCGGGACGGCCGCGTCTTTTTGCGCAGCGAGGAGATGGCACCCGGCGACGTCGCGCCGCGCCTCGCGGCGATCGCCGGGGAGGACCCGGACGCCGTTGTGCACGTGCGCGGCGACCGCGCGTTGAGCTACGGGCGGGTGATGGAGGTGATGGGGCAGGTGAGCCAAGCCGGATTCACTCGCGTCTCGCTGATCGCCGACGGACCGGCCGCCCCGGTCCGGGCGCCGGACGGGGCGCCCTGAGCCATGCGCCGGCCCCTACGCTGGTTGGGGCGCCGCTGGGCGCCGGTCCTGTCGGTCGCGGTGCACGCCGCGCTGTTCGCTGTGCTGGTCGCGCGCCACGAGCCGGCCCCGGCGGCGCCGGCCCCCATACGCGTTGAACTGGAGCTGAGCCAGCCCGAGCCCGCCGCCGAGACGCAGCCGGTCGAGCCTACGCCCGAGCCGCTCCAGGTGGCGGAACCGCTGCCGCCGGAGTTGCCGCCGCCTGAACCGGAACCGGTCGCCGCCAACGAACCGCCGCCTCCCGTGGCCGAGGAGCCGCCGCCCGCTCCGGAACCCGTCGTGACGGCTATGGTGCCGCCGCCTCCCGTCAAGCCGCGCCCGCCGGACGTGGCGAGGCGTCCACCGCCCACGGCTACGGCTGCCGCACCGCGGGAGCCCGCGCTGCCCGTGCCGCAACCGGCGCCGCAGCAACCCGCCGCCGCGCCGGTTCCAGTGCGTGCGGCCGGACCGCCCCCGGACTACCTGGCGCTGCTCCAGGCCCGCCTCGCCCGCCACAAGGTCTACCCGCGCGCAGCACAGCTTGCCCGCGAGGAGGGCACCGTGCTGCTGCGCTTCGTGGTGACGCGCGACGGCGCGGTGGTGTCCTGGCGGATCGAGCGCGGTTCCGGTTTCGAGTCCCTCGACCGTCAGGTCGGGATCATGATCGAGCGCGCGGCGCCGTTGCCGCCGTTGCCGGACAGCGTGCCCGGCGACCGGCTTGAGATCGTGCTGCCCGTCCGGTTCGCCCTGCGGTGATGCCGATGCCGATGCCGCGCCCCCGCCGCCCCGCCGCCGCGCTCGCCGCCTTGCTGGTGCTCCTGCTCCAGGCGTGGGCGCCGGGGCAGGCCGCGGCCGCCACGGCGCGCGCGGCGTGGTGGGCGGTTGCGGCGGAGTCGATGTGCCTGCACGGCGAGGACGGACGGGAGCGGCCGGCTGCTCCCGACCCGCACGGCCATCACGGTGCCTGCCCGGCCTGCTCCGTCTGCGGCACCGTGCCGGCGGCACTTCCGGCCGACGGCGGCACGGTGCCGCTCCCCCGTCTCCATGGCCGGGCCCGCAAGGCCCGTGTCGCCTCTCCGACCCGGCGCCGGGCGCCGGGTCATCGTCCGAACGCCCGCGGTCCGCCGTCCCAGCCGGATCACCGACACCGCCATCGAACGACGATTTCGGCCGGCCGTGACGCCGGCCCCAGGGGAGACCACACGTGACCCGCTTCCACTTCGCTGGTTCCGGCGCCGCCGCGCTGGCCGCGCTTCTGATGATGAGCACCGCCCTGACCTCGGCCGCCCTGGCCCCGGCCGCGGCGCAGACCGCGGCGCCCGGCGCGCCGGTGACGCTCGACACCATAACCATCAGCGCCCAGGGCGCCGGCTCGCCGACGGCACCGGCGCCCGAGCAGGCGCGCGAGGACCTGAACCGCACCCCCGGCTCGGTCGGCTTCATCGACGCCGGGTCCTTCAAGGGCCGGCACGCCAAGGACCTGCGCGACGTGCTGAAGGACACGCCGGGCGTCTTCGCGCAGAGCCGCTACGGCCAGGAGATGCGGCTGTCGGTCCGCGGCTCCGGCATGGCGCGCGGCTTCCACCTGCGCGGGCTGGAGGTGCTGCAGGACGGCATCCCGGTCAACCTCGCCGACGGCAGCGGCGACCTCTACCAGATCGACCCGCTGGCCCTGCGCTACGCCGAGGTGTTCCGCGGCGGCAACGGGCTGGCCTACGGCTCCTCGACGCTGGGCGGCGCCATCAACTTCGTGACGCCGACCGCGCACACCGCCGTCGCCCCCAACGTGCTGCGCGCCGAGGGCGGCAGCTACGGCACGCTGCGTCTGGGCGCCCAGGTCTCGCGCGTGCTCGGCGACGCCGACTTCCTGGTGAGCGGCACCCTCAACCGCGCCGACGGCTACCGCCAGCACTCGGACCAGCGGGGCGGACTGTTCAACGCCAACGTCGGCTACCGCTTCAGCCCCGACGTGGAGACGCGCTTCTACCTTGGCGCCTACACGGTGGACCAGAAGCTGCCGGGCTCGCTGAGCCTGTCCGACGCGCTGAATCGGCCGCGCATGGCGTCGGCGTCGGCGCTGTCCGGCGACCAGGCGCGCGCCACCTGGACGCAACGGGTGGCCAACCGCACGACGTTCCGCATGGACGCCGGCCAGCTCGACGTCGACAGCTGGGTGATCCACAAGAAGCTGTTCCACCCGATCTTCCAGGTCATCGACCAGGACGGCTGGACCTACGGCATCGGCCCGCGCTGGACCTCCTCCTTCACCGTGGGCGGGATGCGCGACGAGCTGATCCTGGGCGGACGGGTCTTCGCCGGCCGCAACCAGGCGCGGCAGTTTGTCAACGTCGGCGGCAGCCGCGGCGCCCAGACCGCCGACACGCTGCAGGAGGCGTGGAACGTTGAGGCCTACGCCGAGAACCGGCTGTACGTCCTGCCCACGGTGGCGGTGATGGCCGGTGCCAAGCTGCTGCGTAACGAGCGTGAATTCACCAACCGCCGGAACCCGGCGGCGAACGCGGAGCAGCGCTACGAGGGCCTGAACCCCAAGGTGGGCGTGCTGTGGGAGCCGCACCCCGACGTGCAGGTCTTCGCCGACGTGACGCGCAGCTTGGACGTGCCGGATTTCAGCGACCTAACGCAGGTGCAGGCCGGCGGGCGTCCGGGCTTCGTGCCGCTGCAGGCGCAGCGCGCCTGGACGGTGGAACTGGGCACGCGCGGCCGAACGGGCCGCTTCGCCTGGGATGTGACGGCGTACCGTTCCCAGCTCCGGGGCGAGATGCTGCAGTTCACCACCAATCCCAGCATCCCGGCGGCGACCTTCAACGCCGGCCGCACGGTGCACCAGGGTATCGAACTGGGCGCGCAGGTCGAATTGGCGCGCGGCGTGGCGGCGGCCGGCGACACGGTTACCGTCGGACAGGTCTGGAACTGGAGCGACTTCCGCTTCCGTGACGACCCGCAGTACGGCGGCAACCGCATCGCCGGCATCCCGCAGCACGTCCTGCGCACAACCGTCTCCTACGCGCAGGAAAACGGCTTCTACATCACGCCGACGCTGGACTGGGTGCCGACCGGCGCGTGGGCCGACCAGGCGAACACGCTGCGAGTGCCGGGCTACGCGCTGCTCGGCCTCCAGGCCGGCGTGGAGTTGAAGAACGGCATCCTGCTGTTCCTCGACGCCCGCAACCTGACCGACAAGCGCACCGTCAGCGACATCTCCACCGTCACCGACGCGCGCCGGGTCGCCACCCAGGTCTTCTATCCGGGTGAGGGGCGTAGCGTGTACGCGGGCATCCGCGCCGCCTTCTGAGGACGGGCGCGTCGTTCCGTGCGGCCCGGCGGCCGGAACCGCCGGGCCCGTTCATCGCTTCGAGGAAGGTCGACCGTGCAGCGTTCACGCGGCTTCATTCCGGCTCTTCTGCTCGGCGCCATGCTCGTTCTGGCGAGCACGGGCGCAGTGTGGGCGCACGCGGTCCTGCGCGAAGCGGTGCCCGCCGATGGTGCCCGCCTGGAGGCCGCACCGCATGAGATCCTGCTGCGCTTCAACGAGCCGGTGGCGCCGGTCGCCGTCCAGGCGCTCGGCGCCGACGGCCGCGCGGTGGCGGGGAGCGGTGCGGCGTCGACACAGGGCGACACCCTGCGTCTCGCGTTGCCGCACCATCTGCCCGTCGGGACCTATGTCGTCAGCTACCGTGTCGCCTCGGCTGACGGCCACCCAGTGGCCGGATCGATCACCTTCGGGATCGGTACGGCGCCGGAGGCCGCACCGACGGCGGAGGCCCCGGACGGCGCGCGGCTCACCGCCCTGGCGGCGGCGCTCGTCCGCGCGGTGCACGACGCGACGCTGCTGGCCGGCGTTGGCGGCGGGCTCTTTCTGGTCCTGGTGTCGGGGCCGTGGTCGCCGTTGAACGAACGGCTCCGGCCGGGCCTGTGCGCGCTGCTGGTGGCGGCGGGTGTGTCGGTGCTGCTCCTGGTCGGGCTGGCCGGCGCGGTGTTGGCGGGGGCTCCGATCTCAAGTCTGGCGTCCACGGCACCATGGGCGGCAGGAGCTGCGAGCACGGCCGGGAGCAGGGCCGGCCTGGCGCTGATGGCGCTGCTCGTCGGCGCGGCCGGGCTGGCGCTGGAGGCCCGCCACGCCGCCGGCCGCGCCCTGCTCGTGCTGGGGGCGCTGGCGGGAGCGGCCTCGCTAGCGGCCACGGGGCATGCGGCGACGGCGCCGCCACGCTGGCTGAGTGCGCCGCTCGTAGCCCTGCACGGGCTGATGGCGGCGTACTGGATCGGTGCCCTGTGGCCGCTGGCCGTGGCGCTGCGAACCATGCCGCCGACGGAGGCGGCGCGGCTGACCCGGCGTTTCTCCCGCTTGGCCGTCGGTGGCGTCGCAGCCCTTGTCGCTGCGGGCGCGGGGCTCTCGATCCTGCAGATCGGCACGCCGGGCGCCGTCCTCGCGACCGACTACGGGCACATCTGGCTGGGCAAGATGCTGGTGGTTCTGGGGCTGTTGCTGTTGGCGGCACGGAACCGGCTGCGGCTGACGCCCGCCCTCGACCGCGGGGGATGGACGGCCGCGGCAGCACTGCGGCGGAGCGTCTGGGCGGAGGTGGTCTTCGCGGCGGTTCTGCTCCTGCTCACATCCCTGTTCCCCTTGACGCCGCCGCCACGCGCCCTCCCCGGACCGGAGGCCGCCGAAGCCACCGGACGGGAGCGCGGCTACACGGCGGTGATCACCCAGGGCGGGCGCACCGCCATGATCGAGGTGACGCCGGCCCGACCAGGCCGCAATCGGGTGAGGGCCCATCTGCATCGCGCCGATGGTGCCACGTTCGCGGTTGCCGGAGCCGCGCTCGAATGGGAACTCCCGGCCGTCGGAGTTGCTCCGCTCCGCCGGACCCTGTCGGCGACCGGACCGGGCGAGTTGGGGACGGACGACGTCGAGATGCCCATCCCCGGCCGTTGGTCGCTGCGTCTGGAGGTGCTGGTCGATGACTTCGAAAAGACGGTGTTCCGCACCGAGATCCCGGTCGGTGCCGGGAGTGCAGGCTGGAAAGGTATCCCTTGAAGGCATGAGGCCGGATCGGCTCGACTGAAAAGCCATCGTCCTGCCGCTTCGCCGCATTCGCGGCCTGCTCCTGCGCTTGGCCGCTTGGCGTACGATTTTGAACGGATTCTACAATGAGCCCATTTTAGCTCCTAGCAAAGTCATCGCCTTTCAACATCTCGCTAGCCCGGATCATTCATCAGCGTTTCGGAACGACTTTGGCGCATAAATCGACGTGACGACGGAGTCCTGCGGCTGGTGGCGGTGATCAGGCGCTCCTGCGCGAGACGGGCCTGCCCAAGCTGGTCATGATGTTCATGACCTTCCAGCCGACGGCGGCCTCGGCCTTCTGGGCCGGCAGACTCCGAGCGCACAGGCTGCGCCCGATCAGCTGCTTGTAGCGCATCATCGTCACCTCACCCTAAGGAGTGGCGTCTGTACTGCACGGCCCGCTGCCAGCTGAGCCGACCACGCTCGTTGATCAGTTGGATGTGGTCGTCACGCTGCGTGAGGGTGCCCTCGGCCATGTCGCTCGCCACCGCGCTCAAGCGCGGTGGGATGATAACCTCCGCCGTAGGGCTGTGGGAGGCCACACTGCGATAAACCGACTCGCCGTCATAGGCCCCATCCGCCAGCACCGCACCAATTGGGCGGGCGATCCGGTCGAGGAGCGGACCAACCAGCGAGGCATCCCCCTCCTCGTTGAACGTCAGCTCCGAGGCGAGGATCGCGCCCGTATCGGGATTGATGGCCAGATGGAGTTTGCGCCAACTCCGGCGCGCTTGGCCGCCGTGCTTCTCCAGGCGCCACTCGCCCTTGCCGAACACCTTCAACCCCGTCGTTCGAGGGGCTGTACTCCAAGATCGGGCGCCCGTCCGTGCCGCCGGAGAAGCTGCTGTGGGCGCTGCTGCTCCAGGCCTTCTACTCGGTGCGCTCGGAGCGCCAGCTGATGGAACAGCTCGATTACAACCTGCTGTTCCGCTGGTTCGTCGGCCTGTCGATGGACGCCCCGGTGTAGGACGTGACGGTGTTCACCAAGAACTGCGACCGCCTGCTCGATGGCGACGTGGCGGCGAAGTTCCTGGCCACCGTGCTGGGGCAGCCGCGGGTCAAGGCGCTGTTGTCGGACGAGCACTTCTCGGTGGACGGCACGCTCATCGAGGCCTGGGCCAGCGTGAAGAGCTTCCGGCCCAAGGACGGCAGCGGCGAGCCGCCGGGACCGGGGCGTAACGGCGAGCGCGACTTTCATGGCGAAAAACGCTCCAACCAGACCCATGCCTCGACCAGCGATCCCGAGGCGCGGCTGTACCGCAAGGGCAACGGTCAGCCGGCGAAGTTGGCCTTCATGGGCCATGCGCTGATGGAGAACCGCCACGCCCTGGTGCTGGATGTCCGGCTGACCGCCGCCACCGGCACGGCCGAGCGCGAGGCGGCCGTCGCGATGGTCGAGGCGATCCCCGGTCGCCATCGCATCATGGTCGGCGCCGACAAGGCCTACGACACCAAAGACTTCATGGCGAACATGCGCAGCCTGGGCGCCGCCCCGCACGTCGCCCAGAACACGAGCAACCGCCGCTCGGCGATCGACGGCCGGACCACCCGCCACCCCGGCTACGCCGTCAGCCTGCGCATCCGCAAACGGATCGAAGAGGTCTTCGGCTGGATCAAGGGAGCCGGACTGCGCAAGACGCGCCATCGCGGCACGGCTCGCGTCGGCTGGATGTTCACGCTGACCGCCACCGCCTACAACCTGATCCTCCTGCCCAAGCTGTTGGGCGCGGCATAATCACGCCCGGAATCCGCCCGAAAGGCGGCTCCAGGCGCCCTCGACCGGGGTCGTACCCGGTCAATTCGACCAAACCGGGTGCCAAAAGCGCAAATTTCGCGCCACAGCGAAGGCGATGGGATCCCAAGGCCGGATTTTTCCGCGTCCTGCTAGAGCGCCGCAGTGACACCGACGGAGGAGACCGCACAAGCTGACGCCGCCGCGCCGGCTACTCGGCGGCCCGAAGCTGCCGTTCGATCACGCCGTGCAGCTGGCGTGGGGTGACGGGCTTGTGGACGAGCCCGAGATCGCTGGCTGCCGCTTCGCCGTGGAACTCGGATCCGGTTTCCCCGGTGAGGAGAACCCCGGGCACCGCGCGGCCGATGTGCGCGCGGACGCGCCGGACGACTTCCGTGCCGACCTCCCCCTCGCGCAGGCGGTAGTCGGCAATGACCACGTCGGGCGTGCGGTCGGTCTGCGCGAGCCCTTCCAACGCCTCGTCGCCCGACCCGGCTATGAGCACGTCGTACCCCCACCCCTCCAGCACCGTCCGCAGGCCCATCAGCACCATGGCATCGTCGTCCACCACCAGCGCAAGGAGGCCGGGCCTCACGGCTTCGACAGGGGCGCATGGCTGGGCGGAAAACGCTTCCTCGGCCAGCCCGAGGGGCACCTCGACCGAGAACACCGACCCCTTACCCAGTTCCGAGCGCACCCAGACCGGGTGGTCGAGCAGCTTGGACAGGCGTCTCACGATGGCCAGCCCGAGGCCGAGCCCGTGGCTCCGGTCGCGCGCGACGTTGCCGACCTGATGGAACTCCTCGAAGATGCGCTCCAGCTGATCGGGCGGGATGCCGATCCCAGTATCGGCCACCTCGATGCGCACGAGGCCGTCGGCGACGGCGCAGCCGATGACGACCTCCCCCCGCTCCGTGTAGCGGACCGCGTTCTCGACCATGTTGCGCAGCATCCGGCCGAGCAGCATCTGATCGGAGCGGACCGCCACACCGCTAAACCGCTCCACCCGCAGCGCCAGCCCCTTGGCACGGGCCACCGGAGCGTAGGCGGCCTCGATGTCCGCAACGATCTGGCCGAGCGCAACGGTGCCGATCTCCGGGTGGATGATCCCGGCGTCGAGGCGGGAGACGTCGAGCAGGCTGTCGAGCAGCGCCTTGAGCGTGTCCAGGCCGCGTTCCAGCAAGGTCAGCGTCTTCCGGCCGCGCTCGTCTTGGACGCTGGGCGCCAGCGCCGCCGAGAACAGCATCAGTGACTGCATCGGCTGCCGGAGGTCGTGGCTGGCGGCGGCGAGGAACTTGGACTTGGCGCGGTTGGCGTGCTCGGCCTCCTCTTTCGCCCGCCGGAACTCGTCCTCCATGGCCTTGCGCTCGGTGATGTCGCGGGAGATCCCGATGATGCCGACCACCTCCCCAGTTGCGTCGCGCAAGGGTGTCTTGGTGGACAGATAGTGCCGCAGACCCCCGTGCCCCTTGCTGAACAGGATCTCCTCGACGTTTTCGGCGTAGCCCATGGCCATTATCCGGCGGTCGTTCCCCAAGAGCCGGGCGCACTCCTCGGGCGAGGCGAGGTCGCGCAGATGGACGCCGACGAGGTGGTTTCGCGGCCTGCCGAGCACCATCGCCGCGGCGGAGTTGACGACGAGGTAGCGGCCCCCGGCATCCTTCACGTAGACCGGGTCGGGCGAGGACTCGATGATCGTCTCAAGAAGGTCCAGGTTCTCCTTCAGGCGCCGCTCCGCGTCCCGGCGCCGCGTGACGTCGCGCATGATCCCGGTGAAGAACCGCCGCCCGCCGGCGCGCCATTCGGCGATCGAGAGTTCCAGGGGGATGGGCTGGCCGTCCCGGTGTCGACCCTCGACCTCGCGGCCGATGCCAATGATCCTGCGCTCGCCGGTGCGCAAATAGCTCATAATGTAGCCGTCGTGCGCGTCCTGGTGCGGCTCCGGCATCAGCAGGCTGACGTTGCGGCCGAGCACCTCGTCCGCCTTGTAGCCGAAGATGTGCTCGGCGGCCCGGTTGAAGGACAGGACGGCGCCCTTTTCGTCGATGATCACCATGGCGTCGACCGCGGTCTCGACGACCGCGCGGTAGCGGGCTTCGCTGTCCTCCAGGGCCTGCTGCGCCGCTGCTTGCTCGGTGACGTCTTCGATCATCGCCACCGCGCCGACGGTCACGTCGCCATTCCGAAGCGGCACGCCCGAGACACGGGCGGTCTTGCGGGTGCCGTCGAACGCCTCGATCTCGACAACGTCGTCCAGCACCCTCTCCCCTCTGGAGAGCGCCCTCGACCCGGGCCATTCGTGGGGTTCAACGGGCCTGCCCGTGTCCGGCCACCACGCCTTGTAGTCGCCATACTGCGCGGGTCCAACCTTGTGCTCGCACCCCCAGATGCGCCGGGCAGCCTCGTTCAACCGGAGGATCTGGCCGTCGGAGGCGAATACGAAAACGCCGACGGGCAGATTCTCCATGACCAGATCGAGGAGTTCGGTGTTGCGCCGGAGTTCCCTCTCGGCCTGCTCGCGCTGACGGACCTGGGCCTCCAATCCGTCGGCCATGGCGTCGAAGGCTTGGCCGAGCGCACCGACCTCGGTGCTTGCCCGCAGGCCCGAGCGCACGGAAAGGTCGCCCTCCGTCCAACGGCGGGTCGCCTCTATGAGGGCGGCGACTGGCCTGCGCAGGAGCGCGTTCCCGCCGAACGCCACTGCCCCGAGGAGGAAGGCGAACGCCGCCGCCACCAGCGACAGAGACCGCAGGGTGGCCGCGTTGATCGGCGCGACGGCGGCAGCCTCGTCGAGGCCGACGCTGATGAAGAGCCCCTTGGGGCCGACGTGGAGCGGGGAGTAGGCGACGACGCGTGTGACGCCGTCGAGAGTGACCAGTTCCGTGGTGCCTGGGGCGGGCGCGTTCAGCAGGGCCTGGTAACGCTCGGGAAGCCTCTGCCCGACGATGCCCGGCAGTGGCGGAACCCGCACCGCCACGACACCGTTGCGATCGGCGACCGTCACTGCGGCGTCCGCCGGGAAGGGCTTGGCCCTCAGGTAGCCCTCCAGCCACCCGACGTCGAGCACGGCGGCGACGACGCCCCGGAGGGCGCCCGCCCCGTCGTGGGACGGTAAGGCGAACGGCAGGATGGGCTTGCCCGTGGTGCGGCTCATGACATACTCGCCGACGGCGAACGCGTTCGTCCGCAGCGCCTCCTGGACGTGATGACGGTCGCCGAGGCCAACGCCGAGGGCAGCCGCCTCGGTCGCGCAGCCGACGTGGCCCGCCCGGTCCGCGACGTAGACCTCGACATAGCCCGGGAGCGTCCGCTTCAACCGTTCCAGGTAGGTCTGGCAGGCCAGGAGGTCGCCCGCTCGGACGAAGGGGGTCTCCGCGACGGCCGCGAGCGTCTGGCGAATGCCTTCCACGAGCCGCGCCTGCTCGCCCTCGATGAGGCCCAGCAGGCGCCCGCTCTGCTGGACCACCTCGGCCCGACGCCCGCGGCGCAGTTCGTGTTCGTTGTAGACTTGAACGGCGACGGCCGGAAGCATGGCCAGGACGACAAGCACCAAGAGGCGGGTCAACAGGGACATGGCACGCGGCGTCCTCGTCGGCCTCGGAAGCCTCCGGGCCGCGCCCGGCGACCCGTGCCCTGAGGCCGGGGGCACGGGTCGGACAAAAAGCCTAACAGTCGGGTTGATTGGTAGGCCAACAAATTTATAGCGGGCGCCTTGGAGAATGAGCCAGATGCGGGCGGCACTACCCACCGGACGGGGGGCCAACGTTCATGCTAAGCTCTGCACACCGAAGTGACAGTGATTCCATCGAGCTGAGGCCTTCGTGTTTTCACGCCTGAAATCCGGTCTGCTGGCGTTCGGCATCGTGCTCGTCGTCGGGTTCAACGCTGCCATTGTCTCCGACGTCGTCAGCGACCGGTCCCGGCGCATCGCCGAAGCCCAGCAGATGACGACCAATCTGACGCGGACACTGTATCAACACGCTCTGGACAGTTTTGGGTCGGTGGACAAGACCCTGTCGGGCATCGCCGAAGTGCTCGACGTCCGTACCGACCGCTTCGAGCGCGGCAACCCCGATGTGCTGGCGTTCCTGCGGCGCCGCTTGAAGACCACGCCCGAGGCCCGGGCCATCCTGGTCATTGGAGCCAACGGCCAGTTGCTGCACGATACCGATACACCGGACCCGGCAGACCTCGATTTGTCGGACCGCGAATACTTCAAGGTACACCAGGCAAGCCGCCTCACGGGGCCGTACATCAGTCCGCCGATCCGCGGCCGCACCAGCGGCCAATGGATGATTAGCGTGAGCCGCCGCCTGGACCACCCGGACGGCCGCTTTGCCGGCGTCGTGGTGGCAGTCGTCCGGCCAGAGGCGTTCGCCACCCACTACGCCACGGTCAAGCTGGAGCAGAATGGATCGGTTGTGCTCATGCATCGGGACGGCACGGTCATGGCACGGCATCCGGACCATGATCGGCATATCGGCCAGTCAGCCGTCGGCGATGCGCTGTTGAAACAGTTGACGGACACACCGGCAGGCACACGTGAATTCGTCTCGGCGCTCGACGGGCACCTGCGTCTTGTCAGCTATGAATCGTCCGTGCACACGCCCGTGGTCACCGCGGTCACCCTCGGGAAAGAAGCGATCATGGCCGCCTGGTACCGCAAGGCCGGTGTCGCCACCGGGGTGGCGGTATTCGGCACGGGGCTTGTTGCTTGGTTGACGTGGCTCGTGCTGCGCGAGGTTTGTCGACGCGAACGGGCGGTGGAAGATCTGATGGCCAGCGAGCGGGCGCTGAGGAACAGTGAAGCGGAGCTGCTGGCGGCCAAGAACGCCTCCGATGTCGCCAATCAGGCCAAGACGCGCTTTCTCGCGAACATGAGCCACGAGCTGCGCACTCCTCTCAATGCCATCCTCGGTTTTGCCGAGGCCCTGGAGTTGGAGATTTTTGCGCCGCTCGCCCCAAAACAGCGGGAGTACATCACGGACATCCGCCGCTCGGGCGTTCATCTGTTGAGCCTGATCAACGACATTCTGGACACCACCAAAATAGAGGCCGGGTATTACGAGCTGCACGAGGAGCAGGTCTGCCTCGAGTCGCTGATCCACGAGTGCCTTCAGCAGGTCAGCCCATTGGCCACACAAAAGGATGTGGCGTTGAACATATACGCGCCCGTTGGCGCGCTCACTTTGACGGCCGATGGCCGCGCGCTGAAGCAGATGCTGCTCAATCTCCTGTCCAATGCGATCAAGTTCACGCCGTCGGGCGGCAAGGTCGTGGTGGCGGCGACCGTGGCGCCGAACGGCGACGCGCTGCTTCAGGTGGCCGACAGCGGCATCGGCATCGCGGCGGCCGATCTGCCTGTAGTGGTGCAGCCGTTCTTCCAGGTGGACAACTCGCTGACGCGCCAGCATGACGGCACGGGGCTTGGGCTCCCGCTGGTCAAGTCGCTGGCGGAGCTGCACGGTGGTGGGCTGGTGCTGGACAGCGCTGTCGGTCTCGGCACCACCGCAACCATCCGCCTCCCGGCCCATCGGATCCTTGAAGCCGCCTCGGCCTGCAATCCGTTGTAGCTCGGCGACCGAGGGCGTGAGCTTGGCGTTCTCCTCCAGCGGCTTCACCCGCCGGATCCCCCTTCCCATACCAGCAAACCTCCTTTTTCTGCGAGGCACGCGGATTTTTCTGCGAGGCACGCGGATCGGGTATCGTGCATTTTTATGCGCTTGCTAATCAAATTGATTGCAATCAATTGCATATGCCGTCTGGCATGCCATGCTGAGGAACCGCTTTACCCAATCCGCGCTCCCCCTCCACTTGAACGTCGCGGTGTTCCCATGAACAGCATCTCCATCAAAGCCAAGCTCGCGGCGGTGTTCGCCGTGCTTTTCCTCCTGATCGTCGCCCTGGGCGTGCTGTCCATGAACCGCCTCGCGGTGGTGAATGACGTCGCCCGGAACATCGGGACAAACTGGTTGCCAAGCGTGGAATTCGCTCAAAGCACCAGTTTGGCCGTTGCCCGGTTCCGCCTCGTCGAATCGCGGCACATCCTGTCCACGGATGACGCCGAAATGACGCAGATCGAAGGCGATCTCGACCGGCGTGCGGCAATCGTTGGGGAGGAGCAGCGCAAGTACGAACCGCTCATCTCCAGCGCCGACGAGCGAAACCGCTACGACGAATTCAAAATTGCGTGGGCGGAATACCTTGCCATCCATAAGGACATCCTGGTGTTGTCGCGCAAGAACGAGGCGGAAAAGGTCACCGCGCTCTACAAGGGCAAGTCGCGCGATGCGTACAATCGCGCCGACCAAGCCCTGAGCGACGTCGTCAGGATCAACGTCGCGGGGAGCGACACGGCCGTTCGGGCGGGCGAGCAGACGTACGAGACTGCGCGCTTTGTTGTGATCGGTGCCATCGGGGGCGGTGGTCTGCTCTGCGCCGGCGCTTGGGTGATGATGCTCCTCGGTGTGTCGAAGCCGGTGCACACCATGACGGAAGCCATGACCCGCCTGGCGGATGGCGACACCAACATCTCCGTACCGGCGCTCGATCATAAGGACGAGATCGGCGAGATGGCGCAGGCGGTGCAGGTCTTCAAGCAAAACCTTCTCCGCAACCGACAGATGGAGCAGGAGGCCAAGGCCACCGAAGAGCGTGCCAAGATCGAAAAACGGCAGGCGATGTTGGACCTCGCGAGCCGCTTTGAGAGCCGTGTCGGCGGCATCGTGAACAGCGTCGGCAGCGCCGCCACCGAGTTGCAGGCGACCGCCACGCAGCTGTCCGCGGCGGTGGAGGAGGTCAGCGCCCAATGCGTCGCGGTCGCGGCAGCCTCCGAGCAGGCCAGCGCCAACGTCCAGACCGTCGCCGCCGCTTCGGAGGAGATGTCGTCGTCGATCCACGGCTTGTCCGAGCGCGTCACCCTGGCGGCCAACCGCTCCAAGGCCGCGGCGGATGGCGCGGTTCAGGCACAGCGGGAACTGGACGCGCTGTCCGCGGCGATCGAGCAGGTGGACCAGATCGTCGCGTCGATCAATGCCGTCGCCAGTCAGACCAATCTGCTGGCGCTGAACGCCACGATCGAGGCGGCCCGCGCCGGCGAGGCCGGCAAGGGCTTCGCCGTGGTGGCGTCGGAGGTGAAGAACCTCGCCAACCAGACGCACACCATGACCGACCAGATCGGCGCGAATCTGGCGGCGGTGAAGAGCGCCTCCTCTAGGACCGTGGAGGCCATGCGCTCAATCATCGGGCAGGTGGCAGACATCGATCATTCCACGGCGGAGATGGCCACGTCCGTCGAGCAGCAGAGTGCGGCCACCGGGGAGATCAGCCGCAACGCCCAACAGGCGGCGACCGGCACGGCGGAAGTGTCGCACAACGTCGTGGGCATCCAGCAGGCGGAGGCCGAGACGAGCGGAGCGACCAACAACGTCAAGTTCGCCTCCGACGAGCTGGCTCGGCAATCGGCGTTGCTTAAGGAAGAGGTTGATACGCTCCTTGCAGAAATTCGCGCAGCATAACTCATGGGGTTCAATGTGAATCGGCGCGCCATTTTATTGGCGGTGCGCTCGATAGATTGCTGGAAGAGCGCGCCGACTCATACCGACGACGACTGAAGGCTTCCGTTGAGGCGCTGTTGTTCCACCTGCCTGAGGATGGGCAGCAAGGTTCACCTGGTTCATCACCTTGAAGCCGATGAGTTGTGAGCTGGTCCCCGTATCCCGGACAGTCGGATAAGCTTGGTTCGCCCGATGGAAAGGACGGACCCGATGGCAGGGAATCGGAAGCGGTATTCAGCGGAGTTCAAGGCGAAGGTAGCGCTGGAGGCGATCCGGGGCGACCTCACGGTTTCGCAGCTTGTGGCCAAGCACGGTGTGCACCAGACGCTGATCAACGCCTGGAAGCGGCAAGCCGTTGAAGGCATGGCGGAGGTGTTCGCGGATAAGGCGGAGGTGGCCCAGGCGTCGCATGCCGCCGAGGTCGAGACACTGCACGCCAAGATCGGCCAGCTCGTGGTGGAACGCGATTTTTTGCGCAAGGCCTCCGGTCGATGAGCGTCGGTCGGAGGCGGGAGATGATCGAGCCCGAGCACCCGCGGCTCTCGATCGTTCGGCAGTGCGAGCTGGTGTCGATCAGCCGCTCCGCGTACTACGGGCCGGTCCGCGGTGAAGGGCCGTTGAACCTGGCGCTGATGCGCCTGATCGACGAGCAGTTCCTGGAGACGCCGTGGTACGGCTCTCGGCAGATGGCCCGCCACCTGCGGCGGCAAGGCTACGAGGTCCGACGCAAGCGGGTGCGGCGGCTGATGGCCAAGATGGGCTTGGCGGCGGTGTACCAGCGGCCGCGGACGACGGTGCCCCACCCGGAGCACCGGATCTGGCCCTACCTGCTGCGCAACGTGGTGATCGACC
Organism: Azospirillum sp.; assembly: GCF_035627195.1. Classification (GTDB taxonomy): domain Bacteria; phylum Pseudomonadota; class Alphaproteobacteria; order Azospirillales; family Azospirillaceae; genus Azospirillum. The sequence goes on from NZ_DASPMG010000368.1 coordinate 21,233, forward strand.
GTCCCAACCAGGCCTGATGCGCCGACATCACCTACATTCCCGTGCGGCGCGGCTTCCTCTACGTGGTCGCGGTGATGGACTGGGCGACGCGCAAGGTGCTGAGCTGGCGGTTGTCGAACACCATGGACGTGGAGTTCTGCATCGCGGCGCTCGAGGAGGCGCTGGCGCACTATGGGCGTCCGGAGATCTTCAACACCGACCAAGGCAGCCAATTCACCAGCCCGCGCTTCACCAGCATCTTGACCGAGGCAGGCGTCCGGGTTTCGATGGATGGGCGCGGGCGGTGGATGGACAACGTGTTCATCGAGCGGCTGTGGCGGTCGATGAAGTACGAGTGCGTCTATCTCCATGCCTTCGAAACCGGCAGCGAGGCACGGGCCGGGCTCGGGCGGTGGATCACCTACTACAACTCCCAGAGGCCGCATTCGGCGCTCGGCGGCAGGACGCCGAACGAGGCCCATGCGGACATCCTCAACTGCAACGAGCTGGCGGCGTGATGGAGACCTGAACCAAGCTTATCCCAGCCGCCAAACTGTCCGGGATACGGGGACCAGCTCAGAATGCCGTTGCCCATGTCCGTGCCAACCACGGCGTGAGCGAGCGGCGGGCGTGCCTTGTGCTGGGAGCAGATCGCTCGACGGTGCGCTATCGCTCCCGGCGCCCGGACGATGCTGCTGTCCGCGAGCGGCTACGCGAGCTGTCGCGTCAGCGGCGCCGTTTCGGATACCGCCGGCTGCATCTGCTGCTGGCCCGCGAGGGCCATGCCATGAACCAGAAGAAGCTGCGCCGGCTCTACACCGAGGAGAAACTCCAGGTGCGCCGGCGCAGTGGACGCAAGCGCGCTTTGGGCACGCGGGCGCCCCTGGCGCTGCCGCAGGGCCCAAACCAGCGCTGGTCGCTGGACTTCGTCGCCGACAGCTTCAGCGACGGGCGGCGCTTCCGGATCCTGGCCGCTTGGAAGGAGGACGACAACCACGTTCGGCCGCACTCCGGTCTCGGCGGCGCCACGCCCGCCGAGGTCGCCGCAGCCGCAACGCAAGCTGGGCCGAGGCATGCCTCGGCCCAGCTTGCCATCACCGCCCGCTTCGGGCATCACAACTCACAGAGACTCTGCCAGTGACCGGAGGAAGCTTCGGCCTCAGGTCAGCCGTTAGCAGATTGTGGGGTACCCTGTTTGGGATCGGGGAGGCATCAAACCAACCGCTTGAAGAAGGTCCCGACTTGGCTTGCGGCCATCGCGAGAGTCCCGACATGGTCGCCTTCGACCTGAAGGAACTCGTGCCGGGGGTTGACCGGCAAGCGGTCAAAGTAGCGTGCCCTGCTGGACGCGAACAGGATGTCACGGGTGCCGATCACCCACTGAACCGGGCATGTCACCTTGGACATGTTGGACTCGACCTCCAGCTTCCCTTCTGGGTCGAACCAGCTGAGATAGTCGTCGGCGCTCATCCGCGGGGAGAGCGCCGTCATCTGATTGTTGTCCGCAAACTCGGAGATGCCGGAGCCCTGCCCGGTCGCGCGCATGGCGCGCGCCTTGTCGATCGCGGCCTTCACCCGGGCGTTGAGAGGGATCGCCGTCGCCTCATAGTAGACCTTGGGCAAGTGGCCCGGGGCGATCATCGATATGCCCTCGATCCCGCCCCGGTGGACGGCATAGGCCACGGCCACGGCCGCACCGATCGAATGGCCGGCCAGGAACATCCTGGTGGATCCTACGCGCCGGAATCCCGCCAGGGCGGCATCGATTTCGTCGAACGCCCCCTCAAGGGAGCCGTCCAGGTACCTCGTGCGCGACCACGGCATCTCGTTGGTCTCACAGCGCAAGCCTTGCCCCTGAATCTCGCCGCGCACCCTCTGCAGGCCCTCGAACTGCGGCATGCCTTGCTTGCCATGCATGAGCAAGACGGCGCCCGACGTCGTCGGCTTTGTCGTCACGCAACCGGGCAGCGCCAGTGCGGCGATTCCCAAGCCAAGGAAGCTGCGGCGTCCAATCATGGACCGTCCTTTGCGTAATGGGATGGGCAAGGGGCGGCGCCTGGACCGAAACGAACACCGCCCCTCGAACTGTTGACAAATTTACCCTAAGCCATAGCCGATAGAAATGAAGATATCGTGAGGTGGTCGGTTGCGGATCGAATCTGACGCCGGCTTCGCATGCGCGTTGCGCGATCGAGGCTGTCAATGGACGAGGCGGGTTCCCTAGCGGCGACCGATCCCGGTCGGCTAAAGTCAGCTTCAGGCCAAGGGCCCATGGCGAGACATCCATGCCCCGCAGGCTGCCCACATCCTTTGTAGAACGTAACGGCCCGTTCGGCGCGGGCCACTAGTCCAAACCCGTCGTCGCCCCGCATACCAAGACCGGCAACTGAACGCCTGGACAGCACGGGGCTGCCGATGGACGGCGCGGCTCCTGACCAGCAAGTGGGCAGTCTCCATTTTCCACGCCCGTACCGGCGGCTGTTGGCGGATAGTGTTGAAAAAGTCGGGGTTGTCGGCGGCATGAAGTCCCGATTCAGTTCTCCTGGGCAGAGGAGGACGCAACGATGATGGGCGAGCGGATGGTGATGCAGGAGGTGCTGTTCTATGAGTTCAGCCTCGAGCGCCACGTCCCGTCGGACCACCTGCTGCGCTCCATCGACCGGTTTGTCGACCTGTCCGGCATCCGCGCGAGCTATGCAGGAGATTGGGTGACGGGCCGGTCAGGCGGCGTTCTGTGACGCGGGTTCGGTGACCTCGATGCCGTCGCGGAATGTGACGCCGCGGATCACCTTGGGCAACAGGTTTTCGCCCTGGAGGCGGCGCCAGGTTTTCGCCGCGGCGGTGATCAGCTTGAACACCATCAGCTTGGCGGTTTCTTGAGACAGCGCTCCCTTGGTGCGGAAGGTCCGGTGCCGCACGGTGGCGAACACGCTTTCTATGGGATTGGTGGTCCGAATGTGCTCCCAGTGCTCGGCGGGGAAGTCGTAGAAGGCGAGCAGCGCGTCACGGTCCTTGATCAGGCATTCCACCGCCTTGGCGTACTTGGTCGCGTATTTCTTCACGAACACGTCCAGAGCAGCCTGCGCGGTGGCCCGGTCCGGTGCCATCCAGATCTCGCGCAGGTCCTGCTTGAGCGCGGGCTGCACGGACTTGGCCACCTTGTTCAGCACGTTGGCGGTCTTGTGCACCCAGCAGCGCTGGTGCCGGGTGGAGGGGAAGACCTCCTCCAGGGCCTTCCAGAAGCCGAGCGCGCCGTCGGCAACCGCCAGTTCCGGGGCTATGGCGAGGCCGCGCGCCTGGATGTCGATCAGCAGCTCGCGCCAGCTCTGCGCGCTCTCGCGCACGCCGACCTGGAAGCCGATCAGCTCCTTCCTCCCCTCCGGCGTGGCGCCGATGATCACCAGCATGCACTCGGCGACCGGCTCCAGGCGGGCCTGGAGGTAGACGCCATCGGCCCAGATGTAGACGTAGCGCCGCGCCGACAGATCGCGCCGTTGCCAGCGCGCGTAGTCGGCCGCCCAGTCCTGCTTCAGCCGGGCGATGACGGACGGCGACAGGTTTGGGGCGTCCTTGCCGAGCAGGGCGCTGAGCGCGTCCTGGAAGTCGCCGGTGGAGACGCCGCGCAGGTAGAGCACCGGCAGCAGGGCGTCCAAGCTCTTGGAGCGCCGTGCCCAGCGGGGCAAGATCGCCGAGGTGAAGCGGATCCGCTCGCCGCTCTCCTCGGCGCCACGGTCGCGCACCTTGGCGCGGCGCACCGCCACCGGCCCGATGCCGGTCTGGATGGTGCGCTCGGGACCATGGCCATGCCGCACCATCCGGTCGCGCCCGTCCGGCAGCTTGACGTCCTTCATGGCGGCCAGGAACGCCTCCACCTCCGCCTCGATGGCCTGCTCCAGCAGACGACGGGCGCCGGTGCGCAGGATGGTGGTCAGCGGATCATCGATCTCCTCCGGCTGACGCAGCCGGACAACATTGCTATCCTCGGTCATGGCGTATCGCTCCCTCGTGGAGGTTCTGGCAGGCTTCGTCACCCGCCTCGATACGCCGCCCTCCTCAGGCCCTCATCACCCAGGTTCCCGCATAGCTCCATCCGCGCGCACTTGCAGCCCTTCTACAGCGTGATCGGACGCCCCTCGATCGATCCGCAACTGATGATCCGGATGCTCATCATCGGCTACTGCTTCGGCATCCGCTCGGAGCGCCGGCTGTGCGAGGAGGTGCATCTGAACCTCGCCTTCCGCTGGTTCTGCCGGCTCGGCCTGGACGGCGACGTGCCGGAGCACTCGACCTTTTCCAAGAACCGTCACGGCCGCTTCCGCGACAGCGATCTCCTGCGGAAGCTGTTCGAAACGACCGTGCAGCGCTGTATGGAGACCGGTCTGGTCGGGGGTGACGGCTTTGCGGCCGATGCGAGCCTGATCCGCGCGGACGCGAACAAGCGGCGTTCGGCGGCGGGATCGGACGCCGTCGACTGGGAGGCGATGGCGGCGACCCGCCGCTCCGTCCGGGAGTATCTCGACACGCAGGATGAAGCCACCTGGGGCGCCGCCAGCGAGGTGACACCCAAGTTCGTCTCGCGCTCGGATCCGGCCGCGCAGTGGACGGGGGCGCAGAAGGGCCATGCGTTCTTCGCCTATGCCACCAACCACCTGATCGACCTCGACCACGCCATCATCGTCGATGTCGAGGCGAGCCGCGCCATCCGCCAGGCGGAGGTCGGCGCGGCCCGCACCATGCTCGACCACACCCAGGATTGTTTCGGGTTTTATCCCGAACGGCTGGCCGCCGACAGCGCCTATGGTTCGGCCGAGATGCTCGGCTGGCTGGTCCAGGAGCGCGGGATCGAGCCGCACATCCCGGTCTTCGACCAATCCGAGCGCCGCGACGGGACCTTCGAGCGGGCCGACTTCACCTACGACCACGAGGCCGATGCGTATGTCTGCCCGGCCGGCAAGGAGCTCCGGCCGCGGCAGAAGACCTATCGGACGCCGCGCCCGCTCGCCGACGCGGCCGGCCTGATCCGCTATCGCGCCAGCACGCTGGACTGCGCCCCCTGTCCGCTCAAGCCGCGCTGCTGTCCGACCACACCCGCGCGCAAGGTTCCGCGCTCCATCCACGAAGGGGCTCGCGACCTGGCGCGCGCCCTCGCCGCCACCGACGCCTACGCCGCCTCACGGCGCGAGCGGAAGAAGGGCGAGATGCTGTTCGCCCACCTCAAACGCATCCTGAAGCTCGACCGGCTGCGATTGAGGGGGCCGAACGGGGGCCGCGACGAGTTCCACCTCGCCGCCGCCGCCCAGAACTTCCGCAAGCTTGCCAAGCTCATCCCGATGCCTGAACCCAGGCCAGCGTGAGGGAGCCCGCGCCCACAGACCCTCTGCAATCGGCACAGCGGCACTCGATCGGCACCCGACTTTTTCAACGATATCGGCGCATTGCGGCCCTTCGCACATGGGGTGATGGCCATTCTCACCCATGATACATTTCGCGCCCATTTCCATGGATGGCGATTATGTCGATCAAAGTCTTCGCGTTTTCCTGCGGCACCCTGACCTGCGAATTCGCGCGCATGATGGACGGTGGGACCAGCGACATCACCATGCCCATTCCGGCTTTTCTGATCGAGCACCCGAAGGGGCGAGCGGTTTTCGACACAGGACTCCACCCTGAATGCCAGCACGATCCCATCGGGCGATTGGGCAAGGAAATGGCTACCGCCTTCCGGATCGGCTTCCAACCAGGTGATGAGATCAGCTCGCGGCTCCAGGCAATCGATCGTGATCCCGCCAAGATCGATCTTCTCATCAACTCCCACCTTCATTTCGATCACGTTGGCGGCAACGCTTTGGTTCCCAACGCGACCATGCTCGTACAGCGGCGCGAATGGGATGCCGCCCGGGACGCGGACCTGGCCACGCTGCACGGCTACGATCCCCGCGATTTCGACGTTGGCCATAAGGTGCAGTTGATCGACGGAGAGCACGACGTGTTCGGTGACGGCTCGGTCACTTGCTTGCCGACCCACGGCCATACACCTGGGCACCAGTCGCTACGCCTGCGGCTCGCCAGTGGCGATCTCGTGCTTGCTGCCGACGCTTGCTATTTCTGTCAAACCCTCCGTGAGCGCCGACTGCCTCGCTACGTGGCAGATCGTGAGAAGATGCTTGCTTCACTGGATCGGCTGGAAGCTCTGGAAAGGGGCGGCGCTCGCATTGTTTTCGGCCACGATCCACTATTCTGGAGCACCGTGCCGCAACCACCGGCAGCGATCTCGTGACGACTTATGTTCTGGCTTTCCATATCTGGCTGTGGCGCAAACCCGACAGCCTCATCGACCGGGAAGGATCGGCACTCGCTGATACGGGTGTGGTGAGGGGCGAGGCATGCGCAACAACAGTGGAGCAACGCACATCCGGGCCCGCGGCTGCGGACCCCCGATCAACTCGGCACCACCAAGATGTCCGTATGGCTCAGCGTACGGACGTTGAGCGTGGCGATGGTCACCGCCGCCCCGGCGCCATTGCCGTCGGCGTCGTACGACAGCGTGCCCGTGGCCGTGTTGAAGACGAACAGGTCGTTGGCGTCCGCCGGGTTGTTCAGCGCGAAGTTCGACGCCGACAGCGTGTCCGCCGTGAGGTTGCCGAAGTTCGGGCTGACCACCGCGATCCGGTCCACCCCCGACTGGAAGTCGGTGATGACGTCTCCGCCTTCGGACGCGGCGTTGAAGCGGAACACGTCCGCCCCGTCGCCGCCGCCCAGCGTGTCGGACCCCGCCCCGCCGTTCAGCGTGTCGTTGCCCAGATTGCCGAACAGCGCATCGTCGCCCAGATTGCCGGCCACCGAGTCGTCGCCCTGGCCGCCAAACAGGGTGTCGCCGCCCTGGCCGCCGAAGACCGTGTCGTTTGCCATGTTGCCGTACACGACGTCGCCGCCCATGTTGCCGTACAGAGCGTCGCCGTCCTGGCCGCCGAACACGGTGTCGCCACCCTGGCCGCCGAACAGCGCGTCGGCGCCTTGGTTGCCGTATAGCAGGTCGGGGTCCAGATTGCCGTACAGGCTGTCGTTACCGAGGCCGCCGGTGACGGTGTCGAAGCCGTCGTCGCCGTAGATCAGGTCGTTGCCCTCGCGCGAGCCGACAAAGTCGTCGCCGCCGCCGCCGCGCAGCGTGTCGTCGTCGGCCCCCAGCACCATGATCTGGCTGGAGTTGTCGCCGACCGCGAACTGCGAACCGGCGCCGCCGGAGACCTGCGCGTTGCCGACCACGGCGACGAAGCCGACGTTGTCGATCTGCAGGATCGTCCCCGACGGCAGGTTGCGCGTGTCGATGACCAGCGCCTCCCCGCCCGTACCGCCGCCGGTGATGACGATCGGCGTGTTGCCGGTCGCCGTGCCGGCGGTGACCGTCGGCGTCACCGTGCGCACCGTCACCGCGGCCGTCGGCGCCAGCGACTGGGTGTAGCTGGTGATGGCGCCCGTCAGCGTCGCCTGCTCCGTGGGGCTGGCACCCAGTGACGTGACGGCTGACGTCAGCGTGTCGGCAGCCTGTGTCTTGCCGACCGGGTTCTGCGGACCGGTCGCCGTCAGGCCGACACCGGCCGGCACCTGCGCGGAGACCGCCGGATCCGACGATCCGTCGCCGGTGAGCGACACCTGCACCGGCGCCGTCGTGCCGGCCGGCGGCGTTATCGACACCGCGACCGAGCCCGAGGTCACCGTGGTCTGCACGGTGGCTCCGCCCGCCGTCTGTGTGGTCGTCGTGGTCGGCGGCGTTGTGGTGGTCGGCGCCGTGGTGCCATCACCGCCACCGCCATTGCCATCGCCACCCGAGGACGAGTCGTCATTGCGGATTAGGCCGGAGGCGCTGCCGGTGCCCAGGGGCACGCTGCCACCCGCGCTGTCCAGCACGACGGCGAACGTCTCGTCCGGTTCGGCCACCGTGTCGCCCGTCACGGCGATGGTCAGGGTCCGGACGGCTTCCCCCGCCGTGAAGCTGACGGATCCCGACGGCATCGTACCGCCGAAGTCGGCGGACGCGGCCGGGTTGGCGCCGACACCCGTGACCGTGTAGGCGAGCGTGGCGGAAGCACTGAGACCGCCGGTCCGCGACAGGGTAAACACGAACGGCGTCGTGCCGGCGTCGCCTTCCGCCCGATCCGCGGCCGTGGACGCGATCGACACGGTCGTCTGCGGCGCGGCGGGTGCCTGGGTGATGGCGGTCGTGCCGTCCCCGGTCGGCGACGCGGCAAGCGGGGTGGTCAGGCTGCCGTCGAGCGTGACGGTCAGGTCGGTCGTGCCGTTGCCGTCGCGGTCGATGGCGAGCGTTGTCACGCCGCCCGACGTGGTCGTCGTGAGCGCCGCGCTGGTGAAGGTTCCATCCACCAGCAGGACGTCGCCCATGGTGAAGTCGGTAATGGTCGTGTTGGCTCGCACGCGGAACGCGTCGTTGCCGGATCCGCCGGTCAGAAGGTCGCCGCCGCTGCCGCCGTCGAGGTAGTCGTCGCCGGCCCCGCCGTCCAGCGTGTCGTTGCCCGAGTTGCCCATCATGTCGCCGAGCAGCGCGTCGTTGCCGTCGCCGCCGCGAAGCACGTCGTTGCCCCCCAGGCCGATGATCACATTGTCGCCGCTGTCGCCCGCAAGGGAATCCCCCTGGTCGAAGCTGCCCAGCAGGTCCTCGAAACCGCTGAAGGCATCACCGTCGGCATCGCCGCCCGCGGCGGTCCCCGCCTGCAGATCGACCGCTACCCCGGCGGTCGAATTCCAGAACTCGATCCGGTCCTTGCCGGCGCCACCGGCCAGCACATCCGCACCCCGGCCGCCGCGGATGACGTCGTCGCCACCTCCTCCCGAGATGGTGTCGTTGCCGTCAGCGCCGATCAGGTCGTCGTTGCCCATGCCGCCCAGCAGCGAATCGTCGCCTGGGCCGCTCCACAGCCGCTCGACGCCGATGAGGACGGCGCGGTTGCCGTTGCCGTCCCGGGCTGTCCCGGCGGCCATGTCCACGGCCAGGGACGCGTTGCCAAAGTGCCGCGCCTCGTCGATTCCCGCCCCGCCGTTCAGCGTGTCGACGTCGCTGCCGGCGCCGCCCGTGCCGCCGAAACCCAGCACGTCGTCGTCAGGCCCGCCGTCGACGCTGTCGCTTCCCGCACCGTCGAACAACTGGTCATTGCCCGAGCCGCCGTCCAGCGTGTCGTCACCGGCCAGTCCGGACAGCCGGTCGTCACCCCCCAGGCCGGACAGCGTGTCGTTCCCGGCCGTACCGCTCAGCGTGTCATTGCCGGGCGTGCCGCTCGTCGTGCTGCCGGCGGGGATTGATCCGTCGTCGTTGCGGATGGTCGCGGTGGCCCCGGCGCCGCCTGCGCCGTCGGAGACGGCGAAGGCGAAGGTCTCGTCGGCCTCCGGCACGATGTCGCCCGACACCAGGATGGTCACGCTGGCACTCGCCTGTCCGGCGTCCAGGCGGACCGTGCCGGCCGGCAGCACGCCTGCCAGGAAGTCGCCGCCGTTTGCCGGGTTGGCGCCGCTGCCCGTCACCGTGTACGGCAGGGACACCGGTGCGCTGGTGTCGCCGCTGCGGGAGACGGTGAACACGAATGGCATCGTTCCGGCATTCCCTTCGAATGCCGACGCCGGCGAGACGCCGACGGAATAGGTCGTGGGACCAGGGTTCTGCGAACCGTCGGTGACGTCGGTGACGCGGATCCTGATCGGGTCGGACACCCAGCGGAACCGGTGATCGTCGTCCTGCAAGGAAAGGGTCAGTTCCTCGTCGCCCTCGGCGAGCGCGTCGGTGCCGACGGGAATGTCCACCTCGATGGTCTGCGTGTATCCGCTGCCGTCCGGCGTGAAGGTGACCGTCCCGCCCGGCAAGGCACCGCCGAAATCCGCCGCCGACACCGGCTTGTCGCCCGACCCCTGCACCGAATAGCCGACGCTCACCGGCAGGCCGCCGCGTGACCAGTAACCGCCGACTTGGCGGACGATGGAGACGTGCAGCGTGTCGCCTTCGCGCACCGACGTCGCGTCGGTGTGGACGGACACGGTGTATTCGTCGTCGTCCTGGACCGTGGCGCTCTGCGTGGACCGCCAGTACGTTCCGCTCAGGGTGTTTCCGCCGGCGGCGACGCCATCGGGCGCGGTGAGCGTCAGGACGAGGTTGGTTTCGCCGAGGGCGAGGTTGTCGTTGACGACCTTGATGGTCACCGTCTTCGCCGTCTCGCCGGGCGCGAAGGTGATGGAGCTGGTCGCGTCGACGATCGCCGGTGCGGGGCTCGACACCGCCGTCGCGGCGAAGTCGACGCGCGTGGTGGACGACAGATCGCCGCCGCGGCGGATGACGAAGGTCAGTTCGGTCACGCCCTCGTCGCCTTCGACCGGGCTGGCCGGCTCATCGGTGAAGCCGACCCAGGTCTTGTCGTCGTCGACGATGGTTCCCACGGCGGTGGAGGTGCCGAACCGGCTCGGATCGACGGGCGTGTGGTTTCCCTCCTCGATGCTGAGGGTGAAGGTTTCGTTCGGCTCGCCCAGCTGGCCATCGTCCGTCACCTTGAACGAGATGGTCTTCCGGGTTTCGCCGGGGGCGAACGTCACGGCCTTGTAGCCGCTATAGCTGAACGTCAGGTCGTCCGGTGCGTGGCTGAACAGGTCGCCGGGGCCGGCCGTGTTCCCGGTGGCCGGCGCGATCCGGTACCAGATCGTGCGCTCCTGGCTTGGATTGCCCTCGCGCACGAGGGTCGCGGAGAAGACGCCGTTTTCCGGCTGGCTCAGGTCGGGCTGCGCGATTGACACGCGGTCGTCCTGCTCCCGCACAAGGACCGTGAGCGCGCTGCCGGACAGCACGGGTGCAAGCGCGCCGTTCCGGGCGTCGGCGTCGTCCACCGCCGCCTCCGGGGCCGAGAGCCGCAGGGCCTCGGTTCGCCCGCCGTCGTAGATGCCGGGGCGCCCGTCCACGTGGAAATAGGCGGTGTGCGTGGTCTCGCCGGCGGCGATGGTGACCGTGCCGATGCCGTTGACGTCGACGCGGAACGGATAGTCGGAGGCGGTGGCGACCGCGATCGGAACCGCCAGGTTGCTGCTTTCCACGATGTTCGTCGCCCGGCCGGGCAGCGTCACCACGGGGCGGTCATCGTTGCGGATGGTGACGGTGGCGCTGACCGTGCGCGACGGGTTGGCGGCGTCGGTCAGGACCACCTCGAAGGTTTCGTCGTACTCGGGCCTGACGTCGCCGAGGATGGTGACCGGAACCTCGACCGTGGTCGCGTCCTTCGGCACGACCAGCTCGACGTCGCGGAGCACGTAGTCCGATCCCGCCTTCGCGGTGCCGTCGCGCGTCGTGATCCGGTAGGTGGCGGCGGTGAGGCTTGGGGTCGGCAGGGTGGCGGTGAGGCGCAGGGTGTGTGTCGCGGCGCCCTCATCCACCGCGGTGCCGGCGAGCAGAGGCAACTGCGTGTCGATCTGGCGCAGGGACGCGACGGGCGTCCCGCTCTGGTCGAGCCCGAGGCGCCAGTAGCTCAGCCAGCGCCCGTCCGCGCTGAGCGTGCCCGGCGAATTCCAGCCTTGCGGATCCCGGACGGAAATCCTGCCGATCGTGCCGAGATCGAGATCGACGAGGCTGAACGGGTATTCCCGGTGCGTCGTCCCGTTCTCGGGCAAGCCCATGACGGCGAGATAGCTGAACTCGAGGGTCCGCCCGCCGGCACCGAGGCTGGCCGTCTGCCCGAGCTGCGCGGCGAACGGATCGCTCCGGAACACCGTGGCGGCGGTGCCCGCGGCCAGGTCGTAGGCCTTCACCCGCCACGCGCTGTCGGCCGTATCCGGGGCGAAGACCGCCGAAAGGCGCGTCCCGTCCTGGGCGAAGGCCGCCGAGACCACGCGCCCGCCGCGGCCATAGGTGCCGATTTCCTGGGCCCCGCCGGATCCGGTGGTGTCCGCCAGATACAGCGTACCGCCGTCGCTGCCGACGGAGAAGGCCAGCGTCTCGCCGTTGTCGGACAGCGCCAGCAGCTTGGAGGCGGGGTCCAGGGTCAGGCGTGTTCCCCACGTGTTGGCGGCGGTGTCGTACACCCGCACCTGACGCTCCAGCGGGGCATTCGGCGCCAGGGTGTCGCGGGCGTACGAATCGAAGACGACGAAGCGTCCGTCGGCCGAGACCAGAGGAACGACGACGGAATCCCATTCGACCGTCTGGCCGTTCACCGCCCCCTGGACGCCAACCAGGGAGACGGAGAAGGACGCGCCGTTGCGCACCGCCCGGTAGACGGTGATGTCGCCCATCTGCGGGTTGGGAACCTGATAAACGATGGTGTTGCCGTCGGCGGAGATGCGCGCGCCGCGGGCTTGCCCCGTGCCGTCGGTGACGCGCGTTTCGGTGCCGCTGGCCGTGTCGAAGCAGTAGACGTCCGCCTGCTTCGTGTAGACGAGGTAGCGTCCGTCCGCGGACGACGACAGCTCCGCCTTGGCGAGCGCTCCGGTGCCGATGCTCCACGCGCGCGTGGCGGCGCCGGCGTCGGTTGCGGTGTAGGTCGTCGCCAGCGGGTGCGGGCCATCCGTTCCGACGGGCTGGACGAGCGAGTCGATGGCGACCGCGTTCGTCGTCACCCAGCCCCGCAGCGGATCGGCCATCCGGAACTGGACCCGTTCGACCCCCGAGAGCACGACCGAGCCCTGGCTGCCGGCGATGAGGTAGCGGTCGCCGACGCGTGCGACGGGATAGCCGCGCACCTGCCCGTCCGGCGTCACCAATTCGGCGTCGGTGAAGACCAAAGTGTCCTCGCCGTCGCCGCCGCTGACGGTGTCGTCGCCGATGCCGGCGTACAGCACGTCGTTTCCGCCGCCACCCAGGAGCCGGTCGCGGCCGGCTTCGCCGTCGAGGACGTCGTCGCCGTTGCTGCCGGCCAGGGTGTCGTCGAACGTGGTGCCGATCAGCGCCTCGATGCCCAGCGCCACCGTGGCGTCAAAGACGTCCGGGCCAAGGGTCACGGCCGCGCCGTGCGAGGACATGGACAGGTCCAGGCGGTCGCCGCCCGGACCGCCGTCGACGCCAACGTCCGGCGTGGCGAAGATCGTGTCGTTGCCGGCGCCGCCCTCGGCCCGGCCGCCGCCGGACGCCCACAAGTCGTCGTTCCCGTCGCCGCCGAGCAGGCTGCCGCCGTCGCTGTCCAGGTCGAACAGATGATCGTCGCCGGCGCCGCCGTCGAGGAGATCAAGGCCGCTGCCGCCGACCAGGTCGTCGTTGCCGGCGCCGCCGGACAGGGTGTCGTTCCCGCGCCCGCCGTCCAGGATGTCGTCGCCGCCCTGGCCGTTGATCGCGTCGTAGCCGTCGCCCCCCCGCAGCGTCTCGCCGCCGTCGAATCCCAGCAGGGTGTCCTCGCCGGCGCCGCCCTCCACCACGGCCGGCGCCGCGCTTTGCAGCACGACGAGGTCGTTCCCCGTACCGCCGTCCACCGACAGGCGGGCCGGGGCCGTCACCATCACCACGTCGTCGCCGCTTCCGCCGTCGACGGCGTAGGAATCCTGCACGAGGATTGTGTCGTTGCCGCCGCCACCGTAGATCCGGCCCGCCAGTTCCGGGTCCGTCTGGCCCTGTCCCGACGCGATGTCGTCGTCGCCGAGGCCGCCGTACAGCAGGTTCGTACCCCCGCCGCCCCGAATCGTGTCGTTCTCGGGACCGCCGTCGACGGTGTCGTTGCCGTCGCCGCCGACCAGGCTGTCCGCACCCGCTTCACCGAAGATCACGTCGTTGCGCAGCCCACCGAGCACGGTGTCGTCGCCGGCGCCCGCCCGGACGCGCCAGTTCCTGTCCAAATCCAGGGGAATGCGGTCGCCGCCGCCGGTTCCGGTGTGGAATTCAACCGGGTCGCGGGCAAGATTCAGCAGGCCCATGGTGTCCTGGTGGGACGCCGCCTGGACGAGGTCGTAGAAGAACGCTTCCGGCGACGGCGCGTACGGATCGAAAACGAACGTCGACGCCTCGTTCGACAGCTGCACGCGGGTGATCGCGGTTTCCGTCAGCAGCCCGCCCAACGTCGCCGCGAATTTGTCGAGCAGCTTGGCTTCCGGCAGCGTCTTCTCGATGAATTCCTCAAGCGGGATCAGATCCGGGATCAGCCCCAGCCAGTTTTCCTTGAAGAAGGTGCCGACCAGTCCGACAAGATCCTTCAGGGTGTCCGTCGAGAAAATGCCGGTGGAGCCCCGCTCCATCCCGGACGCGAGGAGATCGCCGACGAACGTGTCGAACGCTTCCAGGTCCGCGCCGCCGAAGGCCAGCTGATCGAAGATGCTGCTCTTTATGCGGTCCTTCATCAACTCGTTGAAGGGGGACAGGTCGATGGCGTACTGGATGAACTGTATCGCCATGGCATAGGGCGAGTCGTACCCGGCGACGATGTACCCGTCCTTGGGAACGGTGACCTTGATGTCCGTCGTGTTCGACTGCGCGGCGCTGCTGGGGTCGATGAGTTCCCGCCAGTCGAGACGGGTGATTGCTTCCCCTGTGTCGCGGATGGCCGCCGCCATCTTGAAGAGGTAGTCGTAGGTCTTCCAAACGTTCGTCTCGAACTTGAAGCCTTCGGCCACCTGCAAGGCGGTCAGTTGGCCACTGGCGTCGTAGACCTCCACGACGGCGTGCAGGTAGTTCGTGTTCGACAGCGCGAAGCTGACGGTCTTCCCCTCGGTAAAGCCGTCGGGGACGTAGGCGAGGTCCGACACGTAGAGACCGCCAAGCCCGGGAAGCGAAATCTTGTGATCGAATTCCGTCATGTCACACTCTCTGACTGCGGGCCGCCCCGACATGCGCCCCGGGACACACGCCGCGGCGGGCGGCGGGCCTGAAATCCGACCCCAGGCGGGACAACCTGTCAGTGCGATACACGGCTTGCTATCGCTGGGACGACATCCGATTACGTTTCGGCGCCATGCGGCGGTTTGACGCACACGTACGGCTGCATTAAGGTGTACGTCTCAACTGCGATGGCGTACGTGTACGGACGTTCGCAAAGGCTGCAACGGGCGCCGCAGCGCGGCTCCGCTGGTTTCCGGGCGAGCGCCGTTCGGGCCGCGGCGGCCAGACGCGCGCTTGCGTCCCCCAGCCTGCTGTTGACGGATGGCAAGTCGATGGGCTTCGGAAAGCTTGGCTCGGCGCACCCGTTGAAGTTGCTGCTCCTGGTCGGGAGCGCGCTGCCGATGCTGCGTCTGGCGCTGATCCTGGCGCTGGCGCTGTTCGCCGGCCTCGCGGCGGCGCAGACGCCGCCGGTGAAGTTCACCCGGCTGACGTCGAGCCATGGCCTGTCCCAGAACACCGTCTACCAGATCCTCCAGGATCGGCAGGGATACATGTGGCTGGCGACCGGCGACGGCCTGAACCGCTACGACGGCGTCGACGTCAGGGTCTTCCGCAACCACCCCGACGACCCCGCGTCCATTGACGACAATTACGTCAGCGCGCTGGCCGAGGATCGCGACGGCACCCTTTGGGTCGGTCTGATCGGCGCCGGCCTGGATCACTTCGATCCGAAGACCGGCCGGTTCGAGCACGCCCACCACGATCCGGCCGACGCGTCGTCGCTGCCGCATGAAGGCGTGACCGCGCTGCTCGTCGACCGCGACGGGGCGCTGTGGGTCGGGACCTCCGGGGGCCTTGCCGTCCGCGATGCGGGCTCCGGACGCTTCACGAGGGTGCCGATGCGCGCGGCCGCGGAAGCCGGGCGCGGCGAGCCGGCCGTACGGGCGCTGTACCAGCGGGCCGACGGCGACATCCTCGTCGGCACCGCCGGGGACGGCGTCCACGTGTTCCAGCGCGCGCACGACCGCGTCGCAAAGCTGCCCGTCGCTCCCGCCGACGTCGGGCTGCGCGGCGGCGATCTCTCCATCAACGGCTTCCTCGAAGACACAGCCGGCACGGTGTGGGTGGCGACGGCCAACGCGGGACTGGTTCGCCTGCGTGTCGCCGACGGCGCGGTCGAAGCCCGCCGCTACAACCCCGACCCCGCGATTCCGGGAGGCTCCCCTGTCATCGAGATCACCGCGCTCCTGTCTGGCGGCGAGGGGCGGCTGTGGGTTGGCACCTGGGGCGGCGGCCTCGCCTCCTTCGAACCGGAAACCGGCCGTTTCGACGCCCTGCGCGCCAGCCTCGCCGATCCGCACAGCCTGAGCAGCAACATCGTCCAGTCGCTGTTCCGCGACGCCGCCGGAATGGTGTGGGTCGGCACCTTCGACCGCGGCGTCAACTGGTTTTCCGAGCGCGCCCCCTTCGAGCACCACTATCGCGACCCCCTGCGCGAGCCGACCCTGCCGGACAACACCGTGTGGGCCTTCGCGGAAGGCGACGACGGCGATGTATGGGTCGGAACCGCCGGCGGGTTGGGCCGCCTTTCGATGGCGCGGCGGCGCTTCGTGCCCCTGGCCGAACGGGCGGACGCCGTGCCGCCGGCGTTGCGCGGCGACGTGCGGGCGGTGGTGGCCCACGACGGCGCGCTGTGGATCGGAACCTGGGGAAAGGGCCTGCTGCGCTGGGACCCGCGGAGCGGGGAGTGGGCGTCGTTCACCGCGGACGCCAACGATCCGCAATCGCTTTCCGACAACCGCGTGCGCCTGATCCTGCCAGACCCGGATGGCGCGCTCTGGGTCGGCACCCAGAACGGGCTGAACCGCCTGGATCCGGCGAACGGCCGCTTCCGCCGGTTCCACCACGATGCGGCCGATCCCCGGTCGCTGCCGCATGCCCGCATCCGTGCCCTGCACGTCGACCGCGCCGGCGTCTTGTGGGTGGGGACCAGCGGCGGCCTGGCCCGGCTGGATCCCGACGGGACCTTTACCAACTGGCTGCGCCGCACGGGCGATCCGAACGCCCTCCAGGACGGGGACGTGCGGGCGATCCATGAGGCCGGCGACGGCACGCTGTGGCTCGCCACCGGCGGCGGCCTCACGCGCTTCGAACCGGACCGCGGGCCGACCCGCACCTACGACGAGCGGGACGGGCTGCTCAACAGCACCCTCTACGGCATCCTGCCCGACGGGGACGGGCAGCTGTGGATCAGCACCAACCGCGGGCTGGCCCGCTTCGATCCGAAGGCCGGCCGGTTCCGCGTCTGGCTGGCGCCGGACGGCCTGCAGGACAACGAATTCAATTTCGGCGCCTGGGCTCGGACGCGTGACGGGTTGTTTCTCTTCGGCGGCATCAACGGCTTCAACCTGTTCGACCCCCGCACCGTGCTGACGCCGCCTCCGCCGTCGGCGGCGCCGCCGCTGGTGGTCGAAGACATTGCCGTGGCGTCCGACGCCGGCACGCGCCTTGCCGACGGCACGGGCGGGCTGGCGCTCGGTCATGCCGACCACGCGCTGTCGATCCGCTTCGCCGCCCTGCAATACGACCAGCCCGAAGGCACGCGCTACGCCACCTGGATGGAGGGACTGGAAAAGGGCTGGGGCCCCCTGGCCGCCGGCGTGCGGCAGGCCCGCTACGCCGAACTGCCCGCCGGGCGTTTCGTCTTCCACGCGCGCGCCGTTACCGCCCGCGGCGTTCCGGCGCGCAACGAGATCACTGTGCCCATCACCGTCAAGCCGGCCCCGTGGCGCACCATGTGGGCATTCGCCCTCTACGCCTTGGCGCTGGTGCTGGCCGGGATCGGGGGCGCCGCCGTCCGGCACCGCGCGCTGGCCCGCCGCGCCATGTGGCTCCAGGAGGAGGTCGCCCGCCAGACCCAGGCGCTCGCCGCCAGCGCCGCCACCATCGAGCAGAAGAACGCCGCCCTCCAGGAACTGCTGAACGTCCGCAGCGGCCTGTATCGTGCCCTGTCGCACGAACTGCGGACGCCGTTGTCGGTGGTCCTGTCCGCCTTGCAGGATCTCAGCGGCCGTCTCGCAGGCAGCAGCCGGGAGACGGTCGACATCGTGCTGGGAAGCGCGCGGCGTCTCAGCCGGCTCGTCGAGCAGCTGTTGCTTCTGGCCAGGATCGACGGCCCGCCGACAGCGGCGTCCAACGGTGGTGCGGCGTTCGTGGGCGCCGCCGTGCGCGAGCTTCTGCCGGCCTTTGGCCTGCTCGCATCCACGCGGGGGCTGACGCTCGAACACCGGATCGACGACCAAGCCTGCGGGGTCGTGACCTCCGAAGCGGTCGAGCTGATCGCCCAGAATCTTCTGTCGAACGCCATAAAGTACTCGCCGGCCGGTGGAGCGGTGCGGGTCGCCGTCGAGGGCGGCGTGGATGAGGTGCGTCTGATCGTCTCCGACACCGGCATGGGCATTCCGGCAAGCCAGCAGCAGGCCATCTTCCAGCCCTTCTACCGCGTGCCCGATCCCGACGTGCAGCGGGAGATGGGCGCGGGCATCGGCCTGGCGCTGGTGCGCGACCTCGTGCACCGGCACGGCGGGCGCATCGACGTGCAGAGCGCCCCCGGACGGGGCGCCACCTTCACCGTGCGTTTCCGCGCCGCCCGTCCGCATGACACGCCGTGCTCGGCGCCGGCCGTCGCGGCGGCGACGATGCCGCAGGCGCCTCCACCGCACGGCGGGCAGCCGGCCGCGGAGCGCAGCGCGGGCTCCGATGGCCCGATGCTGCTGATCATCGACGACGACCCCGACCTGCGCGGCTGGCTGCCGCGCCTGTTCGCCGACGACTATGCCTGCCACGTGGCGGCGACCGCCGAGGAAGGGCTGGATCTGGCCCGGGAGTTGGTCCCCGACTGCATCCTGTGCGACGTCATGCTGCCCTCGAAAAGCGGCTTCGACGTGGCCGAGGCCGTTCGCTCGGACCCGAGGATCTGCCATGTGCCCCTGGTCCTGCTCACCGCCCTGGGTGACGACGACAGCCGGCTGGCCGGGCTCGACCGCGAGATCGACGACTACGTCACCAAACCCTTCAACAATCAGGAGCTTCGTCTGCGCGTGCGCAACCTGCTGGCCAACCGGCGGCGGGTCGCCGAGGAGATGCGGCAACGCCTGCAGGTGGCCCCGGCACCGCCCGAAGCGGAACCCGCCGGCGATCCTTGCCCGCTGCCGATCCGGGATCAGCAGTTCCTTGCGCGTGTTGACGCCGTCCTTCTCGAACGGCTGGGCGACGCCTCGGTCGGGCTGCTGGAGATCGCCAGGTCCTGCGGTCTGAGTGAACGGCAGTTCCAGCGCAAGCTGTCCGCACTGACCGGGTCCTCCTTCAGCGAATACCGGACGGCGCTGCGGATGCGGGAGGCGCGCGCGCTTCTCGCCACCGACCGGACTCTCACCGATATCGCCCACACGCTCGGCTACTCCTCATCCGCCTATTTTTCCAAGGCTTTCAAGGACATCCACGGCGTGCCTCCGGGCGACTGGCGCCGGCACGGCGGCACCCGGCCCACGTCGGCGGACGGGAGCACCGAGAACGCCGCAATGGAACCCTGAAAACGACGCGGCGATCTGCACCGCCGCGCGTCAGCGCAGGGTGTGAAGCGGCGCGGTTCAATGACCCTTCACCGGCAGAGGATTGCGGCAAACCGGGTTCTAGAGCGAATTCCTGTCTGACGTGAAGAACGGGCGGGCGGTTTGGCTGTTGGAGCGATTGACCCATTGTGGAGGGCGTCGCGATGACCCGAGCCTATTCGTCGGATTTGCGGGAGCGTATGCTGCGGGCGTGAGAGGCGGGAGGCGAAACGCAGAGTTCGATCGCCCGGCGCTTCGAGGTGTCGGAGGCGACGGTCTCGAGTTGGCGCAAGCAAGCCCGTGAGGAGGAACGCCATGAAGCCAAGGCGCATGCCGGCGGGCGGGTGATGCTGGCCGGCGACCTGCCGGAGCTGGACGCGGTAGTGGCCGAACACACCGATGCCCAATTGGCGGAGTACGCGCGTTGGCTGGAGGAGCGCACCGGCCGGCGCCACTCGCTGCCCTCGCCTCCCGCCGGTCCTGCGCGCCACCTCCTGCCGGAGCGGCGCGCATGCCGCTCCGGCCTTCGTCTGCGGAAGACGGAAGGGCATGGCGCGCCGCGGGTCGATCTTCGACGGGATCCTGAACGACGACGCCTTCCGGGCGCGCATGAAGGCGCTCGGCGACCGCGCGCGCCGTCTGGCCTCCGACTACACCCGCCGCCGCGAGCGCCGCGTCAAGGTGCGCGGCGCCCCCAAC
>NZ_DASPMG010000369.1:0-7475 GCF_035627195.1 Azospirillum sp.
TCCAGCGCCTCCAGCACGCCGGCCGGGCTCGTCTTGTCCTCCAGGAACACCAGCCGCCCGCCGGCCGCCAGGATCGGCGTGACGTAGCACGACGTGCCGTGCGTCAGCGGGGCGGCCAGCAGATAGCCGTCGTCCGGCCCCAGGCCCCAGCCGTGCATCATCGACACCGCCCCCGCCACCCAGGCGCGGCAGGGCTGCAGCACGCCCTTCGGCCGGCCGCTGGAACCGCCGGTGAACTTGATCGCCTGCACGCCGTCCAGCGGCCGCTCCACCCGCTGCGGGCGGCGGCCGTGGTTGGCGGCGATCAGGCCGGCCACCGAATCGGCGCCTTGCGCCCCGGCGCCCAGCACCCGGTGCGCGCCGGGCGGCACGCCCACCTTGTCCAGGCAGTCCTCGTCCACCACCAGGATGGAGGGGTTGGTGGCGGCGACCTTGCCGTCCAGCTCCGGCCGGTTCTCGCGCGGGTTCAGCGGCACCCACACCTTGCCGGCCGCCAGCGTCGCCAGCAGGGCCAGCAGGTGCGTCACCGTGTTGTGGGCGCAGATGCCCACCCGGCTGCCCGGCGTCGGATCCAGCGCCTGCAGCCCGGCGGCCAGCGCGTCCACGCGCGCCACCAGCTCGGCATAGCTCAAATTGCCGGATGGCGCGTCCACGGCGACGGCCCCGGGGGCGTGGCGGGCGGAGCGGTAGAGGAAGTCGATGGGCAGCATGGCCAGACCCGATTTGGTCGCGGATTGTTGCGGTTGACAACCATAAGGCCGCGGGCCATCGTCGGGAAAACAAAAATAAATTCCACGAGGAGGAGGGGAGACATGCTCAAGACGATTGCCGCCCGTGCCGCCGCCGGTGCCCTGGCGGTCCTGCTGGCGGCGGGTGTGGCGGCGGCGCAGACCTACCCGACGAAGCCCATCCGCATGGTCGTGCCGTTCCCGCCCGGTGGTGCGACCGACATCTTCGCCCGCCTCGTCAGCCAGAAGCTGTCCGACAGCCTGGGCCAGCAGGTGGTGGTGGACAACCGCCCCGGGGCCGGCGGCAACATCGGTGCCGACGCGGTCGCCAAGGCGGAGCCGGACGGATACACCATCGTCATGGGCACGGTCGGCACGCACGCCATCAACGCCAGCCTGTACGCCAAGATGCCCTACGACACGCGCAACGACTTCGCCCCCGTGGCCCTGGTGGCCGAGGTGCCGAACGTCCTGGTCGTGAACCCGCAGCGCGTCAAGGCCAACACGGTGGCCGAGTTCATCCAGGCGCTGAAGGCCAAGCCCGGCGAGATGACCATGGCGTCGAGCGGCAACGGCACCTCCATCCACATGTCGGGCGAGCTGTTCAAGCAGATGACCGGCACCGACATGGTGCACGTCCCCTACAAGGGCAGCAGCCCGGCGCTGACCGATCTGCTGGCGGGGCAGGTGGACTGCATGTTCGACAACCTGCCGGCGGCCATCCAGCACATCCGCGCCGGCAGCCTGAAGGCCATCGCCGTGACCACGGCCAAGCGCTCCCCCGCGCTGCCCGACCTGCCCACGGTCGCGGAGGCCGGCGTGCCGGACTTCGCGGCGTCCAGCTGGTTCGGCGTCTTCGCGCCGGCGGCCACGCCCAAGCCGATCGTCGACAAGCTGAACGCCGAGATCAACAAGGCGCTGGCCACCGAGGACGCCGCCAAGCGCTTCGCCGACATGGGTGCGGCCGCCCGTCCCATCACCCCCGCCCAGTTCGGCGACTTCACCCGCGCCGAGTTCGACAAGTGGGCCAAGGTGGTGAAGGTGTCCGGCGCGAAGGTGGATTGACGCACCTGAGTTGGGGGACCGTAGCGCGATGCGCCTGACCGTCACCCGGGACGTGGCCGCCGGGCTGATCTTCCTCGCCGCCGGGGTGGGCGGGTTCCTGCTTTGCCTCGACCTGCCGGTGGGGGTGGGGGCGCGCATGGGGCCGGGGTACATGCCGCGCGCCCTGTCGCTGGGGCTGGCCGGGCTGGGCGTGGTCGTCACGGCGCGGGCGTTGCTGTTCGGCGGCGCGCCGCTGCCGCGGCTGGCGTGGCGGCCGCTGGGGCTGGTGCTGGCCGCCATCCTGTGCTTCGCGGCCCTGCTGAAGGTCGCCGGGCTGGTGCTGACCACCGCCGCCGCCGTGCTGGTCGCCACGCTGGCCGCCCCCGACCGGCGCTGGGTGGAGGCCGTCGCCTTCGCCGGCCTGCTGGCGGCGTTCTGCGTGGCGGTGTTCGTTTACGGCCTCGGCCTGCTGATCCCCATCTGGCCCATCTGGCTGGTGCCGTGATGGACCTGCTGGCGAATTTGGCACTCGGCATCGGGGTGGCGTTCACGCCGGCCAACCTGGGGTTCTGTCTGGCCGGCGCGCTGCTGGGCACGCTGATCGGCGTGCTGCCGGGGCTGGGGCCGGTGGCCACCGTGGCGCTGCTGCTGCCCATCACCTTCACGCTGCCGCCCGTCGGCGCGCTGATCATGCTGGCCGGCATCTACTACGGCGCGCAATACGGCGGCTCCACCAGCGCCATCCTGGTCAACCTGCCGGGCGAGTCCTCCTCCGTCATCACCTGCCTGGACGGCTACCAGATGGCGCGGCAGGGGCGGGCGGGGCAGGCGCTGGCGATCGCCGCCATCGGGTCGTTCTTCGCCGGCACGGTGATGACGCTGGCCATCGCCCTGTTCGGCCCGCTGCTGACGGCGCTGGCCAAGCAGTTCGGCTCGGCCGAGTACTTCGCGCTGATGACGCTGGGGCTGGTCGCCACCATCGTGCTGGCGTCGGGCTCGGTGCTGAAGGCGGTGGGGATGATCTTCCTGGGCCTGCTGCTGGGCATGGTCGGCACCGACGTGAATTCCGGCGCGCAGCGCTTCACCTTCGGCGTGGCGGAGCTGTCGGACGGCATCGGCTTCGTGCCGCTGGCCATGGGCCTGTTCGGCCTGTCGGAGGTCATCTACAATTTGGAACGGCCGGAACGGCGCGACGTGCTGTCCGGAAAGCTGACCGGCCTGATGCCGTCGTGGCGCGACCTGAAGGCGTGCTTCCCGCCGATCCTGCGCGGCACGGCCATCGGCGGGGTGCTGGGCGTGCTGCCGGGCGGCGGTGCGGTGCTCAGCAGCTTCGCCGCCTACACCATCGAGAAGCGCATCGCCCGCGACCCCTCCCGCTTCGGGCGCGGCGCCATCGAGGGGGTGGCGGCGCCGGAGGCGGCGAACAACGCAGGCGCCCAGGCCTCCTTCATCCCGCTCTTGACGCTGGGCATCCCCGCCAACCCGGTGATGGCGCTGATGGTCGGTGCCATGATGATCCAGGGCATAGCACCGGGGCCGCAGGTGATGAGCACCCAGCCCGACCTGTTCTGGGGCATGATCGCCAGCATGTGGGCCGGCAACCTGATGCTGATCGTCATCAACCTGCCGATGATCGGGCTGTGGGTGCGGCTGCTGCGCGTCCCCTACCGGCTGCTGTTCCCGGCCATCCTGACGTTTTGCGCCATCGGCGTGTACAGCCTGAACAACTCCCTGTTCGAAGTGGCGCTGATGGCGCTGTTCGGCTTGGCCGGCTACCTGTTCCTCAAGCTGGAGTGCGAGCCCGCACCGCTGTTGCTGGGCTTCGTCCTTGGCCCCATGATGGAGGAGAACCTGCGCCGCGCGCTCCTGCTGTCGCGCGGCGACCCCATGGTGTTCGCGCACCGGCCGATCAGCGCCGGCCTCCTGGCGCTGGCGGCGGTGATCCTGGTGGTCGCCGTGCTGCCGGCCATCCGCCGCAAGCGCCAGGACGTGTTCGTCGAGTAGGGGGCCAACCATCATGACCCACCGCCTGAAGCGCCTGCTGGTCCCCGTGCACGACGCCGCCGCCGTGGACGCCGCGCTGCCGCGCGCCTGCCGCCTCGCCGCCTGCCTGGGAAGCGTGGTGGAGGTGCTGTACCTGCGCGGCATCGCCGTGGATCGCGTGCTGCTGGGCGAGGGGGCGCCGCCCGCCGCGCTCCGCCACCGCCTGGACGAGGCCGAAGGCGCCGAGGACCGCCGCATGGCCGCCGCCCAAGCCGCGGTCGACCTGCACTCCGGCACGCACCCAGGGACGCAGGTCCGCTGGCGCGTCGCCGCCGGGGCGGAGACGGCGGCGCTGGCCCGGCACGGCCGGCTGTGCGACCTGATCGTGCTGCCGCGCCACCGCGGCAACGCCACCACCGTGCACGGGCCGCAGTTCAACGCTGCGCTGTTCGAGACGGGGCGCCCCGTGCTGCTGCTGCCCGAAACCGGCGACGCGCTGCCGGTGTCCCGCGTCGCCGTGGCCTGGGACGGCAGCGTGCAGGCCGGCCGCGCGCTGGCCGACGCGCTGCCGCTGTTGGCCGGCGCCGAATCGGTAACGGTGCTGCGCGTCAGCGACGACCCGCAGGACGGCGAGGCGGAGGAGGTGGTCGCCTACCTCGCCGACCACGGCATCGCCGCCGCGGCGCGCCGCGTGGCGCCGGCCGGCAGCGTCGCCGACACGCTGCGCGCCGAGGTCGCGGCCGCCGGGATCGACCTGCTGGTGATGGGCGCCTACGGCCACAGCCGCCTGCGCGAGCGCGTGCTGGGCGGCGTCAGCCGTTCGCTGCTGTCCTCCGCCCCGGTGCCGATCCTGCTGGCGCATTGACGCCGCTACGCCACCGTCCCCAGCAGCCACTCCTGGAACGCCGCCATGGCGGGGGTGGGCGTCTTCGACTTGAGCTTGGTAAGCCAGTAGCTGCCCTTGGACACCGCGATCCCGAACGGCTGCTCGACCGCGCCGACGGCAAGGTGTCGGCGGAACATCGCGGGCGGGGCCAGCGCCACGCCGATGCCCTGGACGGCGGCCTCCACCATGGTCGAGGAGGAATCGAACACCGGCCCCTTGATCGCTGGCGGTGCCGCCACGCCAGCCGCCGCGAACCAGTCCAGCCATTCGTCGGCTCGGTAGGAGCGCAGCAGCGTCTCGCGCGCCACGTCGGCCGGCTCGCGCAGGCGTGCGGCCACCTCGGGCGCGCACAGCACCGACAGCGGTGCTTCCAGCAGCCTCACCGCGTCCGTGCCGTGCCAGGCGCCGGTGCCGAAGCGGATGGCGAAGTCCAACCCCTCCGCCGCGATGTCCACCCGGTTGTTGTTGGTCGACAGGCGCAGGTCGACGAAGGGGTGCGCGTCGCGGAACTGCGGCAGGCGAGGCAGCAGCCAACCCACGGCGAAGGTGCCGACCGCGCCGACCGTCAGCACCTCGCGGAAGCGTCCGCCCTCGAACTGCTCCAGCAGGCCGCCGATGCGGTCGAAGGCGTCCTGCAGCGTCGGCAGCAGCGCCATCCCCTCGTCCGTCAGGGCAAGGCCGCGCGGCAGGCGGTGGAACAGGACGGTGCCCAGCCGCTCCTCCAGCAGCTTCACCTGATGGCTGACGGCGGCCTGGGTCACGCACAGCTCGATCGCCGCGCGGGTGAAGCTGGCGTGCCGGGCCGACGCCTCGAAGGCACGCAGCGCGTTCAGCGGCAGGTACGGGCGGACCATCCGGATCCCAAAATTTTTCTAATGCCTCGCCCCAGGTATCATCGTTTGCCGCCCCGCCGCCAGCGGATTATCCCAGGCCCAGGCAACGCTTATGAGAGGGAAGGGACCGATGATCGACCGGCGTCAGTTTACCGGCGGACTGCTCCTGGCGGGCGGGCTGGGAGCCTTTGCGGGCAAAGGCTTCGCCGCCACCACCGACACCAGCCCCGTGGTGTGCACGCACGTCCGGGACCTCGCCACGGGGCGCGCGCTGTTCCGCGATGGGCCGTGCGACCGGCGCTTCAGCCCCATGTCCACCTTCAAATTTCCTTTGGCCCTGATGGGCTTCGACTCCGGCATCCTGAAGGACACGCACGACCCCCGGTGGGACTACCGGCCGGAATACGCGTCGAGAATGGAGCAGCAGAAGATCGCCACTGATCCCACCATCTGGTTGCGCGAGTCCATCGTCTGGTACTCCCAGGAACTCACCCGGCGCATGGGGATGGAGCGCTTCAAGGCCTATGTGGACGCGCTGGACTACGGCAACCGCGACGTCCGCGGGAACCTCGGCAGGAACGACGGGCTGACCGAATCCTGGCTGATGTCGTCGCTGACGATCTCGACCGACGAGCAGGTGCAACTGCTGTCGCGCGTCTTCGCCCGGACGCTGCCGGTGTCGGGGCACGCCTGCGACATGACGCTGGCCAACATGCCGAGCTTTCCGGCGGACGGTGGCTGGACCGTGTGGGGCAAGACTGGCAGCGGCTGGCTGCGCGACGCCAAGGGTGCCGTCGACCGCACCCGGCCGCTCGGCTGGTTCATCGGCTGGGCCGAGAAGGACGGCCGCCGCGTGGTCTTCGCCCGGCTGGAGGCCGGCGACCCGCAGACCAAGGGCTTTGGCGGCCCCGCGGCACGCGCCGCGGTGCTCGCCAAGCTGTCGTCCATGATCGGGAAGGCGTGACGGGCCGTTAGGGCCGGGCCGGGATGGTGAGGCCGCGCTGCACCGCCGGCCGCGCCAGCCCGCGCTCCAGCCACGCCGGGACGTGGGTCAGTTCGCTGTACGCCACCAGGTCGCCGGCGCCGTAGAAGCCGATCAGGTTGCGCACCCAGCCCAGCAGCGCGATGTCGGCGATGGTGTAGTCGTCGCCCATGATCCAGGTGCGGCCGGCCAGCCGCCCCTCCAGCACGCCCAGCAGGCGCTGCGATTCCGCCCGGTAGCGTTCCTGCGGGCGCTTGTCCTCGATTTCGCGGCCGGCGAACTTGTGGAAGTAGCCGAGCTGGCCGAACATCGGGCCGACCGCCGCCATCTGGAAGAACACCCACTGGATGGTCTCGTACCGCCGGGCCGGATCCGTGGGCAGGAGCTTGCCGGTCTTCTCGGCGAGGTACAGCAGGATGGCGCCGGATTCGAACAGGACCAGCGGCTGGCCTCCCGGCCCGTCGGGGTCGATGATTGCCGGGATCTTGCCGTTGGGGTTCAGTGACAGGAACTCCGGCGTCCAGGTCTCGCTGGCGCCGATGTCGATGGTGTGCGGCTCGTACGGCAGCCCGGTTTCCTCCAGCATGATGGAGACCTTGACCCCGTTGGGCGTGGGCAGCGAATAGAGCTGCAGCCGGTCGGGATGCGTGGCCGGCCAGCGTTTGGTGATGGGGAAGGCAGAAAGATCGGGCATCCGGAACTCCTGGGGGAAACGGCGCCGGGCGGTGCCCGGCAGGATCGTGGGATGAGGTGTTTCGCACGCCCTGAATTCCAAGGGGGTAGCCCGCCGAACAGGGGTGATTGACGCAAGCTACGCTCCAGGGCTTGACGCGCTTGCGTCAAGTGCGCGAGTGTGCCCCGCCACGGCACACGCTTTTCGGAGGTTCGATGAACGGCGACGAGCTGCGCGCCATCCGCGAACGGCGCGGCGAAGACCAGCAGGGCTTCGCATCCTGGCTGAACGGCCAGCTGAACCGGCGCTACGACCGCTCCCGCGTCAGCCGGTGGGAGAGCGGGGC
>NZ_DASPMG010000370.1:0-5487 GCF_035627195.1 Azospirillum sp.
CTCTTCGCCCGTCAGAAGCGTGGCCGGCGTGCCCTCGGCGTTCAGCCGCTCCATCACCTCCAACGCCAGCAGGCGCAAGGGGGCAAGGTACACGCCGTCGCGCGCCCCTTTCAGTGCCTCGATCGCCCGGTGCGTCTTGCCGGAGTTGGTGGGGCCGGTCACCAGCACCAGCCGCCGTCCCATGCCGCGCGCCACCGGGAACAGCCGCTCGAACCGGGCGAAGTCGAAATGCCGGTCCACGTAGGCGCGCCCCCGCGCCTCCGCCCGCTCTCGCCGCCACGTGTCGAACTCCCGCTCCCAGCGGGCCAGCAGCTCGTCCACGCCGGTGCGGTTGCGCGCCGCGCGCGCCAGCCGGTCGGCGAAGGCCTCGAAGGTCCAGGCGTCGGCCGCGTCCGCGCAGTCCCCGGCGTAGGCGCGCAGCCGCGCCGCCACGCGCGACAGCGCCTCGTCCATGGCGGACGCCAGCTGCGGGTCGCCGTCCAGGCGTCGAGCCAGTTCCTCGTCGCCCAGGTCCGCCAGTTCCAGGACGTCGACGCTGCGGGAGATCTGCAGGCGCACCGGCGGCGACAGGCCGGGCCAGGGCAGCTCGTCGCTCAGCACCGCGCGTACGCGGGTGCGGTCCTCGGCCGGCTGCAGGGCCACGTGCCGCCCCTCCAGCGCCCGGCGGCCCTGCGCCAGCAGGGCGTCGCGGCGGCGGGCCCGGTCGACCTGCCCCAGGATCTCCATCACGATGGCGTCGCGCCGGTCGCCCGGCACCAGCAGGTCACGCCGCCCCTTGGGCAGCGGCAGGCCCAGGGGCACCAGGCCCTTTCCCTCCGCCTGCTCGATCCGCGCCACTCCGGCGGCGGCCAGGGTCACCACCTCCGGGTGCGCGGACGCCAGGGCGTGGACGAGGTGCGGATCGGCGGCCTCTTCGGTCACGTCACATCCGGTGCGAGAACGGCCCGCTCTGGCTTTCCGGCGCCGCCGCCGGCACCACCGGGTTGGCGGGCGCCTTCACCGGCGTTGGCTTGACCTGCAGCGTCTTGGGTTGAAGCGCCTTCGTGTCGACGGTCTTGGGCTTCGGCGTGACCGCGGCCACAGGGGTAGTGGCCGGCATCCCCGACGCGTCGTCGTAGATGTCGGGGTGCACGCGCACGGTGCCGTCGGCCTCGACCGACGCGGTCCAGTAGACGAAGCGCACGGCCACCGCCTTGGGCAGCGCGATGGTCTTCGTCTCGCCGCTCTCCAACTGCCGGTCGATGTCCGCCGTGCCGATCTTCTTGGACGCCAACAGAGTCTCCGCCATGCCACGCGCATCGGCCAGCCGCACGCAGCCCGAACTGGCGGCGCGCACGTCGCGGTCGAACAGCTTGGGGTCGTTGGTGCCGTGCAGGAAGATGCCTTCGCCGTTGGTCAGGTTGAAGCGGAAGCGGCCCAGCGCGTTGTCGTCGCCGGGGCGCTGGACGATGCGGATGCGCTCTGGGCTCACCGACCACCAGTTGATCGTCTCCGGCACCACTTCCGAGCCGTCCAGGTAGACGATGGCGTTCTTGATGCCGGTGTTGCCCTTCTTGCGCAGGATCGGCAGCTTGTCCTCCACCAGCACGGTGGGCGGCACGGTCCAGGTCGGGTTGACCGTGATGCTGGTGATGCGGTCCTCCATCAGCGGCGTCTGCCGCGACGGCCGGCCGACCACCGCGCGCATGGCCAGCGCCACCTTGCCGCGGTCGATGTAGGTCACCGTCTGGCTGGGCAGGTTGACCAGCACCACCGTGTCCGGAACCGAGGCCTGGAAGGCCCGCATCGCCGCCGACGCGCGGCGCATCAGCGCTGCCGCCTGCGCCGGGGTGCGGTCCAGCGCCAGCCGCGTCACCTCGCCCACCTTGCCGTCCGGCATCAGCCCTTCCGAGATCTGGAAGGCGCGCACTGCCACCTCGATGGTGTCGCCGTAGGCGTCGCTCCACTGGTCCTCGCGCAGGAAGCCCAGCTCGATCAGGCGCGACGACAGCCGGCCGATGCGGTCGGCCGAGGCCGAACGCACGAACATCGGCGGTGCCGGCAGGTCGATAACCGGCACCGGCGCCGCCGCGGGCATCGGGGCCGGTGCCACGGCCACCGGAACGTCGACCAGAGCCGGGGGCGCACCGTCCGGTGTCGCCACCGGGGCCGGCGACGCGGCCGCCGGCTGCGGCGCGGGCGACGCCGGGGGCGGCACCTCGATCATGCCGCCGTCGCCCTTCTTGAGGACGATACCGCCGCCGACACGCGTGGCCTTCACCTTCGGCGCGTTCTCCAGTTCAGCCGCGCGTTCGTCCAGCCGCGCGCTCCACGCCGTGACCACGTCGCGGGCACCGGCTGCCCAGGACGGGCCGGTACCGGCGACGATCAGCACACCCGCGAGGGCGGCGATCCATCCGGCGAGGGGACGACGGGCGGCGGGGCGGAGGAGTTCAGGATTCGACATCGGCCGTGTGTTCCGGACAAGCAAGCCGCCCCCCGCCGTCCGCGGCGGGGAGCCGGAACGGGACTGTTGCGGCAACCCCGCCGCAACTCAAGCGACATTTCCGGTCCACAGGGGTGCGCAATTTCGGCAGCCCCACCGAACCCTTCGCAAATCGGGCTACCCCCTTCTAGGTCGCCACGGCCATCAGCCCGAAGCTGAACACCCACAGCCCGGCCGAGGCGGCACCGGTGACGCGGGCGTAGCGCAGGTAGGCCTCCTTCAGCGTGCCCATCAGGATGCGCTGGGCGTGCGGCTCGGCAGGACGCTTGTCCTTGTCCAGCATCATCCACAGCTCGGTCGTCTTGGGCGAACGCTGCATGCTCCGGCTGGCCTTCAGAAGCAGGATGCAGCCCATCAGCGAGGTCAGGATCGCTCCCGACTCGAACGACAGCAGGGGATCGTAGCTCAAGCCCACCATCACCGCGCCGATCGCCAGCCCGCCGAACCCACACCCGCGCCGCACCGACAGATCGGCGCACGCCTCGATGAAACCCAGGGAAGCCATGGTGCCGCCACCTTCAACCGTTCATGCCACCCGTTCACGCCAAGGCGGCGAGCGTGATGCCCGCCGGCAGGGAGAGAACAACGGCGCCGGCCAACCATATCCACAGGCTCGTCACATCGGTGTCCGCGGCGCCGGACAGCCGTTCGTATACCGCGGCCGGCACCCCGCTGAACAGGAGCGTCAATGTCGCAAGGGTGAGCGAACTCACATAGAACACCGCGCCGGGCACGCCCAGCACGAACCCCGGCATCCACAACGGCGCCGTCCGCCAGAACAGGACGACCAGCGGCGAGAAGATGCCGTTCACAAGGCACACGGCCAGCAGGGCGAAGATCAGGTGGCGGCGTTCCATCTCACCCTCCCCCGGCCGCCGCGCTCAGCGTCGGCACCATGCCGGCCGACAGCATGGCCAGCGACGTTCCGATGCGCAGCACGAAGATCCACACCGCCGCGATGGGCGCCAGCAGGATCGGCGGCACCATGCGTGGCGTGATGGCCGCCGCCGCCCTCACCGCCCAGTCGGTAATCCAGCGGAAGGCCCGCCAGATGTACAGTGTCGAGTCCGGCGGCACGAAGAAGCTCAGCAGGAACCGGCCCAGGCATGTCCATGCCACCGCCGACAGCACGTAGGTGACGATCCAGAACGGCAGGTGGCCGAGAAGGAAATCGGGCTGCGTCATGCGCGCGTACCGCCTTTCGTGGAAAGGAAGCGGCGAGGCCCCGCGGAGAAGGGCCCCGCCGCACAGGCCTGCTTCCCGCTACTCCGTGGCCGGGCCGCCGGCGAGGCGGACCTCGCCGCGCGGGACGCGGATGGAGTCGATGAAGTCCTGCATCTCGCGCGACGGCTGCCGGGTGAACTGGCTGACCACGTAGATCACCAGGAACGACAGCGGCACGCCGAACAGGCCGCCGGAGATGTTGTTGATGCCCCACAGCCGCGCCACGTCGCGGCCGCGCGCCTTGACGATGTCCGCGGCACCCGACCCGAAGATCGTGTTGGCGAACTCGACGAAACTGGGGCCCCAGAACTCCGTCCAGATCAGGTACACGAAGGTCACGCCGAAGCCGACGATCATGCCCCAGCACGCCGCCGCGTTGGTCGTCTTCTTGAACCAGATGCCCATCACCAGCGCCGCGAACAGCCCGCCCGCGGCGATGGAGAAGGCCCACGCCACCAGGAACAGGATGTTGCCGCCGATGGACCCGGCCACCCACGCGGCGACCAGCGCCACGCCGATGAGGATGACGCGGGCGGTGACGAGGCGCCGCTTGGCGTCGGCCTTCGGGTCGATCATGCGGAAATAGACGTCGTGGCTGAGCGCGTTGGCGATCGCCAGCAGCAGGCCGTCGGCGGTGGACAGCGCCGCGGCGAGGCCGCCGGCCGCCACCAGCCCGGCGATGACGTACGGCAGGCCGGCGATCTCCGGCGTCGCCAGCACGACCGCGTCCGGGTGGATGGTGAACTCGGCGAGTTGCAGGATGCCGTCGGTGTTGACGTCCTTGATGGTGACCAGACCGACCTGCGCCCACGCCTGCACCCAGCCCGGCAGCGACGCGATCGACTGGCCGATGACGTTCTGGTAGACCTCCAGCTTGGCGAAGGCCGCGTAGGCCGGCGCCGTGAAGTACAGCAGGAAGATGAAGAACAGGCTCCACGCCACCGACTTGCGGGCGTCGCGCACGCTCGGCGTGGTGAAGTAGCGCATGAGGATGTGCGGCAGCGACGCCGTGCCGACCATCAGACAGAAGATCAGCGCGAAGTAGTTGATCGCCGCGTTCCACGAGAAGGCGCCCTTGGCATCGACGAACGCCGCCGCGTGGTGCTTGGTGATGCCGAGCTGGTTCTCCAGCGCGGTGATCTTGTCGATCGCCTCGCCGTACATGAGCTGCGGGATCGGCACGCCGGTCACCTTGGCCGACAGCAGCACCACCGGGATCAGGTAGGCGACGATCAGGATGATGTACTGCGCCACCTGCGTCCAGGTCACCGCCCGCATGCCGCCGAGCATCGAGCAGACCAGGATGCCCGCCAGACCGACGAACACCGCGATCTCGAACGAGATGCCGAGGAAGCGCGAGGCGATGATGCCGACGCCGACGATCTGCGCCACGACGTAGACGAACGACGCGGTGATCAGCACGACGACGCCGAGCAGGCGCGGGAAGTTGCCGCCGTAGCGGGCGCCCAGGAAGTCCGGCACCGTGTACTGGCCGAACTTGCGCAGGTACGGCGCCAGCAAGACCGCGACCAGCACGTAGCCGCCGGTCCAGCCCAGCACGAAGGCGAGGCCGTCATAGCCCAGCAGGTAGAGCGAGCCGGCCATGCCGATGAAGGAGGCTGCCGACATCCAGTCGGAGCCGGTGGCCATACCGTTATAGAAGGCAGGCACCTTGCGGCCGGCGACGTAGTATTCGCCCATTTCGGCCGTGCGCGAGATCACGCCGATCAGCGCATACACGCCGATCGTCATGAACACGAACAGGTAGCCGATCACCT
>NZ_DASPMG010000371.1:0-15205 GCF_035627195.1 Azospirillum sp.
CACCATCAACTACGCGCAAAGCAGCAACGTCACCATCACCGGCGGCGAGGGCAGCGACGCGGTGACCGGCGGGTCCGGCGCCGACGTCATCGGCGGCTTCACCGGCAACGACACGCTGTACGGCGGCATCGGCGCCGACACCCTGTCGGGCGCGGCCGGCAACGACACCCTGTACGGCGGCGCCGGCAACGACGTGTTCGGCTACGCCGCCACCGACACCGGGCAGATCGACGTCATCGGCGACTTCGTGGCGGGCGACGTCATCCGCGTCGGCTCCGCGACGCTCGGCGGCATCACCAATGGCACCGGCACCGGCCTCGCCGCCCGCGGCGTCCAGGTCGGCACGATGAGCGGCGGCTTCACCCCCCTCTACATCGACCTGGACGGCAACGGCGGCGCGGCCGATCTGACCATCCGCCTCGCCGGCAGCTTTACCGCCTCCGGCCTGCAGGTCACCGGCAACGAGATCAGCGTCTACACCCCGCCGCCCAGCACCGGCGGCGGTGGCGGCGACAGCGGCGGCGGCACGACGCGCACGGTGGACGGCGTCGCCGTGCAGCAGACGACGCAGACCAACACCGACGGCACCCGCACGGAGACCATCACCGTGCCCATCGTCACCGCCGGCCGCACGGAGGAGAACGCCGCCACGCCCAACGCCGACATCCCGCTGGTCACCGGCACCGGCGGGCAGGAGCTGCTGACCGCCCACGTGCCGGTCGGCGTCGGCCTGACGGTGGAGAGCACGACCTCCACCGCCAGCGGCGTCCAGGGCCTGATCCGTGCCATCCAGAACCGCACGCAGGACCGCCCCAACGACCAGCAGGAGATGACCGGCGTCGGCCAGAGCTTCCTCGACGTGCTGCCGCCCACCACCAACCTGACGGTGCGCACCATCGTGCCGGTGGTCGCCAACCCGGCAGCCCCGCCGGCAGCCCCCATCGTCATCACCGGCACCCCCACCACCCCGGCCACCGGCGGCGGCACCGGCGGCACCGAGCAGCAGGCGGTGGTGATCGACGTGCGCAACCTGCCCAGGGGCACGGTGATCCAGCTGCAGAACGTGGAGTTCGCGGCCATCGTCGGCGCGGTGAGCGTGACCGGCGGCGAGGGCTCGCAGATCGTGGTGGGCGACGGCGAGGACCAGGTCATCGTGCTGGGCGCCGACGACGACACGCTGCGCGGCGGCGGCGGCAACGACGTCGTGGGTTCCGAAGGCGGCGACGACGTGTTGTTCGGCGACGGCGGCTACGACACGGTGACCGGCGGCATCGGCAACGACGCGCTGTACGGCAACCAGCAGGACGACGTGGTCTACGGCAACCAGGGTCTGGACACGCTGTTCGGCGGCCAGGACCTGGACACGCTGTTCGGCGGCCAGGACGGCGACGTTCTCTACGGCAACCGGGCGGCCGACGTGCTGTACGGGCAGCTGGGCAGCGACACGCTGTTCGGCGGGCAGGACAACGACGTGCTGTTCGGCGGCCAGGGCGACGACCTGCTGGCCGGCAATCTCGGCTCCGACACGCTGACCGGCGGCCTCGGCGCGGACACCTTCCGCATCGGCGCGCCGCAGGACGGCGGCGACGTGATCACCGACT
This sequence comes from Azospirillum sp., assembly GCF_035627195.1. Lineage (GTDB taxonomy): Bacteria > Pseudomonadota > Alphaproteobacteria > Azospirillales > Azospirillaceae > Azospirillum. Next base: position 1,602 of record NZ_DASPMG010000371.1, read on the forward strand.
TCGAGGCGGGAACGGACACGATCGCCGTGGCCGGCCCGAACTTCGGCAACCTCCCGGCGGGGTCCTTGTCGGCCAGCCACTTCGCGCTGGACAACCCCACATCGGCCGGGGCGACGTTCGTGTTCAACACCCGCACCGGCGTGCTGTCCTTCGACGCCGACGGCAGCGGCACCGGTGCCGCCGTGACCATCGCCACCCTGAACGTCCGCACGCTGAGCCACATCGACATCCTGGTGCTGCCAAGCTGACCGGCCGGGGGAGCAAGGCAAGGGGGCCCCGCCCCCTTGACCCCCGCCAAGGGCCGAGGGCCCTTGGATCCCGGAGGAATGATTCTCAGCCTCGTGGTCCGTCAGCCCTGATTCGGCGGGAACCCCGTAGGTTGGCGCCAAGCGCCAGCGCGGCCCAACACCCGCGCTGGAGATGTGCGCGACGATTTGACTCGCCTTATAAGAGAGAAGTGCCTACCTTGCCGCCGTCTCAAAGGTGTGTAGGGCGGATGTGTCTCCCCTTTTTCGATACCTTCAGCAGATACACCAAATACGCGCTCTCGGCGCCGGCACGGCCGAACAGGCGCTCTATCACGCGCTGCACGTGCTGCTGAACGACATCGGCGGCCTGCGCCGGCCGAAGGTCGTCTGCGTGGGCCAGCTCGCCGACGTCGGCGCCGGGCATCCCGACTTCGGCCTGTTCACCGTCACCCAGATCTCGGCGAAGACCCAGGCCCCCAAGGCCGGCGTCCTGCCCGAGCGCGGCGTGGTCGAGGCCAAGCCGCCGACCGCAGACCTGATGCTCACCGCCCGTTCCCGTCAGGTGCAAAGATACTGGGAGCGCTACGGCCTCGTCCTCGTCACCAATTACCGGGAATTCCTCATCGTCGGGCGCGACCAGTTCGGCCGCGCGACCTTTCTGGAGCACTTCCGGCTCGCCGACACGGTCGAGGCGTTCTGGACGCTGGCCGCCGGGCACGCCCGCCTCGATCCCGGCCTGGAAACCCGCTTCACCGAATTCCTGACCCGCGCCCTGCTGCACAACGCCACCCTGTCGCAACCGCGCGACGTGGCGTGGCTGCTCGCCTCCTACGCGCGCGACACGCTGGCGCGGCTGGAACAGGCGGCGCGCGCGCCGGGCGGCCTGCTGGGCGCCAGCTACGGCCCGCCGCAGTTGGAAATCGTCCGCAAGACGCTGGAGGAGGCGCTGGGCATCGTCTTCGAGGGCGAGAAGGGCGCGCACTTCTTCCGCTCCACGCTGGTGCAGACGCTCTACTACGGGCTGTTTTCCGCCTGGGTCCTGTGGTGCCGGCAGCACGACGACCCGGCCGAACGCAAGGGGTTCTCCGCCATGGGCGCGGCGTGGCACCTGCGCCTGCCGGTCCTGCGCACGCTGTTCGAGAACGTCTGCACCCCCGGCGCGCTCGGTTCGCTGGAGATGGGCGAGGTGCTGGACTGGGCCGCACACAGCCTGTGCCGCGTGGACGACCGGGCGTTCTTCGCCCGCTTCAGCGAGGAACACGCCGTCCAGTATTTCTATGAACCCTTCCTGGAGGCGTTCGACCCCGACCTGCGCCGCCAGCTCGGCGTCTGGTACACCCCGCCGGAGGTGGTGGACTACATGGTCGCCCGCGTCGACCGGGTGCTGCGCGACGACCTGGGCATCCCCCGCGGCCTCGCCGACGACCGGGTGGTGGTGCTCGATCCCTGCTGCGGAACCGGCTCCTATCTCGTCGCCGTCCTGCGCCGCATCGAACGCACGCTGAAGGAGATGGGCGAGGACGCGCTGGCCGGCCATTTCGTCAAGCGCGCCGCCATCGGGCGCGTGCACGGTTTCGAGATCATGCCCGCCCCCTTCGTCGTCGCGCACCTGCAATTGGGGCTGCTGCTGGAATCCATGGGCGCGCCCCTGGCCGAGGAGGGAGCGCACACCGCGCAGCGGGCGGAATGGCCGTCCATCCGCCTGACCAACGCGCTGACCGGCTGGGACGGGAACGACGAACACCCGGACATTCCCTATCTGCTGTCCGAACTGATGAACGAACGCGACGCCGCCAGCCGTATCAAGCAGGACAGCCAGATCCTCGTCATCCTCGGCAATCCGCCCTACAACGCCTTCCCCGGCACCGCCGAGATGCCGGAGGAACGGGCGCTGACCGAGGCGTACCGCCGCGTGCGCCGCGTGCGCCCGCCCGAGGGCCACGGCCTCAACGACCTCTACGTCCGCTTCTTCCGCATGGCCGAACGCCGCATCGCGGAAACCAGCGGGCGCGGCATCGTCGCCTACGTCACCAACTATTCCTGGCTCGACGGGCTCAGCCACACCGGCATGCGCGAACGTTTCCTGGAGGCGTTCGACACCATCTGGATCGACTGCCTGAACGGCGACAAGTTCAAGACCGGCAAGGTCACGCCGGACGGCAAGCCCGACCCCAGCATCTTTTCCACCGGCCTGAACCGCGAGGGCATCGGCGTCGGCACGGCGATCACGCTGATGGTGCGCCGCGACCCGCACGGCGACGGCGAGGCCACCATCCGCTTCCGCCACCTGTGGGGAACCGGCAAGTGGCGGGAACTGAGCGCCAGCGCCGACAACGACGGGGTGGAGCCGTACGAGGCGGTGGAGCCGGACCTCGGGCTTGGCCTGCGTTTCATTCCCGGCAGCGTGCGCGCGGGCTACACGGGATGGCCGTCGCTGATGGACCTGTTCGCGTACAGTTCGCCGGGCGTCAAGACCAGCCGGGACATCAGCCTCGTGGATATCGACCTGGATCGTCTTCAGCAGCGAATCGGCCGGTATTTCGACGCGAATTACACGCTGGCGGACTTGGCCCATACGATGCCGGAGCTTGTTGTTTCGCGCGGCCGATTCGATGCGAAGGCGATCCGGGAGGCGCTGCTTCCCAAGGGCGTCAATTCCGGAGTCTTCGTGAGGTACGGATACCGTCCATTCGACACAAGGAACCTGTACTGGCATCCGGAAACAAAGCTTCTGGATGAAAAGCGTGATTCTCTTTCTAAAGTTTCGCGCAAGAACACACTTTTCCTGACAACGCGGCAAAAGGCCGAGCGTGGGAAGGAGGGTTCGCCGTTCTTCGTCACCAGGGCATTGCCTGATTGGCATCTTACGCGCCCAGGCAGCATCTGCATCCCGCTACGCGACGAGACGGAAGGAACCGGCAAGCATCTCTTCTCGTCCATCCGGCCGGAAATCCAGCGCGCCAATCTCACGCCGTCAGCGTCCGCCTATCTGGATGCCATCGGCGGCCCCGAATACCTGACCGAGCCGGGCGCGGACGCGCATCTCTGGATGCACTGTCTCGCCATCGGGCATGCGCCCGCTTATCTCGCCGAGAACGCGGATGGCCTGTCGCAGGATTTCCCTCGCATCCCTCTGCCGTCGACGCGCGCGGGGCTGGAGGCGTCGGCGGCGCTGGGGCGGCGGGTCGCGGACCTGCTGGACGTGGACAGCGCGGTGGTTGGGGTGACCGAACTGCCGCTGCGCCGGGACCTGCGCGTGCTCGGCGCCCTGCGCGACGCGCGCGGGGAGCGGTTCCGGGCCGAGGGCGGCAAGGGCATGCCGCCGCCCGTGGACCTGCGGGTCCAGGCCGGCTGGGGCCGGGCCGGGCAGAACGGGGTCTGCATGCCGGGCCGTGGCGACGCCCGGCCGCGCCCCCAGTCCGATGACGAACGCGCGGCACTGGGCGAGGCCGCCGCGCTGCTGGGCGACACGGTTTACGACGTACACCTGAACGGCGACACCTACTGGTGCTGCGTGCCGGCGCCGGTGTGGGAGTACACGCTGGGCGGCTATCAGGTGCTGAAGAAGTGGCTCAGCTACCGGGAATACAGTCTTCTCGGCCGCCCGCTGACCGCCGAGGAGGCGCGCTACGTCACCGCCATGGTCCGCCGCATCACCGCCCTTCTCCTGCTCGGCCCGGCGCTCGACGCCAACTACCGCGCGGTGGCTGGCAACGCTTATGCCCGGGGCACCGAACCCGCGCTCGCTCTGGCGGACGCGTAAGGAAGACGTGCTCGACGTTGGGCCGCGCTGGCGCTTGGCGCCAACCTACGGGGACGTTTCGCGTAGGTTGGCGCCAAGCGCCAGCGCGACCCAACACCGGAAGCTATCCGGGCGTCCGGTACACCGCGTTCAGCGGAATCGCCGCGTCCAGCCTTGCCACGCGCAGCACCGCGTCGGCGTCGACCAGCCGCTCCGGCGCTGCCCAGGGTTCGCCGGGGCTGCGGGACCAGTGCTCGACGTACGCGCGGTCCTGCATCAGCACCAGGATGTCGGTGATCGTCTCCACCGCCTGATAGGCGCGCAGCTTCTGCATCATCTCCGCCGCCGTGTTCGACGGCGACAGCACCTCCGCCACCAGCACCGGTTCGCCGGGGTTCTCGGCATCGCCGCCGCAGCGGACCATCAGGTCGGGGCCGAGGCTGAAGTCGGTTTCCAGGCGGACGTCCAGGCCGGTGCCGGTCTCGACCATGCACCGCAGGCCGGCGCGATCGATGGCGCTTAGCAGCTGGGAGCCGAGAGTCATAATCAGCTGTCCGTGACGGGAGGTCGGGAACGCCTGCCCCACCACGACCACGCCGCCGATCAGTTCGGCGCGGCGGTCGCCGAAGTCCATGGCCTGGAACTCTTCCAGGGTGACCGGTTCGATCTTGCGGGCGGCTACGGACATCGGCACCTCCTGGCTTATGTAAAGGTGGCGTCCGACGCCTTCGTCCGTCAAGTGGGGTCAAGGGGCCGTTGGCCCCTTGCGGGGATCAAAGGGGCGGCGCCCCTTTGCCCTTGCCGCTCGCGAGCCTTCCGCGATAGGATGAAAGTCCTTTCTCCGCCCCGGAGGAAGGCCGCGGAACGGAGGTCGCGAATGCAACACCTGCCCGAATCCGTTGCATCCCGTTGCATCCGGTTGCATTTGCCCCCCTCCGCCGCCCCGTCCGCGGCGGTTGTCCCACCCTGGTGCCTTGCGCGGCGGACGTGGCGGGCCTACCCTTCCGGAAGGGTTAACGCCGCATTCCGGGGGTTCGCATGAGCAACACGGCCAAGATCGTCATCCTCGGGGCGGGGAGCCAGTCGTTCGGCGTGAACATGTTCAAGGACGTGTTCTTCATCGACGAGCTGCGCGGCTGCACCCTCACGCTGGTCGACACGAACCCCGACGCGCTGCGCCGCATGCAGGGGCTGGCGGAGGCGATGAACCGCCAGTCGGGCGCCGGGATCACGGTGGAGGGCACGACCGACCGAAGGGCGGCCCTGCCGGGCGCCAGCTTCGTCGTCAACTGCGTCGCCATCGACCGCAACCGGCTGTGGAAGCTGGACTTCGAGGTGCCTCGCAAGCACGGCATCCGCCACACGCTGGGCGAGAACGGCGGGCCGGGCGGGCTGTTCTTCACGCTGCGCACGCTGCCGCTCATCTTCGACTTCGCCCGCGACATGGAGGAGCTGTGCCCGGACGCGCTCTTCATCAACTTCTCCAACCCGGAAAGCCGGCTCATCCTGGCGCTGGCGAAGTACAGCCGGGTGCGCGTGCTGGGGCTGTGCCACGGCATCTTCATGGCGCGCGACGACCTCTCGCAGATCCTCGGCATGGACGAGGACGACATCGACGTCTGGGGGGCCGGGCTCAACCACTTCCAGTGCCTGATGCAGATCCGGCACAAGGCGACGGGGCGGGACCTCTACCCGCTGCTGCGCGAGCGGGAGAAGAACCACGACCCCGCCTTCCGGCCGCTGACGCGCCGGCTGCTGCGCAGCTTCGGCCACTGGATCACGCCCAGCGACGACCACCTGGGCGAGTACGTCCCCTACGGCTGGGAGGGCGGGGAGCACGGCTTCGACTTCGCCTACGACGAGAGCGAGCGCGTGGTGGTGCAGACCATCATCGACGATATCCTGGCCGGCAAACGCGACATCCCGCACGACTGGGTGGAGCCGTCGGGCGAGAAGGGCGTGGAGGTCATCGCCGGCATCCTGCACAACCGGCACGACTGGATCGAATCCGGCATCGTGCTGAACCGCGGCACCATTCCCAACCTGCCGCCCGACCTGGCGGTGGAGGTGCCCATCGTGGTGGACGCGGCCGGCGTGCACCCGGTGTCCCTGGGGCCGCTGCCGGATCCGGTGGCCAAGCTGCTCTCCGTCCAGGCCGGCGTGCAGCAGCTGGCGGTGGAGGCGGCGGTGCACGCGTCGAAGGAACTGGCGCTTCAGGCGCTGCTGATCGACCCGGTGATCACCTCCACCGACGCCGCCGTGAAGATCCTGGACGAGCTGTGGGAGGCCAACGCCCCCTACATCCGCCCCTGCGTGTAAGGATACCTACAGCCGGTCGGCGGCGAAGGTGTCGCAGGCGCGCAGCTCACCGCTGGACAGCCCCTGGCGGAACCAGCGCACCCGCTGGTCGGAGCTGCCGTGGGTGAAGCTGTCCGGCGTCACGGTGCCGCGCGCCTGCCGCTGCAGCCGGTCGTCGCCGATGGCGCTGGCGGCGGTCAGCGCCTCCTCCACGTCGCCGGGCTCCAGCACGCCGCGCCGCTGGGCGGCGTTGGCCCACAGCCCGGCGAAGCAGTCGGCCTGCAGCTCCAGGCGCACCGACAGGGCGTTCGCCTCGCCCTGGCCGGCGCCGCGCTGCGCCTCCCGCACCTTCTGGGAGATGCCCAGCAGCGTCTGCACGTGGTGCCCCACCTCGTGCGCGACGACGTAGGCCTGGGCGAAGTCGCCCGGCGCCCGGAAGCGCTCCCGCAGGTCGCGGTAGAAGCTCAGGTCGATGTAGAGCTTGCGGTCGGCCGGGCAGTAGAACGGCCCCACCGCCGCCTGCGCCATGCCGCAGGCCGAGTCGACGGCGCCGGAGAACAGCACCAGCGTCGGGTCCTGGTAGGTGCGGCCGATGCCCTGGAACAGGCCGTGCCACGTGTCCTCGGTGTCGGCCAGCACGACGGAGACGAAGCGCTTCAGCTCGTCCTCGGCGCCGGATCGCGGCGCCTGCCGCGGGTTGCCCCGCGTCTGCTGCTGCTCATAGCCGGGGTCGCCGCCGCTCAGGATCACGCTCGGGTCGACGCCGAAGACCAGACCCAGCAGCAGGACGACGACCACCCCGCCGATGCCCAGCCCGCCGCGCCCGATGGGGATGCCGCCCAGCCCGCCTCCGCGCGAGAAGCCGCCGAACCCGCCGCCGCCCCGCCGGTCCTCGACGTTCTCGCTCTCACGCCCGCCCTGCCAGCGCATTGCTCCCTCCCTCGTCCACGCAGAGGGAGAACCGCGCCGCGGGCCCGGCGTTCCGCCGGGGTCAGGGGGCGTAGCGGTGGCGGACGCCCTGGAAGTCCTCCACCGTGCCGTCCTCCGCGATCCAGGCGGCGGCGGCCGGCGCCTTGCCGTGGCCGCCGGGGATGTCCAGAACGTAGGTCGGCTGGCAGAGGCCCGACACCCGGCCGCGCAACCCCTTCACCAGCGCCTGCCCCTCGGCGATTGAGGGCCGGAAGTGGCTGGTGCCGGGAGCGAGGTCCGGGTGGTGCAGGTAGTACGGCTTGACCCGGTTGCGCACCAGCGCGCGGAACAGCGCCTCCAGCACCGCCGCGTCGTCGTTGACGCCCTTCAGCAGAACCGTCTGGCTCAGCAGCGGGATGCCGGCGTCGGCCAGCCGCGCCAGCGCGGCGCGCGCCTCCTCCGTCAGCTCGGTGGCGTGGTTGACGTGCACGGCGACCCAGCTGGCCAGCCCGTCGGCCTTCAGCGCCGCCACCAGTTCCGGCGTCACCCGCGCCGGGTCGGCGACCGGCACGCGGGTGTGCAGCCGCACCACGCCGACGTGGCCGATCTCCGCCAGCGCGCCCACGATCTCCGCCAGCCGGCGCGGGCTCAGCAGGAACGGGTCGCCGCCGGTGATCACCACCTCCCAGACCTCCGGGTGCGCGCGGACGTAGTCCAGCGCCGCCGCCAGTTCGGCCGGCGACAGCGCCTCGCCGCCCGGTCCCACCATCTCGCGGCGGAAGCAGAAGCGGCAGTAGACGGCGCAGGCGTGCAGCGGCTTCAGCAGCACCCGGTCGGGATAGCGGTGGACGATGCCCTTCACCGGCGAATGGGCGTGGTCGCCGATGGGGTCGTCGCGCTCCGACGGCGCCGTGTACGCCTCCTCGGGCGAGGGGACGTACTGCGCGTACAGCGGATCGCCTTCCGGCGCCCCGGCCAGCTTGTCCAGCAGGTACGGCGTCAGCGCCACGGCATAGCGCTCGGCCACGCCGGCCACGGCGGCGCCGGCCTCCGGCGTCATGAGGCCGGAGGCGACCAGATCGGAAACGCTGTGTGCCGCTTTCATGCCGTCTTTTCCGCGAATGCGCGGGGCCCCATATGGCCCGTGAACCCGCCCGTCAATAGACCCGTGTGCCCCATGCTGTCGACCCTTCCCCACCTGATCGGCCACCGTGGCGCCAAGGAGACGGCGCCCGAGAACACGCTGGCCTCGGTGCGCGAGGCCGCCCGCCAGGGCGCCGCCTGGGTGGAGGTGGACGTGATGCTGACCTCCGACGGCGTGCCGGTGATCATCCACGACGACACGCTGGACCGCACCACGTCGGGCCGTGGCCCGGTGTCCGGCATCGACCTCGCCCACCTCAAGCGGCTGGACGCCGGCGTCTGGTTCGACCCGCGCTTCGCGGGGGAGGAGGTGCCGACCCTGTCCGAACTGCTGGACCTCGCCGTCCGCCTCGGCCTCGGCCTGAACCTGGAGATCAAGCCGTCGCACCCCGACCTCGCCGTCGCCACGGCGCGGGTGGCGCTCGACGTGGTGAAGGCGACGTGGCCGGCGGAACGGCCGCTGCTGATCTCCAGCTTCCAGGTGCCTTGCCTGGAGGTGGCGCGCGACCGCGCCCCCGGCATCCCGCGCGGCTACCTGCTGGACCAGCCGCCGGCCGACTGGGCGGCGGTGGCCGACCGCATCGGCGCCGACACGATCCACGTCAACCAGCGCCGGCAGACGGCGGCGACGGTCGCCGCCCATCGCGCCAGCGGCCGGCCGGTGCTGGCCTACACCGTCAACGACGCGGAACGGGCGCGCACGCTGCTCGGCTGGGGTGTCGCGGCGGTGTTCACCGACGCGCCGGGGCGCCTCGCCGCCGCGCTGGCGACGCCGTAGGAGCAGGGCCAAGCCGATTTCGTGACGGTCGCGTGCAAATCCGCTCGTACCGTCGCGCGATTCCTCATATATAGGACCCTTGAAAAAAGGGGCACGCACCGACGGGGACCGGGGGATCTCCGGCGGCGCGCTTTGTTCGCCCCCGGGTCCGCCGATCGGTTTTTTGGAGGTTTCGTTGAAGGCGCTCAAGCCGCTGGTCATGTCCGGCCGGGAAGTTCTGCCGCTCGTCGAAGGCGGCAAGGGTGTTGCGGTGTCGAACGGTGAAAGCTCCGGCGCCTGGGCGGCCGCGGGGGGCGTGGGGACCTTCTCGGGCGTCAACGCCGACAGCTTCGACGAGAATGGCAACCTGCTGGACCAGGTCTACCACGGGAAGACCCGGCGCGAACGGCACGACGAGCTGATCGCCTACGGCATCCGCGGCGGCATCGCCCAGGCCAGGATCGCCCACGAGGTGTCGAACGGCCAGGGCCGCATCCACATGAACGTCCTGTGGGAGATGGGTGGGGCCGAGCACGTGCTGCACGGCGTGCTGGAGGGGGCCAAGGGCATGATCCACGGCGTCACCTGCGGCGCCGGCATGCCCTACCGCGTGGCCGAGATCGCCGTCAGCTACGGCGTCCACTACTACCCGATCGTCTCCTCGGCGCGCGCCTTCCGCGCGCTGTGGCTGCGCGCCTACAACAAGTTCCCCGCCTTCCTGGGCGGCGTGGTGTACGAGGACCCGTGGCTGGCCGGCGGCCACAACGGCCTGTCCAATTCCGAAGACCCGCGCAAGCCGGAGGATCCGTTCCCCCGCGTGCTGGCGCTGCGCCAGATGATGAACAGCTTCGGTCTGAACGACACGCCGATCATCATGGCCGGCGGTGTGTGGTGGCTGAGCGAGTGGGAGGACTGGATCGACAATCCGGACCTCGGCCCCGTCGCCTTCCAGTACGGCACCCGCCCCCTGCTGACGCAGGAAAGCCCGATCTCCATGGCGTGGAAGAGGCGGCTGCTGACGCTGCAGGAGGGCGACGTCTTCCTCAACCGCTTCTCGCCGACCGGCTTCTACTCCTCGGCCGTCAAGAACCCCTTCCTGCAGGAGCTGATGGGCCGCTCCGAGCGTCAGGTCGCCTACATGCCCAAGCCCGTGGGCGAGCACGCGTCGGACTTCCCGGTCGGCCCCCGCGGCCGCCCGGTGTACCTGACCGAGACCGACAAGCAGCGCGCCGAGGGCTGGGTGGCCCAGGGCTACACCACCGCGCTGAAGACGCCGGACAGCACCATCATCTTCGTGACGCCCGAAAAGGCCGAGCACATCCTGAAGGACCAGATCGACTGCATGGGCTGCCTGTCGGCCTGCCTGTTCTCGAACTGGGCGCAGAACGAGGAGGGGACCACCGGCAAGAAGGCCGACCCGCGCTCCTACTGCATCCAGAAGACGCTGCAGGCCGTCAGCCACACCGACGACTGTGAAAATCAGCTGATGTTCGCCGGTCACAACGCCTTCCGCTTCGCCAAGGATCCGTTCTATGCGAACGGCTTCATCCCGACCGTGAAGCAGCTTGTCGAACGCATCGCGACCGGGTATTGAGAGTGGACTCTATGGGGGTGGTGCGGACGGTCGGTATAACGACCGCTTGCCACGCGAGCTGAAATCGTTCTAACGTGCACGGGACTGCGGCTGTTTGCCGCGGTCCGGTGACGATTGCGGCGGCCACCACCAGACCCGTAGACGACATGACCGGACACCGTCCCTACAAGCGCGCCCTGGACCGACTGCACACGGTCGGCCTTCGGCCCACCCGCCAGCGCCTCGGCCTGGCCCGTCTCCTGTTCGAAGCCGGCGACCGTCACGTGACGGCGGAGCAGCTGCACGGGGAGGCGCTGGGCGCCAACCTGCGCGTCTCGCTGGCCACCGTGTACAACACGTTGAACCAGTTCACCGCCGCCGGCCTCCTGCGCGAGGTTGTGGTGGACGCCGGCCGTTCCTATTTCGACACCAACACGACCGAGCACCACCATTTCTTCCTGGAGGGCTCGGGCCGGCTGGAGGACATCCCCGGCGACCACATCGTGCTGGGCAACCTGCCGCCCCCGCCCGAGGGGACGCGCGTCGCCCGCGTCGACGTGATCGTCCGGCTGGCTCCAGAGGACGCCAGACAGGACGCCAAACCCGCGCCGCACGGCGGTTCCGCGGATTAAGGGCGTTCGCGCTTTCTTAGATCGATTCTAAACTGTTGACGACACCCTCTAACGGTGGCATAAGCCAAAGCCATGCCGGACGGTTTTGCGCGTCCGCGCCATCGCCCGTCCGGTTGGCCATCCTCAGGAGGGAAGCAACCATGCCGTCGCTCAAGGGCACCAAGACCGAAGAAAACCTGAAAGCCGCGTTCGCCGGTGAGAGCCAGGCCAACCGCCGCTACCTGTACTTCGCCCAGAAGGCCGACGTCGAAGGCTACAACGACGTCGCCGCGGTGTTCCGCTCCACCGCCGAGGGCGAAACCGGTCACGCGCACGGCCACCTGGAATTCCTGGAGGAGACGGGCGACCCGGCGACCGGCCTGCCGATCGGCGAGACCTCCAACAACCTGAAGGCCGCCATCGCCGGCGAGACGCACGAGTACACCGACATGTACCCGGGCATGGCGCGCAGCGCCCGCGACGAGGGCTTCGACGAGATCGCCGACTGGTTCGAGACGCTCGCCAAGGCCGAGAAGTCGCACGCCGGCCGCTTCCAGAAGGCCCTGGAACAGCTCGCCTGACGATCCGGCCGCGGGGCCCCGTCCGGCGGCGGGGTCCCCGCGCTCGCCATCCGACATCGACGAACGACAGGCCGGGCCGAACCGGCCGCGAGGAGGAAGCCATGCGCGAAGGCAGCCTGGAGGCCCCCGTCCGCCACCCGCTCGACTGGCAGAACCCGGACTTCTACGACGAAGCCAAGCTGGACGCGGAGATGCGCCGCGTCTTCGACATCTGCCACGGCTGCCGCCGCTGCTTCAACCTGTGCGACAGCTTCCCGCGCCTGTTCGACCTCGTGGACGCCGCCGGTCCGGGCGAGATGCACGACGTGAAGTCGGAGGATTTCCGCGCCGTCGTCGACGCCTGCACCATGTGCGACATGTGCTTCATGACCAAGTGCCCCTACGTGCCGCCGCACGAATGGGACCTGGACTTCCCGCACCTGATGCTGCGCTACCGCGCCGTCGACGCGAAGAAGCGCGGCGTGCCCTTCGCCGTGCGCCAGCTGACCGAAACCGACCGCAACGGCAAACTGGCCGCCACCGTGGCGCCGCTCGCCAACTGGGCCTCCGACGCCGGCAACACGCTGACCCGCCCGGTGATGGAGAAGGTGACCGGCGTGCACCGCGAGGCGCACCTGCCAAAGTTCCACGGCCACACCTTCCAGCGCCGCGCCAAGGACGCGCCGGTCACCGTCAACGCCGCGGCCCCCGCCTACGGTCAGCGCAAGGCGGTGCTCTACGCCACCTGCTTCGTCAACTACAACAACCCCTCCATCGGCATGGCCGCGCGCGAGGTGCTGGCCAAGCTGGGCGTGGAGACCGAGGTGGTCTATCCCGGCTGCTGCGGCATGCCGCAGCTGGAGCAGGGCGAACTGGCCAAGGTCAACGACAAGGCCGCCAACGTGGCCGCGGCGCTGGAGCCCTGGATCGACAAGGGCTACGACGTGGTGGCGCTGATCCCCAGCTGCGCCCTGATGCTGAAGCTCGAATGGCAGCTTCTGGTGCCGAAGGACGCGCCGCACCGCGCGGCCGTGGAAAAGCTGGCCCAGGCGACCTTCGACGTGACCGAGTTCGTGGTCGACATCGCCAAGCGGCACGGCCTGCCGGAGGGTATCCAGCCGGTGGACGGCGGCGTCTTCGTGCACGCCGCCTGCCACGCCCGCGCCCAGAACATGGGCATCAAGGCGGCCGAGATGCTGCGCCTGATCCCCAAGGCCGACGTGAAGGTGCTGGAACGCTGCTCGGGCCACGGCGGATCGTGGGGCGTGCTGGAGCCGAACTTCCCGGTGGCGCTGAAGGTCGGCAAGCCGGTCGCCAACCAGGCGGCCAAGTCCGGCAAGGCCTACGTCTCGTCGGAATGCCCGCTGGCCGGCATGCACATCATGCAGGGGATCGCGCGGCTGGGCGGCGACGCGCCCAACCCGCCGCCGCAGAACCTGCACCCCATCGAGATCTTTGCCCGCGCCTACGGCATCACCGTCTGAGAACACGGTTGGAGACCACATCATGACCGCGCGCAAGACCGAGATCACCCGCGCCGACATCATCCCGATGGAGGAGTACGGCAAGCAGCGCGCCGAGCGGCGCAAGGCGCTCGTCGCGGTGAAGAAGAACCGCCGCGTCTCCGTCGGCCCCGTCGCCACCTTCTACTTCGAGAACTACGAGACGATGTGGCAGCAGATCCACGAGATGCTGTACATCGAGCGCGGCGGCGAGGAGCAGATCGCGGACGAGCTGCGCGCCTACAACCCGCTGATCCCCAA
>NZ_DASPMG010000372.1:0-2333 GCF_035627195.1 Azospirillum sp.
GTAGATGAGGACGGAGACGCCGCCCTCTTCACGCAGCTCCTTCTGCACGCGGTCCAGCTCGTCGCGGTGCTCGACCTTGGTGAAGGCGGGCAGGCCGGCGTCGGGCGTGTACTTCTCCGGCTGGTCGGAGACGACGACGACGCGCTTCACGCCCTCCGCCGCCAGTTCCTTGGCGATCATCGGCACGGTGATCTGGCCGTCCACCGGCTGGCCGCCGGTCATGGCGACGGCGTCGTTGAACAGGATCTTGTAGGTGATGTTGACGTTCGCCGCGATCGACTGCCGCACCGCCAGGATGCCGGAGTGGTAGTAGGTGCCGTCGCCCAGGTTGGCGAAGATGTGCTTTTCCTCGGTGAACGGCGCCTGCCCGACCCAGGGCACGCCCTCGCCGCCCATCTGGGTGAAGGTGTCGGTGCGGCGGTCCAGCCACGTCGCCATGTAGTGGCAGCCGATGCCGCCCAGCGCGCGCGACCCCTCCGGCACGTTGGTGGAGGTGTTGTGCGGGCAGCCCGAGCAGAAGGTCGGCTTGCGCTCGACGCGGGCCTTGTGCGCCTTCTCCTTCTCGTGCGCGTCCAGGAAGGCGACGCGCTCGCGAATGCGGTCGTTGTCGATGAAGCGCAGCAGGCGGCGGCCGACGACCACGGCGATCTGCGCCGGCGACAGCTCCCCGGCCGAGGGCAGGATCCACTCGTTGTGTTCGTCGAACTTGCCGACGACGCAGGGGCGCACGTCGGCGTGCCAGTTGTACAGCTGTTCCTTCAACTGGTTCTCGATGACCGCGCGCTTCTCCTCGACGACGATGATCTCCTCCAGACCCTCGGCGAAGTGGCGGATGCCCTCGCGCTCCAGCGGCCAGGGCATGCCGACCTTGTAGACGGTGATGCCGAGATCCGCCGCCATCTCCTCGCTGATGCCCAGCTCGTCGAAGGCTTGGCGGACGTCCAGGTAGCTCTTGCCCGTGGTGACGATGCCGAAGCGCGGGCGGGGCGACGAGATCACCACCTGGTCCAGCCGGTTGGCACGCGCGAACGCCAGGGCGGCGTAAAGCTTGTGCTTCATCAGCCGGTATTCCTGCTCCAGCGGCGGGTCCGGCCAGCGGATGTTCAGGCCGCCCATCGGCATCTCGAAGTCGATGGGCAGGATCGGCTGCACGCGGTGCGGATCGACCATGACGGAGGCCGAGGTGTCCACCGTCTCGGCGATCGTCTTCATGGCGATCCAGCAGCCGGAATAGCGGCTCATGGCCCAGCCGATCAGGCCGTAGTCCAGGATCTCCTGCACGCCGGCCGGGTTCAGCTCCGGGATCATGGCGTGCATGAAGGCGTGTTCGGACTGGTGCGGGAAGGTGGAGGACTTGGCGTTGTGGTCGTCGCCGGCCAGCAGCAGCACGCCGCCGTGCCGCGACGTGCCCGCCGCGTTGGCGTGCTTGAACACGTCGCCGGAGCGGTCCACGCCCGGCCCCTTGCCGTACCACATGGCGAAGACGCCGTCGTATTTGGCGCCCGGGAACATGCCCACCTGCTGGCTGCCCCACACGGCGGTCGCCCCCAACTCCTCGTTCACGCCGGGCTGGAAGCGGATGTGGTTCTTCTCCAGGAAGCTGCGGGCGGCCCACAGGTTCTGGTCGAAGCCGCCCAGCGGCGAGCCGCGGTAGCCGGAAATGAAGCACGCGGTGTTCAGACCCGCCGCCAGGTCGCGCTGGCGCTGGATCATCGGCAGGCGCACCAGCGCCTGGGTGCCGGTGAGGTACACGCGCCCCTGTTCGAGCGCGTACTTGTCCTCGAGCGTGACGGTCGCGAGAGCCATCTTGTCCATCCCCGTGCGGGCGGGCCGATGGGCCGGCGCCCGTTATTGTTGGATGCCCAAAAAGGTAATCAATGCTGTCTCATTCGTCCATCGCCGGCGGGGCGCCGGATGCAAAAAGCAAGGAACGGTCAGGCCGCCGGCAGCCCCTGCAACTGATGTAGGGATTCTCGCGCCGAAGGGAAATTCTCGGTCGCGTGCTTTCAGGTCACGTGCCCGTTTGGCGGCTCGCGGAAGCGCAACGGGCGGGGCAGGGGGGCAGGACGGGGCGGGGTGGAGGTGGGCGACAGGTCGACCAGCGACTGGACCGTGGAGCGCAGGCACCGCACCAGCGCCTTCTCCGCCCGCTCCGCCGCGTCGCTGCGTGACAGCAGCCAGCGCAGCGCCGCGAGGTGGGCGTGGAACGCCTCGACGAAGCCGGCTGCGCGCGGGTCGACGCCGGTGACGCAGGTGGCGAGGCTGGACGCGATCTGGTCGGCGGCGGGCGTGTTGACGGCGGCGTGCTGCAGGTCGGCCACCGCCTGCCACAG
>NZ_DASPMG010000373.1:0-3893 GCF_035627195.1 Azospirillum sp.
CGGCCACGAGCACGACATCCGCGCCCGCATCGACCGCAAGACGGGCGACATCCACCTCGCCCGCTACCTCGAGGTCGTGGAGACGGTGGAGAACGAGGCGACGCAGGTCGGCCTCGCCTACGCCCAGCGCCGCAAGCCGGATGCCAAGCCCGGCGACTGGATCGTCGACCCGCTGCCGCCCATCGACTTCGGCCGCATCGCCGCCCAGACCGCCAAGCAGGTGATCGTCCAGAAGGTCCGCGACGCCGAGCGCAAGCGCCAGTTCAACGAGTACAAGGACCGCATCGGCGAGGTCGTCAACGGCCTGGTCAAGCGCGTCGAGTACGGCAACGTCACCGTCGACCTTGGCCGCGCCGAGGCGATCCTGCGCCGCGACGAGCTGCTGCCTAGAGAGCACTTCAAGAACGGCGACCGCGTGCGCGCCTACATCTACGACGTGCGCGAGGAAGCGCGCGGGCCGCAGATCTTCCTGTCGCGCACGCACCCCATGTTCATGGCCAAGCTGTTCGCCCAGGAAGTGCCGGAGATCTACGACGGCATCATCGAGATCAAGGCGGTCGCCCGCGACCCCGGCTCGCGCGCCAAGATCGCCGTGCTCAGCCACGACAGCTCCATCGATCCGGTCGGTGCCTGCGTCGGCATGCGCGGCAGCCGCGTCCAGGCGGTGGTCGGCGAGCTGCAGGGCGAGAAGATCGACATCATCCCCTGGAACAACGACGCCGCGACCTTCGTGGTCAACGCGCTGGCCCCGGCCGAGGTGGCCAAGGTCGTTCTGGATGAGGAGAACAACCGCATCGAGGTGGTGGTGCCGGACGACCAGCTGTCGCTGGCCATCGGCCGCCGCGGCCAGAACGTGCGCCTCGCCACGATGCTCACCGGCTGGGACATCGACATCATGACGGAGGCGGAGGAGTCCGAGCGCCGCTCGGAGGAATTCCGCACCCGCTCGCAGCTGTTCATCGACGCGCTGGACGTGGACGACGTGATCGCCCATCTTCTGGTCGCCGAAGGCTTCACCACGGTCGAGGAGATCGCCTTCGTCGACACCGAGGAGCTGGCGGAGATCGAAGGCTTCGACGAGGACGTCGCGGCCGAGCTGAAGCAGCGCGCGCTGAGCTTCCTCGAGGAGCAGGACGCTTCCATGACCGAGCGGCGGCGCGAGCTGGGCGTCGGCGACGACGTGGCGGAGCTGTGCGGCCTGCCGCCGTCGATGCTCGTCAGGCTCGGCGAGAACGGCGTCAAGACGATGGACGACCTGGCCGACCTCGCCGCCGACGAGTTGCGCGAGATCCTCGGCAAGGACGCCCCCTCGGAAGAGGAGGCGAACGAGATCATCATGGCGGCCCGCGCCCACTGGTTCGAAAGCGAGGGCGGTGCCCCGCAGCAGCCGGCGGCCGGCGGCCAGCAGCCTGCCGCGGAATGACCCGCGGCACCTCGGTCGAGCAACGGTTCTTAGAGAAGACGGACGGTTACGGAACGGATGGTAGGTCTGAAGGACGCAGCAGTGACGGACGCCCCCGAGGCGTGCGCGGCGCCGGACCCCGCTGAGGAGCGGGGCCCGCTGCGCCGTTGCGTCGTCACGGGCGCCGTTCAGCCCAAGGAAGGCATGATCCGCTTCGTCGTCGCTCCCGACGCCACGGTCGTGCCCGACCTGGAGGAGCGCCTGCCCGGCCGCGGCCTGTGGCTGACGGCCGACCGCGCCGCGCTGGACAAGGCCGTTTCCAAGAACATCTTTTCCAAGGCCGCGCGCCGCGCCGTCCGCGCCGCGCCGGACCTGGGCGAACGGCTGGAACGCCTGCTGGAGCGCCGCTGCCTCGACCAGATCGGGCTGGCGCGCAAGGCCGGGCAGTCCGTCGCCGGTTACGAGAAGGTGCGCGAGGCGCTGAAGACCGGCCGTGTCGGCCGCGGCGGCGCGCCCGGCCTTCTTCTTGAAGCATCCGACGGTTCGGCGGATCAGCGCGGCAAGATCGCCGCGCTGGCGCCGCACCTGCCGATCGTGGACCTGTTCGACTCGGCGGCCATGGCCGCCGCGCTCGGCCGGGACCACGCCGTGCATGCCGTTATGGCGCGCGGCAAACTCGCCGATGGGCTGGCCCGCGATGCGGCCCGGCTGCAGGGCATAAGGGGCTTTGTCGCCGGCGCGGGGCCGGCGGGCCAGGGGTAACGTTCTAACTATCCGGATCCGATGACCGACAGCAACGACCAGGACCACAAGAAAGTCTTGCACCTCAACGCCGGCACCTCGAACAAGGGAAAGCTGGAGTTGAAGAAGCCGGTCGACACCACGGTCCGGCAGAGCTTCTCCCATGGCCGCTCGAAGACCGTGACCGTCGAGGTCAAGCGCAAGCGCACCGTCGAGAAGGGTGCCGTGCCCGGCATCGCCGACGGCGGCGCCGCGGCGCGCCAGGCGGCGCAGGGGCTGCCCGTGCGCGGCTCGGGCGGACGCCCGCAGCGCGGCGGCGGCGGCGGCGCCGTGCGCCAGCTGACCCGCGAGGAGCGCGAGGCGCGTGAACGCGCGCTGCGCGGCGCCATCCTCGAGGCGGAGACCCGCCGCACCGAGGTCGAAGACGACTACGAGGACGAGCTGGAGACCGGCGCCGTCGAGGTGGTCCAGGAGCCGGCGCCCGCGCCGGAGCCCGAGATCCTCGACGCCGAGACGCTGCGCCAGCGCGAGATGGACGAGCTGCGCCGCATCCAGGAGGAGGAGCGCCGCATCGCCGAGGAGGCCGAACGCCGCCGCAAGGAGGAAGAGGCCAAGCGCAAGGAAGCCGAGGAGGCCCGCCGGCCCGAGCCGGCCGCCCGTCGCGGCGAGGAGCGCCGCACCGACGACCGCGGCGTCCAGGGCGCGCGTCCCGCCCCCACCGCCCGTCCGGCCAACACCACCACCGAGGCGCCGTCCGCCCGTCCGCCGATCGGCGGTGCCCCTCCCGCCCGCGTCGACGACGACGAGGACGAGGGTGGTCGCGGCCGCGGCCGTCCCGGCAAGGGCCCGGCCAAGGCCCCGGCCGCGCCGGCCCGCAAGCCCGGCGGCGCCGGCCCCGGTGCCGACCGCCGTCGCGGCGGCGCCAAGATGACGGTGTCCCAGGCGCTCAGCGACGAGGGGGGTGAACGCACCCGCTCGCTCGCCGCGGTGCGCCGTGCGCGTGAGAAAGAGCGGCTGCGTCAGCTGTCGCGTCAGGAGACCCAGAAGGTGACCCGCGACGTCGTGCTGCCGGAAGTGATCACGGTCCAGGAACTCGCCAACCGCATGGCCGAGCGCGGTGCGGACGTCATCAAGGCGCTGATGCGCATGGGCGTCATGGCGACCATCAACCAGACCATCGACGCCGACACGGCGGAGCTGATCATCAGCGAGTTCGGCCACCGCGTGCGCCGCGTCTCGGAGGCCGACGTCGAGCTGGGCCTGCGCGGCGTGGACGACGTGGCCGACGCGCTGGTGCCGCGTCCCCCGGTCGTCACCATCATGGGCCACGTCGACCACGGCAAGACCTCGCTGCTGGACGCGCTACGCCAGACCGACGTGGTCAGCCGCGAGGCCGGCGGCATCACCCAGCACATCGGCGCCTATCAGGTGCAGCTGGAGTCGGGTGCGAAGATCACCTTCATCGACACGCCGGGCCACGCCGCCTTCACCGAGATGCGTGCCCGCGGCGCCAACGTCACCGACGTGGTCGTGCTGGTGGTCGCCGCCAACGACGGCGTCATGCCGCAGACCATCGAGGCGATCCACCACGCCAAGGCGGCGAAGGTTCCGATCATCGTCGCGATCAACAAGATCGACCTGCCCGACGCCAAGCCGGACCGCGTCCGCCAGGAGCTGCTCCAGCACGAGCTGGTGGTCGAGGAGATGGGCGGCGACATCCAGACCGTGGAAGTCTCGGCCAAGGCCAAGA
>NZ_DASPMG010000374.1:0-49707 GCF_035627195.1 Azospirillum sp.
TGCTGTCCAACGCCGAGCAGCCGATGAACTGGTTCGCCATGGGGCAGGGCGGCATCCACCGCGCCATCGACGCGCAGGTGCGCCAGATGCGCGGTCGCGTGGGCAAGATCCTGCGGCGCCTGCGCCGCGGCGGCCTCGCCCGCGCCGACACCTGACCCACCCCCGACAACCGCATGCCAACCTCCCGCACGGTGCCGAAATGACGAACGTCCGCCCCTTCACCTACGGTGACGCGCCGGCCGTCGCCACGCTGTACGAACGCGTCATGCGCTCCAGGACGGACGACGCGCCGCCGCTGTTGGCTCCGGCGCTGGTGCGCTACTTCCTCGACCACCCCTGGGCCGATCCGGAGATCCCGGCGCTGGTGTGCGAGGGGAAGGGCGGGCGCATCCTGGGCTTCATCGGCTCCACCGTGCGGCGCATGATTTTCGACGGCAGGCCGGTCCGCCTGGGCTGCTCCGGCCCGCTGCTGCGTTCGCCGGAGCCGTCGGCGGGCATGGTGGGCGCGCTGTTGCAGCGGGCCTATCTGGCCGGACGGCAGGACTTCAGCGTCACCGACGGCGCCACGCCCGACGCCGCCCGGCTGTGGATCGGTATGGGCGGCCGGGCGGTGGACCTGCCGTCGCTGGACTGGATGAAGGTCTTCCGCCCGGCGCGCTTCGCCGTGGAGTTCGGCTTCGACCGGCTGGGACTGACGCGGTGGAAGCCGGCGGCGAGCGCGCTCGGCACCCCGCTGGACGCGGTGGCCCGGCGCCGGCTGGGCGCCGGCAAGCCCGACGACACCGTGTCGGAGGAGTTGAGCCCCGACGCGCTGGCCGCCTTCGCGGAGGAGGGGACGGGCTGGGCGCGCCTTCGCCCGGCCTACGACCGGCCCTTCGCCGACTGGCTGTTCGCCGAGATGGGCGCGTTGCCCAGCCGCGGGCCGCTGTCGCGCCGGCTGGTGCGCGATCGCGAGGGTCGCGTCCTGGGCTGGCACGTCGCCTTCGTGCCGCCCGGCGGCATCGCCGAGGTGATGCAGGTGGTGGCCAAGCCCCGCATGGCCGGCGCCGTCATCGACGACCTGTTCCACACCATGGACGCGGCCGGTGCCGCCGGCGTGCGCGGCCGGCTGGAGGCGCCGCTGCAGGCGGCCCTGGCCGAGCGCGGCGTGCTGATCCGCCGCGGCGTCCCGGCGCTGATCCACACGCGCAGCCGCGAACTGCTGTCCGCCATCGCGCTGGGCGAGGCGGTGCTGACCCGCCTGGACGGCGAATGGTGGCTGCCGCTGCACCTCGAACGCTACGAAACCGTTCCGGCGAAGGGGCGCGCGACGGCATCCCGGCCGGCGCTGCCCAGTGCCTCGGACGCCGCCATGTCGTAGGGGCAGCGAATTGATGCTGGCGCTTGCCGCCGTCAGGTGCGATGACAACGGCCCACCCGTCGAGCGCATCATGTCCAGGCACGCCCGCGTCAAAATCCTGACCCCGGCTATCGACCCTTCCAGGCGTGGCGACGCCCCAGGTGCTGCGCGCTGCCGCTGCTGCGGGCGTCCGCACGGCGTGGTGGTGCGCTGCCTGGCGGATGGGCGCTGGTACGACCCCGATGCGCAGACCTGGCGCGACAGCCGGGGCCGGCGCGCCCCCTGGCCGGACGTGGTGGAGTACGCGACCACCGAGGACATCGCCGTGACGGTGCGCCCGGTGCGCGCGTCCGGCGCTTCGACGGGCGCGCCGCGCCTGCTGTGCCGCCGCTGCCAGATGGTGGAGGAGGGGATCCGCGCCCGCATCCGCGCGCGCATGCGCCGCGCCGTCGGCGACCTGTTCCTCGGCAGCTACGACGCGCCGGGAACGTTCGAACGTTTCCTGGCGCTGAAATGGCGGCGGGGGTAGGGGAGCGCCCTCGGCCGTAGAAAGGTGAACCCTCCTCGGGGGGAGCCGGGGAGGGTTCGGCCCGGTGTTCCGCGCACGGAACGCCGGGTGGGGCTCGTCACGCCGTACGGACTCAGGCGGCGCGGATGCCGGCGATGAAGCGGTCGACCTCGGCGCGCAGCTGTTCGGCCTGATGCGACAGTTCGCTGGCGGCACCCAGCACGTCGGCCGCCATGTGGCCGGTTTCGCCGGCCGCCTGCGTCACGCCGGTGATGGTGGTGGTGAACTCGCGCGTGCCGGCGGTCGCCTCTCGTACGTTGCGGGCGATGGCGGCGGTGGTCTCGCCCTGCTGGCGGGCCGCCTCGGCGATGGCGCCGACCGTGTCGTTGATGCCGACGATGGTCTCGCCGATGGCGCGGATGGCCGAGACCGCACCGGCGCTGGTGGACTGGATGCCGGCGATCTGCGCGGAGATCTCCTCGGTCGCCTTGGCCGTCTGGTTGGCGAGGTGCTTGACCTCCGACGCCACCACCGCGAAACCCTTGCCGGCTTCGCCCGCCCGCGCCGCCTCGATGGTGGCGTTCAGCGCCAGCAGGTTGGTCTGGGACGCGATGTCGTTGATCAGCTTGACCACGTCGCCGATGCGGTTGGCGGCGCTGGCCAGCCCTTCGACGGTGGCGTTGGTGGTCTCCACCTCGCCCACGGCGGCGCGTACCATGCGGGTGGACTGGTCGATCCGTTCATTGATCTGCGCGATGGAGGCGGTAAGGTCGTCGGCGGCCACCGCCACCGCCCGCACGTTGCTGGTCGCCTGTTCCGACGCGGCGGCGACGGCGGCGGTCTGGCGGTCCGTCTCCTCGGCGATGGCGGAGAGCGACTGGGCGGAGGCGCGCATCTGCGTGGCACCGGCCGACACGCCCTGCACCACCTCGCCGACGGTCGCCTCGAAATGGCGGGCGAGGTCCTGGAGGGTGCGGCGCTTCTCCACCTCCGTCTCTGTCTTCAGGCGTTCCTGCTCGGCGTTCAGGCGCTCGACCTCCAGGGCCTGCTGGCGGAACACCTCGACGGCGCGGGCCATGCCGCCGATCTCGTCCCGCCGGTCGGTGCCGGGGATGGTGATGTCCTTGCGGCCCTCGGTCAGCATCCGCATGGCGTCGGTGACGCCGTGCAGCACGCGGGCGAGCGAACCGCTGACCGCCGCCGACGCGGCGATGCTGAACACCATGACCACGAGGCCGATGAGCAGCGCCACGTCGCGCGCGTGGTCCAGCGCCGCGATGAAGTACCCGCGGTCGAGCGCCAGCACGGTGAAGCCGATGGCGTCGCCACGGTAGTCCTTGACCGGCGCCAGCACGTAGGCGAGGCGGGCGCCGCCAACTGCGTAGGTGCCCACCGGCGATTCCGCCGCCAGGGCCGCCTGCATGGCGGCGGGCGTCAGCTGCGGCAGTTCCTTGAACGTCGAGGCAAAGGCGGTGAAGCCTTTGTCGCTTTTCAGGAACAGCGCCACCTCGGCCTCCGTCGCCTTCTTGAAGGCATCGAAGAAGTACTGGTCGAAGCTCAGCCCGAATTCGACCGAGCCCAGGTGCCGGCCCTCGTGGAACACCGGCACCACGCCGCGCACGCCTAGCCCCTCGACCCCGGATTCGAGGCCGGCGACGGGTTTCTGCGTGCGGTTGACCTGCACCACGGTGTGGCGGAAGCCCGACAGGTCGTCGCCGAACTTCTCCGGCCGGTGCACCCGCAGGAAGGAGGTGGCGGGCGCCAAGTGGAACTGGAGCTGGCGCACCCCGTGCTGGTCCTTCATTGCCTTGAAACCGGGGACCAGCATGGCCGACAGCGCCGTGCGGTCGGCGTTGGCGAAGTGCTGCTGAACCACCGTGTTGGCGGCGACGCTGTCGGCCAGCGACAGGGCGCGCCGCGCCTCCATGGCCAAGCTGTCGTCCAGGAACTGACGGATGGTGTGCAACTCGCGCTCCGCCGCTTGGTCGACCATGCCGCGGCTCAGCCACATGTTGCTGGCCGTCGTGGCGACGATGGCGACGACCACGCAGGCCACCGACGACAGGATAAGCCGCGCGCGTATGGATAGCGTCTTGAACATGCCCGGAAGCCTCCCCCCTCTGCCGGACCGGCGTCGCCGCCCCAACGGCCGCGCCGGTCGCTTCCCTCGGCCATAGTTACGACACTAAACCTTACCGATACATTAACGGGCGCTCATAGACGTGCCGATTGGCAGCACGCAGCCCAACACGTGTGCTGCAAAGCACAAAATCGACTGAAGCCCGGACTGCACTGTACAGTCCGCCGAAAAGCATAAGATTTCTATCTTTTGGTGGAGCGGAGGATTGGGAGGCACCCCCTTTTCGGGTATACTGCACCCTATCCGTCCGGGGGGACGCGTTGCGTGCGGAACAGGGTGCTGTGCTCATAGCCTTCGAATCGATCGTTGCCTCATCTCCGGCCCTGCTTCTTCTGGGGCTCGCGATGCTCACCCTGCTGCACGAAGACGTGGCCATCGTGGCCGGCGCCGGGCTGATCAGCGCCGGCACGCTGCCGCTGGTGGTGGTGGCCGCGGCACTCCTGGGCGGCATCGTCGCCGGGGACGTGCTGTTCTACACGACCGGGGCGCTGACGCGGCGGATCGCTTGGCTGCGCCGCAAGGTCGAAGGCCCGGCCTTCCAGCGCTGCCGCGACGGACTGAGCCGCAACCTGCTGGGTGCCCTGGTGTCGTGCCGGATCATCCCCGGCATCATGATGCCCACCTATATGGCCTGCGGTGCCCTGGGAATCAGCTTCACGCGTTTCGCGCTGATCACCATCAGCACGGCGTCGCTCTACACGCTGGCGCTGCTGGTCTTCATGACCTCGTCGCTGGCAGCACCCGCGGTGGAGATGCAGGTGGCCGGCGGCCTGCTGGTGGCCGGCTTCATCGCGTTGCGCACCCGCACCGGACGCACCGCCGTGGCCGCGCTGGCCGGCCGGGTGGGTTTGCGGCAGGGGGGCGCGCGCACGCCGGCGGTGGAACTGCCGGGCATGCCGGCGATCCCGGCCGGCGCGTCGCACATCGGTATTCAGGAACGCATCCCGCCGCTGCTGTTCTACGTCCCGCTGGTCCTGCAGTGGTTCTGGCTGGGCCTGCGGCACCGCAGCCTGACGCTGCCGACGGTGGCGAACCCGGCGATCGAGGCAGGCGGGCTGCTGGGCGAATCGAAGATCCGCTGCCTGGACCAGATCGGCGGCGATGCCCGGCGATGGGTGGCCCGGTCCGTGGCGGCGGTGCACGACGGCGGTTGGACGGCTGCGGGGCTCGCCGCCTTCGCCGAAGCCGAGGGGGTGCGCTTTCCGCTGGTGGTGAAGCCGGACATCGGCTGGCGCGGATTCGGCGTGCGGCGGGTGGCGAACCCGGCGGACCTCGTGGACTATCTGGCCGCATACCCCAAGGGCAGCCGCTTCATCCTGCAGACCTACGTTCCCTATGATGGCGAAGCCGGCATCTTCTACGTGCGCCGGCCGGGCGAGACGGCGGGGTTCATCTTCTCGATGACGCTGCGCTACCACCCGCACGTGGTGGGCGACGGCTGTTCGACGCTGGACGAACTGATCGCCGCCAACCCCCGTGCCGCCTGGAAGGCGGGCCTGCACCGCGAGACGCAGAAGGACCGTCTGAGCACCGTGCCGGCAGCCGGCGAGGTGGTACGCCTGTCCATTGTCGGGTCGAGCCGGGTGGGCGGGCTGTACAAGGACGGCCGGCCCTTCGTGACGCCGGAACTGGCTCGCCGCTTCGACGCCATCGCCGACGCCATGCCGCACTTCCACTTCGGCCGTTTCGACGTGCGATTCGCGTCCATCGAGCGGCTGCAGGCGGGCGAGGACTTCCAGATCGTCGAGGTGAACGGGGCGGGGGCCGAGGCCATCCACGTGTGGGATCCTGACATGCCGCTGGGCGCGGTGTATGCGGATCTGTTCGAGCAGCAGGCCTTGATGTTCGAGGTGGGGGCTTCCAACCGCGCGCGGGGCTTTCGCCCGTTGAGCCTGTGCGAACTGGTCGGCTACCAGCGCCGGCAGCAGAGGCTGTTGGGCGTCTACCCCGCCTCGAACTGAAATTTTACCGCAAGAGGTGTTTGCTCTGGCGGAGGTGTTGCGCTATGGTGCGCCTCCGCTGTCGCTGGACCCGTAGCTCAGCTGGATAGAGCGCTGCCCTCCGAAGGCAGAGGTCGTGGGTTCGAATCCCGCCGGGTCCGCCAGTCTTCCCAAGCTCTTGTCGACAGCTTCTTCGGGGCGGACGCGGCTTGGGCGCAGTTCCAGTTCCAGCAGCGCCGAAAACTGCGACTGGCCGCCCGGACGGCGGTGATGCACGACCAGCTTGCGGACAATGGAGCGCGCCAGCGCGGCGCCGTGATCGTCGTCGATGAGAGCCAGGGTCAGGTCGATGGCGGCACTTATCCCGGCCGAGGTCCCACCGGCAACGCGGCGCAATTCCCGCCCGACCCGGGCGACATAGTCGTGCAACGCCGACGGCCTGGGGCGGAGAATCCGCTCACCCACGACCATCACGGTGTCGGGGAAATCGGTCAGCGGGATCGTTTCGATCCTGATGTCGAGTGAGGAACGGACCGCCCCTCCTTGTGGGCTGTTTCGGTCGGAACTGTCCATCATTGCCCTGGCCAATCCAGATCAGCCGCCTGCTCGCGTGAAGGCCGAATGAGTTTGGACCGTCCACATTTCCGGAAACATGACGGGGCCATCAGCGTTGGAAGACGGGCCGTTCGGGAATCGAAGCGGCGGCCGCTGCCGGCACCATCCGATGCAGTCATTGCACAAGCAGCGCATCATGCGCACCGATGCGGCGTCGCCGCGGGATATTCCTCCCGCGGGATGGCGTGCCATCGCCGGGCGGGTCTGGCGTCTCCAGTCGGAAGCCGGCCTCTGGGTCGCGGCGGCGGGGGTGGCCTTCTACGCCCTGCTGGGAGTGCTGCCGGGGCTGGGCGTCCTGGTCCTGACCATCGGGACCACCATGGGCATCGCCGCCATCAAGGAGCGCATTGAGCTTCTGGCGGACGTGCTTCCCAGGGACGCGGCGATGCTGTTCGTCGACCAGCTGGCGGACATGCTTTCCGCGACGGGCGGAACGCTCGGGTGGGGCGTTGCGGGGACGCTGGGGCTCACGCTCTGGAGCGTCTGCCTGAGCATGCGGGCGTTGATGGCGGCGTTGAACCTCGCCTACGGCACGACGGAGCGCCGGGGTTTCCTTCATCTCAATGCCCTGGCCCTCGGCCTCGGCTTGGGCGCCGTCACTTTCGTCCCGCTGACCTTCGCCCTGTACATCGGCATTCCGACGCTGATGGGCGGGGCCGAGACGGGGATGGGGCTGCACGCCGTCCTGCGGCTGGTCCGCTGGCCCGTGCTGGCCGCCGTCATCCTGCTCGGGCTCGCCGTGCTGTACCGTGTGGGCCCCTGCCGTGCCGCTCCCAAGTGGCGCTGGGTCAGCTGGGGGGCGCTGGCGGCGACGGCGGCCTGGCTGGCGGCATCGGCGCTGTTCATCGCCTACACCCGGCACGTCATGAGCTACCAATGGGCCTACGGCATGGCCGGTGCGGTGGTCACGCTGATGCTGTGGCTGAATCTCATCGTCTACGCCATCATGTTCGGTGCCGCCCTCAATGCGCAGACCGAGCGGCAGACCAGCCGGAACACCGCGACCGCCGAAGATGGCGTGGCCGGCGCGGACGCCGCGCGCCCGAACGCAGCCGTGAGTTCCGAGGGCACGCCGCCCACACCGCCGCGGCCGCGGCAGGGAGGTGGATGATGGACGACATGACGCTCGAGGACTTTCTGCCCGCCGATGCCCGCGCACGCATGGCGCGGGTCCGTGCAATGGCTCGGGCGGTGTTGGGCGACGACTACAAGGCTCGGGATTTCCTGACCCGCCCGCATCCACTGCTCGGGCGACGGCGTCCCATGGAGCTTGTCCTGGAGGGGGAGGAGGGCACCAGGCGCGTCGAGTCGATCCTGAAGCGGAGCGCGTCGGCGAGGCCTTGACGGGCCTACCGTTGGACCACCTGCGTCGCGCCATCGACCGGTTCGTCGACCTGTCCGGCGTCCGCGCGCGGGCGGAGGCCCGTTGTACGAAGCGGGCGGCACACGTTTCGGGACGTCGTCCACGCCTACACGATGAACACCTGGGCGAAGCCGCCGCCGGGAGTACGGAAGTTGGTGGTCTGGCTCTGGTAGAGCCGCGCCGCCGCCAGCAACACCTCGCCCAGATAGGTGTACAGCCGCACGTCGGCCTTCAGCGGGGCATCGTCGCCATCCGCGACCTGCCGCTCGCCCGGCGGTGCCAAGGTCTGCGCCACATAGCCGCCAGCCGTGATGTGCGCCCACACGCCCCGGGTGACCTTGTCGCCCCGGTACGCCGCCTTGCTGCCGTAGCCGGCGGCGGGCTTGAAGAACAGCGTGCGGCGCTGGCGCCAGAGGTCGTCGGCGTTCTCCAGCGTCACCTCCAGCGTCCGCGGCACGGTATCGGCGAGGAGCGCCGCCGCGGCCGGATCGAGGCCCCAGGCGGCGAGCCGGGCCGGATCGGACAGCGCTACGAGATTGCGCTTGTCGGCCAGCAGCGCGTGCGCGCGCGGGTTGGGCGTGACCACGACGGCGCCGCCCAGGTAGGCGGCGCGCAGGGCGGCATGCTCCGGCCGTTCCAGGGCGAAGTCGGTGAGCCGGTTGTAGACCAGATCGACCGGCCGGCCGCCGGCCAGAACGGTGGCGCCGTCGACGGACAGGGCGCGCGGGTCGGCGATCACCGCCTCGGCGCCGCGCGCCGCGAAGAAGCGGCGGGCCAGCAGGAATTCGGGGTAGAGGAACTGGCCGGGCGGGTCGTCGTCCACGATGGCGATGCGGGCGGGGGCGCCGGTGCCGCGCTGGCGGCGCCACTCCGTGACGAACATGCGCCACACCGCGTCCTCGAAGCCGCCGGCGGGCGACACCGCGCTGATCGGCGCCGTCTCGCCGCAGCAGGCCCATTGCGCGCGCGCCAGCAGCGCGTTCAGGAAGGCGCCGCCGGCGTTGGTGTTCACCTCGATCAGTTTCGGGCCGTCCTCACCAAGGTGGAAGTCGTAGCCCATGAAGGCGCCGGCCGGGCCGGGATCGGCGCGGGCAATGTCGGGCGCGCGGGCCAGGGCGGCGTCGACGTAGCCGGGCAGCCGCGCCGCCGCCTCGATGGCGCGGACGGCCGTCCGCATGCGCTCCACGTCCGGGCGGGCGACGAACAGCGGCGTGTCGCAGAACAGGTGCGCGTGCGAGGCGGACAGCAGGGCCCAGAGGCCGGGCTCGCCGGCCTCGTCCTCCAGCGCGCGCAGCAGCGCGGCGCGGTCCAGCGTGATGCAGTGGCAGCGGCGGTTCAGGTCGCGCGTCAGCCGCTGGCGGGCCTCGTCCGCCGCGGTCATGCCCGGCGCTCGTACCAGCCCTGGCTGGCGTTGACGATGCGCACCACCGACAGCATGACCGGCACCTCGACCAGCACGCCCACCACGGTGGCCAGCGCCGCGCCCGACTGGAAGCCGAACAGCGCGATGGCGGCGGCCACCGCCAGTTCGAAGAAGTTGGACGCGCCGATCAGCGCCGATGGCCCGGCCACGCAGTGCGCCACGCCGAAGGCGCGGTTCAGCAGATAGGCCAGCCCGGAATTGAAGTAGACCTGGATGAGGATCGGCACCGCCAGCAGCGCGATGACCAGTGGCTGGGCGATGATCTGCTCCCCCTGGAAGGCGAACAGCAGCACCAGCGTGGCCAGCAGCGCCAGCAGCGACAGCGGCCCCAGCACCTTCAGCGTCCGCTCCAGCGCCGCATGCCCGCCGGCCGCCAGCAGGCGCTTGCGCCAGACCTGCGCGACGATCACCGGGATGACGATGTACAGCACCACCGAAAGGAACAGCGTCTGCCACGGCACGGTGATCGCCGACAGGCCCAGCAGCAGCCCGACGATGGGCGCGAAGGCGACCACCATGATGGCGTCGTTGACCGCCACCTGCGTCAGCGTGAAGTGCGGCTCGCCCCGGCACAGGTTCGACCAGACGAAGACCATGGCCGTGCACGGCGCCGCCGCCAGCAGGATCAGCCCGGCGATGTAGCTGTCGATCTGCGCCTCCGGCAGCAGCGGGCGGAACAGGTGTGCGACGAAGATCCAGCCCAGGAGCGCCATGGAGAACGGCTTGACCGCCCAGTTGATGACCAGCGTCACCGCCACGCCGCGCCAGTGCTCCTTCACGTGATGGAGCGCGCCGAAGTCGATCTTCAGCAGCATCGGCACGATCATCAGCCAGATCAGCACGGCGACCGGCAGGTTGACCTGCGCCACTTCCATTCGCCCCAGCACCTGGAACGGCGCCGGCGCGAAGTGGCCCAGCGCGATGCCGGCGACGATGCACAGCGCCACCCAGACGCTGAGATAGCGTTCGAAGACGCCCAGCGAAGGGCCGGCCGGAGCCTCGGCGGTGTCGTAGGGATGAGCGGTCATGCCGGGAGTCTCCGTTCGGCGGTTCCGGTGGGCAGGAACAGGGCGATCAGGAACGAGGCGGCCACCAGCGCCGCCGCCGTCAGCAGGCAGCCGGCGATGCCCGCCACCTGATAGGACAGGCCGCTCAGCAGCGAGCCCATCAGCCGGCCGCCCGCGTTGGCCATGTAGTAGAAGCCGACGTTCACCGCCACCGTGTCGGCGTCGGTGTAGGCCAGGATCAGGTACGAGTGGATCGAGGAGTTGACGGCGAACGCCACGCCGAAGAGGCCCAGGCCGGCGATGACGCTCAGCGCCGGATCGGCCCCCCAGGCCAGCGCCGCCGCCAGCCCCGCCGGGATCGCGGCCAGGATCAGCGCCCACAGCCGCGCCGCCCGCACCTCGCCGGACACGCCGTCGGGGGAGTGCCGGACGAACGCGGGCGCGGCCGCCTGCACGACGCCGTAGCCGATCACCCAGGCCGCCAGGAAGCCGCCGACCTCGGCGAAGCCCCAGCCGAGCTGCGAGGCCAGGAACACCGGCACGCCCACCACGAACCACACGTCGCGCGCCCCGAACAGGAAGAAGCGCGCCGCCGCCATCCGGTTCACCGCCGGCGTCTTCGACAGCAGCTGGGTGAACTTCACCTTCGCCTTCGACCGCCCGAAGTCGCCCTTCAGCAGCGTCGCGCAAGCCAGCAGCACCAGGGCCAGTGCGCCGGCCATCGCCCACAAGGCACCCGCGAAGCCCAGCGTCGCCAGCAGCAGCCCGCCCAGGAAGAAGCCCACGCCCTTCAGCGTGTTCTTCGATCCGGTCAGCAGCGCCACCCAGCGGAACAGGGTGGAGGATTTGTCCTCCGGCACCACCAGCTTGATGGCGCTCTTGGACGACATCTTGGTCAGGTCCTTGGCGATGCCGGCCAGACCCTGCGCCGCCACCACCCAGGCGACCGACAGCGCCATCGTCCAGCCCGGATCGACCGCCGACAGCATGAGCAGCGCCGCCACCTGCAAGGCGAGCCCGGCGAACAGCGTCACCGTCAGCCCCAGCCGGCTGCCGATCCAGCCGCCCAGCAAGTTGGTGACGACGCCGAAGAACTCGTACAGAACGAAGAGGAAAGCCAGCTGGAAGGGCGTGTAGCCGAGCGCGTTGAAGTGCAGCAGCACCAGCATGCGCAACGCGCCGTCGGTCAGCGTGAAGCCCCAGTAGGCGGCGGTGACGATGGCGTAGTTGCGCAGATCGCTCACGTCAGCGCTCCAGCGAACGGGCGACCTTGGCGGTCAGCTCGGCAAGGCGGTGGGCATAGCCCATCTCGTTGTCGTACCAGGCGATGATCTTCACCTGCGTGCCGTCCACCACCAGCGTGGAGAGCGCGTCGACGATGGACGAGCGCGGGTCGGAGCGGTAGTCGACCGACACCAGCGGCCGCGTCTCATAGCCCAGGATACCCTTCAGCGGCCCATCGGCGGCGGCCTGGAACAGGGCGTTGACCTCCCCGGCGCTGGTCGCGCGGTTCACCTCGAACACGCAGTCGGTGATGGAGGCGTTGAGCAGCGGGACACGCACCGCCATGCCGTTCAGCTTGCCCTGAAGCTCCGGGTAGATCAGCCCGATGGCGGTGGCCGAGCCGGTGGAGGTCGGCACCAGGGAGGCCAGCGCCGAGCGCGCCCGCCGCAGGTCCTTGTGCGGGGCGTCGACGATGACCTGGGTGTTGGTCACGTCGTGGATGGTGGTGATCACGCCGTGGCGGATTCCCAGCCCCTCGTGCACCACCTTCACCACCGGGGCGAGGCAGTTGGTGGTGCAGGACGCGGCGGTGACCAGGTCGTGCGCCGCCGGGTCGTACAGGTGGTCGTTGATGCCCATGACGATGTTCAGCGCCCCCGGCGTCTTCACCGGGGCGGCGACCACCACCTTGCGGGCACCGGTGTCGAAGTGCGGGTACAGCGCGTCGGTCTTCACGAACTTGCCGGAGCTTTCGATGACCACTTCGACGCCCAACGCGCGCCAGGGGATGTCGCCCGGCTTGGCGTGCCCGGTGAAGCCGATGCGGCGGCCGTCCACCGTGATGTGATCGTCGCTCGCCCCGACCGGCACCGGCCAGCGGCCGTGCACGCTGTCGAACTCGATCAGGTGCGCGGCAGCTTCCGCGCCGCCCTTCACCTCGTTGACGTGCACCACCTCGAAGTCCGGGTTGCCGTGGGCGGCGCGCATCGCCAGCCGCCCCATGCGCCCGAAACCGTTGATGCCGACACGCACCGCCATGGTCCCCTCCCGTTCAGGCCGTCCCGGCGGCTTTCGGTTGCGCCGGGGCGCAGCACGGCGGCTCACCCGGTCCTTGGGCCGGCGCGGCGGCATCGCCGACGCCGCACAGCTCCGGGTGCCCGGAGCAGCAGTCGTAGAGCAGGAAGGCCATGAGGTCCTTCATGGTCGCGACGTCGGCGCGGTAGATGATGGAACGTCCCTGGCGGCGCGACGCCACCAGCCCGGCGTGGCTGAGCTGCGCCAGATGGAAGGACAGCGTGGCCGGCTGGACGCCCAGGCGTTCGGCGATCTCGCCGGCCGGCAGGCCGTCCGGCCCCTGGCGCACCAGCAGCCGGAAGACCTCCAGCCGGGAATCCTGGGCGAGTGCCGCGAGCGCGGCGATGGCGGTTGTCTGTTTCATGTTTTGACGACTATCGAATAATAGGGCGCCCGTCAAGCCGCAAACAGTCCGGCGCCTGGGCCGCCGGACCGTTCGCCGCGCCCGTCACGCGGCGGCGGGAATCGCCCCGGCGTCGGCGCGGATGAGGTCGGCGGCCTTTTCGGCGACCACCATCACCGCCGCCTGCGTGTTGCCCGACACCATGCGCGGCATCACCGAGGCGTCGGCGATGCGCAGCCCGGCCAGCCCGCGCAGCCTCAGCGCCGGGTCAACCACCGCGTCCGGGCCCGTCCCCATGCTGCAGGTGCCGATGGGGTGGTAGATGGTCTGGCCGTTGCGCCGGGCGAAGTCGAGCCACTCGTCGTACGACTGCACGTCCGGCCCCGGCGTCATCTCATGCGCGCGGTAGCGGTCCATGACGGGGGACTCGATGATGCGGCGGGCGATCCGCATGCCCTCCACCAGCGCCTCCTGGTCGACGCGTTCGGCCAGGAAATTCGGGCGGATGGAGGGGCAGGCGTGGGGATCGGGCGACGTGACGTGGATGGTGCCGCGCGATTCCGGGCGCAGCTGCGCCACGCCGATGGTCATGCCCGGCGCGCGGTCCAGCACCCGCGTCGCCGCGTTGCCGTAGCTGGCGTGCACGAAGAAGTACTGCACGTCCGGCGTCGCCATCTCGGGCCGCGTCTTGACGAAGCCGTGCGCGATGCCGGTGCCGTAGGTGAGGATCCCCTTGCGCAGGCCGAAGTACTTGGCGACCTCCACCCCCAGGCGCCAGCCACGGGAGATCTCGTTGAGCGTGATGGGCAACGTCACGCGCCAGTTCATGCGCGTGCAGTAATGGTCGTAATAGTTCCGGCCCACGCCGGGCAGGGCGTGGCGCACGGGGATGCCGGCGGCCTGCAGCACCGCTGGGTCGCCGATGCCCGACAGCTCCAGCAACTGCGGCGTCTGCACGGCGCCGGCCGTCAGGATCACCTCGACGCCTGCGGCAACGCTCCGCTCCTCGCCCGCCGGCCCGCCGACGCGGTAGGTGACGCCGGTGACGCGGCCGTCGGCGATATCCAGCCGGGTGGCATGCGCGTCGGTGCGCACCGTCAGGTTGGGGCGCGCCAGCGCCGGCTTCAGATAGCCGTCGACCACGGTCCAGCGCCGCCCCTGGCGCTGCACCGCCTGATAATAGCCGAAGCCCTCCTGGTCGGCGCCGTTGTAGTCGGGGTTGCGCGGGTAGCCCAGGGATTCGGCGGCATGGATGAAGGCGTCGGGGATCTCGTGCCGCTCCGATACGCGCACCACGTTCATGGGTCCGCCGCGGCCGCGCAGTTCGCCCCCGCCGCCCTCGAAGTTCTCCATCTTCTTGAAGTACGGAAGCAGGTCGCGGAAACTCCACCCCGCCGCGCCCTCCTGCGCCCAGCGGTCGTAGTCCTGCGGCTGGCCGCGCACGAAGATCATGCCGTTGATCAGCGTCGATCCGCCCAGCCCCTTGCCGCGCGGCACGACGATCCGGCGGTTGTAGACGCCTTCCTCCGGTTCGGTCTGGAACAGCCAGTTGAAGTCGGGGTTGACCAGCAGCTTGCTGAAGCCGGCCGGCACGTTGACCCAGAACGACGACTTCCGCCCGCCGGCCTCCAGCATCAGCACCGAATGCCGGCCGGATTCGGTCAAGCGGTTCGCCAGGATGCACCCGGCCGTGCCGCCGCCCACGATGACGTAGTCGAACCGCTCCATGGGCTTCACCCCTTGCTGGTGTCCTTGTCGCCGGCCTTGTCGCTGGTGGGGGCCGTGGCCTTGCGCCGGCGCGACGGCGAGGGCGGCGGCGGTGCCTCTTCGGTGGTGTAGAGGTTGAGCCGGCGGCCGGCGTTGCGCAGGTGGCGCTCGGCCGCTCCCCTTGCCTCGGCGGGGTCGCCCTTCTCGACGGCGGCGTAGATCTCCTCGTGCTCGCGCTGCACGTCCAGCGCCAGCCCCTGGAAACGCGCCGTGTTGGTGCGCGCCCGGCGGATGAAGTTGCGCACCTGGTCGTCGAGGAACTGCGAGAGCTGGATGAAGTACGGGTTGCGCGTCATGGCGACGATGGTGCGGTGGAACTCCACGTCCATCTCCACGCCGGTCTCCCCCTCGTCGATGGCACGCTGCATGGCCTTCAGGTGGCCGGCCAGCGTGCGCAGGTCGGCCCGCGTGCGCCGTGCCGCCGCCAGTCCGGTGGCCGCCCCCTCGACGGCGACCAGCAGTTCGATCATGTGGGCCAGTTCGGCGGCGTCGTGGATGCTCTCGAAATCCATGCGCAGCGCCTTGGTCCGCCCCTCCTCGCTGACGAAGATGCCGCGCCCCTGCTGCGACACCAGCAGCCCGTCGTATTTCAGCTGCGAAATCGCCTCGCGCACCACCGGGCGCGACACGCCGTAGGCGTCGCTCATCTCGTGTTCCGACGGCAGGCGGTCGCCCGCCTTCAGTCGGCCGGCCGTGATGTCGTCGCGGATGCGCCGCGCCACCTCGTCCGGCAGTCCCGGCCGCCGCTGAATGGTCTGCTCGCCGCGCATGCTTCCCCCTGAACCCACCTGTACCCCCACCCCGTGCCCCCGGATCACCGGCCGCCGATCAGGAAATCCGCCATCAGCCGCACCTGGTGGTCGAGCATGTGCCGCCCGTAATGGGTGCGGCATCCGCGCGCCTCCGCCGCGGCCAGGAGCGGCGTCCGTTCCGGCTTCATGATGATTTCCGCCACAACGGCCCCGGGCGTCAACGTCGACACGTCGAACGGCAGGGCGTCGCCCTCGGCCAGCCCCAGGGACGTGGCGTTGACCAGCATGTCGTGCCCGTCCGCCGCCGCCGGCCCGGCCGCCACGTCGACGCCGGGACAGGCGGCGCGCACCCGCGCTGCCAGTTCCTCCGCCTTTTTCGCGGTGCGGTTGGCGATGGTCAGGCGGGCGATGCCGGCCTCGGCCAGCGCGAAGGCGATGGCGTTGGCCGCCCCGCCGGCACCGGCCATGCACACCCGCCGCCCAAGCGGATCCAGCCCCTCCGCCCGCAAGCCGGCGACGAAGCCGACGCCGTCGAACATGGTGCCGGTCAGCGTGCCGTCCGCCTCCCGCCGCACGGTGTTGATGGCGCCGGTCAGCCGGCCGGCGTCCTCGACCCGGTCGACCAGTTCCACCATCGCCGTCTTGTGCGGCACGGTGACGATGAAGCCGCCCAGGTTGCGCATGGCCCGCATGGCGGCGACGAAGGTCGGCAGGTCGGGCGACGCCACATGGAACGGCACCAGGATGCCGTCGAATCCCTGCCGCTCGAAATGTTCGTTCACCACCTGCGGCGTGCGCACCTGGGCGATGGGGTCGGCGACGATGCCGAACAGGCGGGTGTGGCCGGTCACCGGCATGGCAGCGCTCCTCGTCCGTCAAACACCCAGGTAGGCCTTCTTGATGTGCGGGTTGTCCAGCAGTTCCGCCCCGGTGCCGGTCAGGGTGACCTGCCCGTTCTCCAGCACGTAGCCGCGGTGCGCGATCTTCAGCGTGTGGAAGACGTTCTGCTCGACGATCAGCACCGTGGCGCCCATGGCGACGATGCGGTCGATCACCTCGAACACCTGCGACACGACGATGGGCGCCAGCCCCAGCGACGGCTCGTCGAACATCAGGATGCGCGGGGCGGACATCAGCCCGCGCCCGATCGCCACCATCTGCTGCTCGCCGCCCGACAGCAGCGCCGCGCGCTGGCGGAACCGTTCGCGCACGCGCGGGAACAGCTCCAGCACCTGCTCCAGGCGCTGGTCGGCTTGCCGACGCGCGCGCGGCGTGTAGGCGCCCATGAGGA
The DNA here is from genome assembly GCF_035627195.1 of Azospirillum sp. GTDB lineage: Bacteria > Pseudomonadota > Alphaproteobacteria > Azospirillales > Azospirillaceae > Azospirillum. The sequence continues at coordinate 16,787 of NZ_DASPMG010000374.1, forward strand.
GGTTGTCGGCCACCGTCATGAAGGGGAAGAGCTGGCGCGCCTCCGGCACCATGGTGACGCCGCGCTCCACCACCTCGTGGGAGCCCCGGCCGTGGATCGCCTCGCCGTCCAGCGTGATGCTGCCCGTGCTGATGGGGATCAGGCCGGAGATGGCGCGCAGCGTGGTCGTCTTGCCGGCCCCGTTGGCGCCGATGATGGTGACGACCTCCCCGGCGTCCACGCGGATCGACACCTTGTCCAGCACCGCGGCCCGGCCATAGCCGGCCGAGACGTCAGTGAGCGTGAGCATGGGTGTACTCCTTGCCCAGGTAGGCCTCGATCACGCGCGGGTCGTTGACCACCTCCTGCGGCGTGCCCTCCAGCAGCGGTGCGCCGGAGCTGATGACCAGCACGCGGTCGGAGATGCTCATGATCGCGTGCATCACGTGCTCGATGGCGATGATGCTGACGCCGGCCTCGCGGATGGCGTTGATCATGGCGATGGAGCGTTCGACGTCGGCCCGGCTCTGCCCCGCCATCACCTCGTCCAGCAGCAGGATGCGCGGCTTCATGGCCAGAACCCGCGCCACTTCCAGCCGCTTCAGCCCGCCGATGGTCAGGTTGCGCGCCAGCGTGTCCCGCTCCTCGGCCAGGCCCACCATCCCGGCGATCTGCATGGCCAGCGCCTTGGCCTCGTCCACCCCCGGATGCACGCGGAAGGCGCCGACCATGATGTTCTCCAGCACCGACAGCTGGCCGAAGGGCTGCACGATCTGGAAGGTGCGGCCCACCCCGGCGGCGGCGAACTGGTGCGGCTGCCGTGGCCGCAGCACCGATCCGTCCGGCCCGATCACCTCCACCGTGCCGTCGTTCGGCGTCAGGAAGCCGGAGAGCAGGTTGAACAGCGTGGTCTTGCCCGCCCCGTTCGGGCCGATGATGCCTAGCACCTCGCCCCGCCGCAGCTCGACGCTGACGTTGTTGGTCGCCAGCAGGCCGCCGAAGCGCTTGGTCAGCCCGTGGGCGCGCAGGATCGGTTCGCCGATCGTCCGCCCCTCCGGGTTGCGGACGTAGGCCGGCGGCAGCGCCGGCAACGGCGGCTCCGGCCGGCGACGGCGCCCGCCGGGCAGCCCGTCCACCCAGTGCGCCACCCGCTCCCCCACCGCGCCCACGATGCCGTGCGGCAGCAGCAGCACGACGGCGATCAGCACCACGCCGTAGACGAAGCCGTGCAGGCCCGTGGCGCCGGCCCCCAGCCAGACGCGCGCCATCTCGGTCAGCGGCACCACCAGCAGCGTGCCGGTCAGCGGCCCGGCCACCGTGCCCACGCCGCCGATCAGCGCGAACATGGCGATCTGCACCGCGAACGGCAGGGAGAACATCTGCGCCGGCTCGACGAAGGTGACGTACATGGCGTGGAAGGTGCCGATCATCGCCGTCAGCGCGGCCGAGATCACCACCGCCCAGATCTTCATCATCACCGTGTTGATGCCCATCGCCTGGGCGGCGTCCTCCCGCTCGCGCACGGCATCCAGGTAGGAGCCCATGCGCGAGTTGCGAATCGCCACCGACACCAGCAGCGTCAGCACCAAAAGGCCGAAGGCGATGATCAGCGACGGCATGCGGTCGCGGAAGATCATCCACTCCCACCCCAGGCGCAGCGGCACGATCAGGCCGGCGGCCCCGCCGGTCCACGCCTTCTCGTGCAGCGCCAGGAGGCGCGTCACTTCCAGGAAGGCGATGGTGGACAGCGCGAAGAACGGCCCGCGCAGGCGGAAGCAGGGGTAGCTGATCGCGATGCCGACCACCGCGGCGATGGCGGCCCCGGCGAACATGCCGATCCACGGCGTCAGGTTGTAATGGATCGCCAGCAGGGCCGCCGTGTAGGCGCCGATGCCGTAGAAGATCGTATGGCCCAGCGACAGCTGCCCGGTGAAGCCGCCGACGATGTTCCAGGCGGTGGCGAGTGCGGCGTAGGTGCAGATGGTGATGGCGATGTGCGTGAAGAACGGCTGCCCGATGCCCAGCGGCACCAGCAGGAACAGGCTGAGCGCCGCCACGCTGACGTAGAAGCGCGGGTCGGTCAGCCGCGCCAGCGGCCGGGACGGCGCGCCCGCACCCGGCGCGGCGGAGGTTCCGTTTGCCTGGACGGTCATGGCACTTACTCCGAACCGCGGCCCAGCCCGAACAGGCCGGTGGGGCGGACGACGAGGAGGACGAGGAAGATGCCGAAGTACACGACCTCCTTGAGGTCCGGCGCGATGTAGTAGCCGCTGAGCGAGTCCACCAGCCCGATGATCAGCGCGCCCAGGAAGGCACCCCACAGGCTGCCCATGCCGCCCAGCACGACGATGACGAAGGCGGTCAGCACGAAGTAGGTGCCGATGGTCGGGAACACCGAATACATCGGCGTCAGCAGCGCCGCTGCCAGCCCGACGCAGGCCGCGCCCAGGCCGAAGGAAATGATGTAGACGCGGTTGACGTTGACGCCCATCAGGCGCGCGGCCATGCGGTGCTGCGCCGTGGCGCGGATGGCGCGGCCGAGGTAAGTGCGCTGCATGAACAGGTGCAGGCCCGCCACCAGCGCCACTGCCACCACGAACATCGCCACCTGCCCGAACACCACGCGCACCGGCCCGACCGAGAAGCCCTCGCGCACCAGCGGCGCGTCGATGGAGCGCAGGTCGGCCCCGAACACCAGCAGCGCCAGGTTCATCAGCGCCGTCGACAGGCCGACGGTGGCGAAGATCTGCACGTGCGGGTCGCTGTCCAGCAGCGGCTGGATGAGGAAGCGCTGGATGGCGGCCCCCAGCGCGAAGAACAGCACGATCAGCGGCACCGCCGAGATGTAGGGGTGGATGCCCCACTGGCCGGCCATCAGGTAGGTCAGGTACATGCCGATCATCAGCAGCTCGCCGTGCGCGAAGTTGATGACGCGCACGATGCCGAAGATCAGGTTCAGGCCGACGCCGATGACCGCGTAGAGTCCGCCCAGCAGCAGCCCGCTGACGACGAGCTGGATGAAGACGTCCATCGGGAGTTTTCCTTCTGTCGCCGAGGCGGGGCGCCGTTAAGCCTCTCCCCCATTTCGGGGGAGAGGCTTTGGCCTGCCCCTCAGCCGCCCGAGCCCAGCTTCACCGGAGCCACGGCGACGTTCTCGGGATAGACGGTGACCAGCTCGCCGCCCTGCCACTGCATCAGGAAGGGCTTGGCTGCCACGTTCTGGCCCTTGGCGTCGAACTTGACGCCCCAGCCGGTGGCCGACTGGAACGGCGGCTTCTCGGTCGCCAGCACGGAGGCGCGGATGGCGTCGCCGTCCAGCGACTTCGCCTTCTCCATGGCGTCGAAGAACACCATCGCCCCGAAGTAGTTGGCGAGGCTGTGGCCGGAGCGCGGCTCGGTCCCGTACTTCTTCTTGTACGCCTCGACGAACTTGTCCAGGCCGACCGCCGCCTGCGGGTTGGTCTTGTACTGGGTGAAGTCGACGTTCAGCGCCCCCTCGATGGTCTCGGCGCCCACCGCCCGGGCGGTGTCCTTCAGCGAATAGCCGCCGCCCGCGCCGATCACCGCCTTCGGCTTGTAGCCGGCCTCCTTCGACTGGCGGAAGAACAGCACCGCGTCGTTCTGGTAGGCGGTCTGCAGCACCACGTCCACCGCCGCCCCCTTCAGGCGCTGGATCAGCGACGACATGTCCACTGTGTTGGCGGCGTAGGGCAGCACCTCCACCACATTCAGGCCAAGTTCCTTCGCGCGCTCCTTCTGGAAGCCGGAGACGGTCTGGCCGTACAGGCTGTCCTCGTGGATGATGGCGACCTTCAGCGCCTTGGCATCGGCGCCCAGCTTCGGCGCCACCACCTCGGGGATGGCGCTGACGGTGATCTGCGCGAAGGATCTGGCCGTCGGGTTGGTGCGGAAGATGTACTGGAAGCCGCGCTCGGTGATCGGGTCGGAAACGGCGCCCAGCTCGAAATACGGAACGCCGGCCAGTTCGGCCACCTGACTGGCGGCGATCGACAGCGAGGAGGAATAGGTGCCGAAGATGGCCTTGACGTTCTCAACCGACGTCAGGCGCCGCGCCTCGCCCACGGCGGCGTTGGCGTCGACGCCGTCGCCCTTCACCAGGACGATCCTGTTGCCCTTGACGCCGCCGGCGGCGTTGCGCTCCTCCGTGGCGATCTCCAGGCCGCGGAAGGATTCATCGCCCAGCAGGGCGAGGCCGCCGCTGAACGGATAAAGCGCGCCGAACTTCACGTCGGCGGCCGACACGGCGGCGGGGAGCGCCGTGGCCGAGACGGCCAGGGCGGCGGTGAACGCAAGTCCGATGATCCGTTTCATGTTTCCTCCCTGGATCGGTGTGCGCTGGATCGCGTGTGCATCGCGTGCCGTCGGGCCGGTTCTTCGGGACCGGATTGCCGACGCCGTGGCGCCGCCCTTATCGCGGGCGCAAGCATCTTGAGTTATCATCAGGTTGTCTGGCAAGCTGATTTTCAGCACACGAAATACCTTGGAACGAAAGAGGAAACGCCAGCCGTGAGCGACCGCCTCCCCGCCGCCATGACCCACATCCGGCTCGATGGCTACGGCCCGCCGGAGAACCTGCGCCCCGACACCATGCCGGTCCCGGCCCCGGAGGCGGGGGAGCTGCTGATCCGCGTCGCCGCGGCCGGCGTCAACCGGCCGGACGTGCTGCAGCGCCTGGGCAACTACAACCCGCCGCCCGGCGCCTCGCCGGTCCTGGGGCTGGAGGCGGCGGGCACCGTCGTCGCGTGCGGTCCCGGAACGCAGCGCTTCGCGGTGGGCGACTCGGTGTGCGCGCTCACCCCCGGCGGCGGCTACGCCGAATACGTCGTGGTGCCGGAGCCGCAGTGCCTGCCCGTGCCGAAGGGCCTGTCGCTGCTGGAGGCGGCGGCCCTGCCGGAGACGTTCTTCACGGTGTGGGCGAACATGTTCGGGCACGGGCGGCTGCGGCCGGGCGAATGGGTGCTGGTGCACGGCGGCACCTCGGGCATCGGCACCACCGCCATCCAGCTGGCCAAGGCGTTCGGCGCGCACGCCATCGCCACCGCCGGCAGCGAGGAGAAGTGCCGGGCCTGCCTCGACCTCGGCGCCGACCACGCCGTCAACTACCGCGCCCGCCCGTTCGAGGACGCGGTGCTGGAGCTGACGGGCGGGCGCGGCGTCGACGTGATCCTCGACATCATCGGCGGCTCCTACGTGCCGCGCAATCTGAAGGCGCTGGCGATGGACGGGCGGCTGGTGCAGATCGCCTACCTGGAGAGCAGCACCGTCCACGCCGACTTCCTGACGCTGATGACCCGCCGGCTGACGTGGACCGGTTCCACCATGCGGCCGCGCACGGTGGCTGAAAAGGGCGCCATCGCCGCCGACCTGGAGCGCGAGGTCTGGCCGCTGATCGAATCCGGGCGCGTGCGCCCGCGCATCCACGCCACCTTCCCGCTGGCCGAGGCGGCCGCCGCGCACCGCCTGATGGAATCGAGCGCGCACATCGGCAAGATCATGCTGGAGGTGGCATCATGACCACGCATGCGGGGACTACCCACGCCGGCCGCACCGTGCTCGTGACCGGGGGCGGGCGCGGCATCGGCGCCGCCATTGCCGCCGCCTACGCCCGCGCCGGCGCCCGCGTCGCGGTGCTGGACGCCGACGCCGCATCGGCCCAGACGCAGGCCGCCATCCTGGCGCAGGGCGGCACGGCCGCCGTCGGCCTGGGCTGCGACGTCGCCGTCTACGAGGACGTCGAACGCGCCTGCCGGGAGGCGGAGGCGGCGCTCGGCCCCGTCGACGTGCTGGTCAACAACGCCGGCATCTCGCCCAAGCACGCCGGGCGGCGCGCCGATCTCTGGGCGATGGAGCCGGCGGAATGGCATCGCGTGGTGGACGTCAACCTGAACGGCGCCTTCCACACGGCGCGCGCCCTGGTGCCGGGCATGCGCGAGCGCGGCTTCGGGCGCATCGTCAACATGTCGTCGGTGGCGGCCAAGGCGCACTTCGACCTTGTCGCCGCGCACTACAGCACGACCAAGGCGGCGCTGATCGGCTTCACCCGGCATCTGGCCGGCGAGCTGGGTCCCTTCGGCATCACCGTCAACGCGCTCGCCCCCGGCCGCATCGACACGCCCCTGATGCGCACCGTGGCGCCGGAGCTGAACGCCGCCGTGGTCGCCCAGACGCCATTGCGCCGCCTCGGCACGCCGGAGGAGGTGGCCGACGCCTGCCTGTTCCTCACCTCTCCCGCCGCCGACTTCATCACCGGTCAGGTCGTCGACGTGGCCGGCGGCTGGATGATGACGTGATTTTCTACTCCTCCACCGCGCCGTCGCGTTCGATCATGCGGGCGCGCACGGCGTCGGGGATGGGGACGCGCTCGCCGGTGGCGTTGACCATCAGCACGCACAGCGCCGTGCCCACGGCGGCGCAGCCCTGTCCCCAGGCGGCGTATTCCATGCGGAAGCTGGTGCGGCGCAGCGACAGCGTGCGCGCGGTGACGACGATCCGGTCGCCGTACGACAGCGGCGCCAGGTAGCGCGCCGTCACCTCCGACAGCACCGGCCCCGGCGTCGCGGCGGTCAGGCGCGGCAGCCCGGCCCATTCCAGGTACAGGTTGCGCGCGTCCTCGAACCAGCCGAGGTAGGCGCGGTGGTTGGCGTGGCCGAAGGCGTCGGCGTCCGCCCAGCGCACCTGATGGGGAAAGCCGAAGCGCCAATCCGCCGGGATGCCGTGGCGGCGGCGCAGGTCGTCGGTAACCTCGAAGTCCATATTTGCCCTCACCCGGCCATATGGAGGCCGCCATTGACCTGCACCACCTCGCCGGTGACGAAGGCGGCGGCGTCGCTGCACAGGAAGGCGACGACGCCCGCCACCTCGCCCGCGGTGCCCAGCCGCCTCAGCGGTGTGGAGTCGATCATCGCCGCCCGGCGCTCCGGATCCAGGGCCTGCATCATGCGCGTGTCGATCAGCCCCGGCGACACGGCGTTGACGCGCGTGCGCGGCGCCAGTTCGCGCGCCAGACTGCGGGTCAGCGCCAGCACGCCGCCCTTGGCGGTGGCGTAGGGCGTGTGGTCCAGGCTGCCCCGGTGCCCGGCCATAGAGGCGATGTTGACGACGCTGCTGCCCTCCGACAGGTGCGGCAGCAGGGCGCGCACCGTCAGGAACACGCCGTCCAGGTTCACCGCCAGCGCGTGCCGCCATTGCTCGTCGGTGACGGACACCAGCGGCAGGTGCTGGTAGAGGCCCGCCCCGGTGACCACCGCATCGACCCGCCCGAAGCGCTCCGCCGCCCGCTCCGCCACCCGCTGCGCGTCGGCGGACAGCGTCACGTCGTGGCGGCAGACCAGCACTTCGGCCGCCAGCGTGTCGGCGAAGGCGGTCAACCCCGCCTCGTCGATGTCGGTCAGCACCAGCCTGGCGCCGGCGGCGGCGAACAGCGTGGCGATGGCACGCGGAATCTCGCCGTTCGCTCCGGTGATCAGCGCCACCCGCCCCGACAGTTCGAACATGCCGTCCCTCCCGCACATCAAAGAGCCCTGATTGTCAGACAAGCATATCATTTGCTAGGCTCCGCGCAACGGGCGATCGGGCGGCGAAATGCCTGCGGGAGGGACCATGCCTGAAGGACAGCGGGTGGCGCTGGTCACCGGCGGTGCGGCCGGGATCGGCCGGGCGGTGGCCGAGCGCTTCGCGGCCAGCGGCCACGCCCTGGCGCTGCTCGACGTCGACCACGCCGCCGTCGAGGCCACGGCCGAGGCTCTGCGCGCGGCTGGCGCCACCGTGCTCGCCCTGCCGGCCTCGGTGGCCGACGAGGCGGCGGTGGACGCCGCCGTGGACGCGGCGGCGCGCACCCTCGGTGGGCTCGACGTGCTGGTCAACAACGCCGGGGTCTCCTGCAACAAGCCGGCGCTGGAGCTGACGCTCGCGGAGTGGCAGCGCGCGCTGGACATCAACCTGACCGGCGTCTTCCTGGCGGCGCGCGCCGCCGGCCGCCACATGGTGACGCGCAAGCGCGGCGCCATCGTCAACATCGGCTCCATGTACGGCACCGTGGCCGCGCCGGACCGCGCCGGCTACTGCACCACCAAGGCCGGGGTGGACATGCTGACGCGCGTGCTGGCGGTGGAATGGGCCGCGCACGGCGTGCGCGTCAACGCCGTGGCGCCCGGCTACGTCCGCACGCATCTGGTGGACGAGCTGGTGGCGCAGGGGCGGCTCGACGCCGACGCGCTGGTCCGCCGCACGCCCGCCGGCCGCCTGGGCCGGCCGGAGGAGGTGGCGGAGCTTGTGCACTTCCTGGCCTCCGACGCCGCCGCCTTCATGACCGGCCAGACCGTCGGCCTGGACGGCGGCTGGACCGCATACGGCTACCTGTGAGGAGCCCGAACGCCATGACAACGCACCACCCGCTGAAGCCCGCCGCTCCCTGGCGGGAGCTGCGCACCACCGCCGCCGACTGGGATGCCGCCGGCCCGGCGCTGCTCGGCACCATGCTGACCGCACTGCACCTGATCCGCGCCTTCGAGGAGAAGGTGCTGGAACTGGCAGGCCAGGGGCTGGTGCACGGTCCGGCGCATTCCTCCATCGGGCAGGAGGGCGGGGCCGTTGGCTCCATCCTGCCGTTGCGCGTCGGCGACCAGATCAACGGCTCGCACCGCGGCCACCACCAATTCCTGGCCAAGGCGCTGGGCTATGTGGCCCCGCACGGCCTGGACCCGCGCGCCGGCATGGCGGCGGAGGTGCAGGCGCTGATGCGCCGTACGCTGGCGGAGATCCTCGGCCTCGCCGAGGGGTTCTGCAAGGGCCGCGGCGGCTCCATGCACCTGCGCTGGGCGGATGCCGGGGCGCTGGGCACCAACGCCATCGTCGGCGGCGGCGTGCCGATGGCCGCCGGTGCGGCGTGGGCGCATCGCCGCGACGGCACCGGCGACGTGGCGGTCACCTATTTCGGCGACGGCGCCGTCAACATCGGCTCGGTGCTGGAGACGATGAACCTCGCCGCCGCCTGGAACCTGCCGCTGTGCTTCTTCGTCGAGAACAACGGCTACGCCGTGTCCACCCGTGTCGACGAGGCGACGCGCGAGCAGCGCCTGTCGTCGCGCGGCCCGGCCTTCGGCATCCCGTCCTGGCGGGTGGACGGCATGGACCCGTTGGCCGTCCATCTCGCCATGCGCGAAGCGCTGGAGGTGATGCGGAGCGGCGGCGGGCCGACGCTGATCGAGGCGGAGGTCTACCGCTACTTCCACCAGAACGGCCCCGCCCCCGGCAGCGCCTTCGGCTACCGCAGCAAGGAGGAGGAGGCGCAGTGGCGTGCCCGCGACCCGCTGGACCGCGTGGCGCGCGAGATGCAGGCGCGCCGGCAGATCGCCGCCGCCGAGGTGGCGGCCCTGCGCACGCGCTGCACCAATCTGATGGACGCGGTGGCGGGCGAGCTGCTGGAGGCGCAGCCCGGCACGGTGCCGCGCATCCGCCCGGCGCTGTGGCCCTCGCCCGATTTCCGCGACGTCGGCGTACGCGGCGACCTGTCCGAACTGGCCGGCGTCCGCACGGCCGAGCAGGAAACCTTCACCGGCCGTCTGGAAGAACGGAAGTTCATCGACACGGTCGCCGACGTCATGCATCGCCGCATGGCCCGTGACGAGCGCATCGTCGTGCTGGGCGAGGACGTGCATCGCCTGAAGGGCGGCACCAACGGCGCCACCCGCGGCCTTGCCGATGCCTTCCCCGGCCGCGTGCTGGGCACGCCGATCAGCGAGAACGCCTTCGCCGGGCTGGCCGGCGGCATCGCCATGGACGGCCGCTACGTCCCGGTGGTGGAGTTCATGTACCCGGACTTCCTGTGGGTCGCGGCCGACCAGGTGTTCAACCAGATCGCCAAGGCCCGCCACATGTTCGGCGGCGACGGCGCCATGCCGCTGGTGCTGCGCACCAAGGTCGCCATGGGCACCGGCTACGGCTCGCAGCACTCCATGGACCCGGCGGGGATCTTCGCCACCTCGGTCGGCTGGCGCATCGTGGCGCCGTCCACACCCTTCGACTACGTCGGTCTGATGAACAGCGCGCTGCGCTGCCAGGACCCGGTGCTCGTGCTGGAGCACGTGGACCTCTACAACAGCAAGGGGATGGCGCCGGTCGACGACCTCGACTTCTTCATCCCGCTGGGCAAGGCCAGGGTGGCGCGCCGGGGCGGCGTGATGACGGTGCTGGCCTACGGCGCCATGCTGGCGCCGACACTGGACGCTGTCAGCCGCCTCGGCGTCGACGCCGAGGTGATCGACCTGCGCAGCCTCGACCGCGCCGGCCTGGACTGGGAAACCATCGGCGCCTCCATCCGCAAGACCAACAGCGTGCTGGTGGTGGAGCAGGGCTCGATCGGCACCTCCTACGGCACGCTGCTGGGCGACGAGATCCAGCGGCGATTCTTCGACTGGCTGGACCAGCCGGTGCAGCGCGTGCATGGTGGCGAGGCGTCGCCCAGCGTGTCGAAGGTGCTGGAGGCCGCCGCTTGCGCCGGAGCGCGTGAGATCGCGGACGGCCTGCGCCGCACCCTGCGCGACCAGGGGGTGAAGCTGGCCGCCGAATGACCGGGAATCGAAGGACTTCGCCCATGACCATGCTCGCCCCGCTGGAGGTCGGCATCTGCTGCGCCGATCTCGACACGCTCGCCGCCTTCTACACGGGCGTGCTGGGCTTCACCGCGGTCGGCACCATCGAGGTGCCGGCCGAAAAGGCCGTCGGGACCGGCCTGTGCGACGCCGGCTACCGGGTGACCCGCCTGCAGACCCCCTACGGCGAGCGGATCAAGCTGCTGCAGCCGGCCACTCCGCCGGCCGAATCGGCCCCGGCCGCGCGCATCCTGGACCGGCGCAACACCGTATACCTGACCTTCATCATCGACGACCTGCACGGCATGGTGGACCGCCTGCGCGGCGCCGGGGTGGAGCCGCTGACCGGCCCCGAGCCGGTGGAGGTGCGCCCCGGCACCGTCCTGGCCTTCGTCCGCGACCCGGAGGGCAACGTCCTGGAGTTCGTCCAGTACGCCGACGTCCGCGCCTACCGCCCCGACCTGTAGGCCGGACCGTCGGCGCACCCGGGCGGGACGCTCTTTCACGAACTGCACCGTATCGGCGGCCGCCGCGCCCTGGTAACCATGTGCATCGGCGGCGGGCAAGGACATCGCCGCGATCTTCGAGCGGGTGTGAGCCGGCGTCGGGCCGCGCTCACAGGAACGAAAGGACAAGACCAATGATCGAATCAGTTGGCATCATCGGGGCCGGCACCATGGGCAACGGCATCGCGCAGGTGTGCGCGGCGGCCGGGCTGAGCGTGGTGATGGTCGACATCTCCGACGCGGCGGTGGCGCGCGGCCTGTCGACCGTGGGCAACAGCCTGGACCGTCTGGTCAAGAAGGAAAAGATGACCGCCGCCGACCGTGAGGCGGCGCTGGCGCGCATCACCGCGACGACGGACAAGGCCAAACTTACGTCCTGCGACCTGGTGATCGAAGCGGCGACCGAGAACGAGGAGCTGAAGGTCAAGATCCTGAAGGATCTGTGCCCGACCCTGAAGCCGGAGGCGCTGATCGCCACCAACACCTCGTCGATTTCCATCACCAAGCTGGCGGCGGCGACCGACCGTCCGGACCGCTTCATCGGCATGCACTTCTTCAATCCGGTGCCGCTGATGGCGCTCCTGGAGCTGATCCGCGGCCTGCAGACCTCCGACGATACCCACGCCAAGGCCGAGGCCTTCGCCAAGCGCGTCGGCAAGGCGCCGATCACCGCCAAGAACAGCCCGGGCTTCGCGGTCAACCGCATCCTGTGCCCGATGATCAACGAGGCCATCTTCGCCCTTCAGGAAGGGCTGGCGACGGCCGAGGACATCGATTCCGGCATGAAGCTGGGCTGCAACCACCCGATCGGTCCGCTGGCGCTCGCCGATCTGATCGGCCTGGACACCATGCTGTCGGTCATGGAGGTCTTCTACGAGGGCTTCAACGACCCGAAGTATCGCCCGGCCCCGCTGCTGAAGGAAATGGTCGACGCCGGCTTCCTTGGCCGCAAGACCGGCAAGGGCTTCTACGACTACGGCGCGTCCGCCTGAGTCCAATGGCGCGCGCGGGCTTCCCGCGCCGCTTCCTTCCTTATCCGATATGGCTGGAGCGCCGGGGGCATTCGTCCCCGGCGCCGCTTTCGCGTGGGCCGGAGGAACCTGGCGCGAGCCATCGGTGTGGCCGTGCGGGCACTCAAGCGGACGGGATTCGCGATTCTGTTTGATAGGCGGAACTTCCGCTTTGCCTCCACAATCTCTGAGCGCCATTATGCCATGGGGCGCGGTCGTGTCGTCGGCATGACCCTGGACCACCCGCCCAAGAAGAGTATGGGCGGGACTTATGTTTACTTCGGCGTGTGATCAAGAAAAAGGCAGTGAGGAGGTTCGTCTTGATGGCCGCGGTACTGGAGGTGCCGTCACAGGCCCTTGCCGTGGCCGGCGTTCTGCTGTCCGTCGCGGCGTCGTCGGCGCGGTGCTGACTGGGCTTCATGCCCAGAGGCGCCGGGCAAGGCACGGTTGCCCATAAAAGAAAAATCATGGGAGGGTTTGGAGGTGTTTCTTCGGCACAAGATTCCTGGTGCGCTGGTCATCTCGGCGGTGACTTCGGCGCTCCTGCTCGGCGGTTTCGCTTATTCGGTCGCCAGCGACCGGCTGCGCACCGCCGCCCACGACAAGCTGGTCGCGCTGGCCGACGCCCGTGCCGCCAGCGTCCAGTCCTACATCGAGGGGCTGGAAGGCGACATCGCGCTCACGGCCAACACGCGCTCCATGCGCGACGCGGTGGTCGCGCTGAACAACGGCTGGCGCATCGAGACCGAGCGCGGCGAGCCGGCGTCGCGGCTGCGCCAGCGCTACGTCGACGACAACCCGCATCCGCAGGCCGAGCGCTACAAGCTGGAGAAGGCCGAGAGCGGCGCCATGTACGACATGGCGCACCTGCGGCTGCACTCGTGGATGAGCGACCTGATGCTGCGGCGCGGCCTCGCCGACGTGCTGCTGGTGTCGCCCGACGGCAATGTCCTCTACAGCACGGCCAAAGGCGGCGACTTCGCCAAGCCGGTGACGGCGGGCGCGCTGGCCGCCGTGGTGGAAAAGGCCAAGCGCGATCTCAAGGCCGGCGCGGTGCACATCGCCGATTTCAGTGCCTACGCCCCGGCCGGCGGCGGGCCCTCGGCCTTCCTGGCCAGCCCGCTGCTTCTTCCGCAGCCGGACGGCAGCATGCAGGCCTTGGGCACCCTGGTGTTCCGCCTGGAGCCGGGTGGGCTGGACCGCATCATGCGCGCCACCAGCGGCATGGGCGACACCGGCGACACCTTCCTGGTCGGAGCCGATGGCGCGCTGCGCAGCTCGCCGCGCTTCGCTGCCGGTGCTGCGGTGCTGAAGCCCTACGCCGGCGGGGCGCTGTCGGCCATCAACGGCGACCCGGACCGAATCGGCGTGGTCGAGGCGACGAACGTCGGCGGCACGGGGCATGCGCTGACGGCCTACCGTCCCATGCAGCACGGCACCTTGCAGTGGCTGGTCCTGGCCGAGGCGGCGGTGGACGAAATCCTGGCGCCCGTGCACGCCATGCGCAACCAGATGATCATGGCTGGGGCGGGGCTTCTGGTCGTGGTGTGCCTGATCGGCATCCTGTTCGCCCGCGGCATCACCCGTCCGCTGTCCGCCATGTGCGACGCGATGCAGCGTCTGGCCAACGGCGAACGCCAGCTGGACGTGCCGGCGCGCGGGCGCGCGGACGAGATTGGCGGCATGGCCGCCGCCATGCAGGTGTTCAAGGACGCGCTGATCAAGGCGGATGCCCTGCACGCCGAGCAGGAGCGCGTGCGCGCGCTGCGCGAGGAGCGGTCGCGCCGGCTGGAAGGCGTCACCCAGGGGTTCGACGCGCGGGTCAGCGGCATCGTCCGGGCGGTCGCCACCGCGGCGGGCGGGCTGGAAACGACGGCGTCGTCGATGAGCGACGGCGCCGACCGTACCCTGCACGAGGCGACGAGCGTGGCGGCGGCAGCCGAGCAGACGGCCGCCAACGTCGGCACGGTGGCGCATGCGGCCAACCAGCTGCGCTCCTCGATCGGCGACATCGGCCGCCACATCGAGGAGTCCGGCCGCATCACCAGCGCCGCCGTGGGTGCGGCCGCGCAGGCGGGCAAGACCATGCGCGACGCGGTGGAGACCGCCAACCGCATCGGTGCGGTGGTGCAACTCATCCACGACATCGCGGCGCAGACCAACCTGCTGGCGCTCAACGCCACCATCGAGGCGGCGCGGGCCGGCGAGGCCGGCAAGGGCTTCGCCGTCGTCGCCGGTGAGGTGAAGAGCCTGGCCAGCCAGACCGCCAAGGCGACCGAGGAGATCTCCGGCCAGATCGCCACCATGCAGTCGGTGACCGACGGGGCGGCGGCGGCGATCGGCCAGATCGTGTCGGTGATCGAGGAGATGGGGCGCATCTCCGATATCGTGTCGAGCGCCATCGGGGAACAGGGCACGGCAACCATGGAGATCGCCGCCAACGCCGAGCAGGCCGCCAAGGCCACGCAGTCGGTGACCAGCATCATCGACGGTGTCGCCAAGGCCGCCGACACCACCAAGACCGTGGCGGGCGAGGTTCTGGCATCCTCCCAGGACCTCACCCGGCAGGCCGGCCACCTGCGCAGCGAGATCGAGCGCTTCCTCGCCGACATCAAGGCTGCGTGATCGCGACGGCGGGCCACGGTCACGGGCAGCCTCGTGACCGCAGCCCGCCTATTTTATCAGGGTCCGCCTGCCGTCACCCGCCAGACGCGGTTGCCGACATCGTCGGCGACCAGCAGCTCCCCCTTCCGGTCCAGGGCGACGCCGACCGGTCGGCCGAGCGCGTTGCCCTCCCGGTCCAGGAAACCCGTCAGCACGTCGACCGGTTCGCCGGTCGGGCGGCCGTCGGCGAAGGGCACGAACACGACCTTGTAGCCGCTGTGCGGGCGGCGGTTCCAGGACCCGTGCTGACCGACGAAGGCCCCGCTCGCGAAGCGCGGCGGGAGGGCGCCGGCCCTGGAAAAGGCAAGACCCAGCGACGCGGTGTGGGCACCCAGCGCGTAGTCTGGCACGATCGCCCTGGCGACGAGGTCCGGCCGTTGCGGTGTCACGCGTTCGTCGACGTGCTGCCCGAAGTAGCTGTACGGCCAGCCGTAGAAACCGCCGTCGCGGACCGTGGTCATGTAGTCGGGAACGAGGTCGCTGCCGATCTCGTCACGCTCGTTCACCGTCGTCCACAGCACCCCCGTCGCCGGTTCCCAGTCCAGGCCATTGGGATTGCGCAGGCCCGAGGCGAAGACGCGGTGCCGGCCGGTGGCCGGGTCGATCTCCCAGATCGCGGCGCGGCCTTCCTCCTCCTCCATTCCGTTTTCGGCGACGTTGCTGTTGGAACCGACGGTGGCGTATAGGCGCCGCCCGTCGGGACTGGCGATGACGTTCTTGGTCCAATGGTGGTTGCGTGGGCCGGCGGGCAGGTCCGCCACCTTGGTGCCGGGCGCGGTGATCCGTGTCTCGCCCTGCCGGTAGGGGAAGCGGACCACCGCGTCGGTGTTGGCGACGTAGAGGGCGTCGCCCACCAGCGTCATGCCGAAGGGCGAGTTGAGCCCGTCGAGGAAGACGGAGCGCACTTCGGCCACGCCGTCGCCGTCGGCATCGCGCAGCAGGGCGATGCGGTTGGCGCTCGGCACGCCGGCCCCGGCCTCGCTCATCACCTGCTTCATGATCCAGCCGCGGATCCCCTTGCTGTCCTCGGGCCTGGGGGGAGCGTTGGACTCCGCCACCAGGACGTCGCCGTTGGGCAGCACGAGCAGCCAGCGCGGATGGTCGAGGCCGTCGGCGAAGGCGGTGACGGTCAGGCCGGGACCGGCGGCCGGCATCGCGCCGGCGGGCCAGCCCTTCGCCGGCGCGATGTTGACCGTGGGAATCATGGTTTCGCGGGGCGGCGGCAGCGCCGGGCTGGGGCCGATCCCGGCGGAGACCGGAAGCGTCGCCGATTCACCGCAGCCGGCCAGGGCGGCAGCCATCGCGGCAACGGACAGCGCGGCTTTGGGGAGCTTGGCCATGCGACGGGCCTCCCGATCCATGAGTATCGGGTGATGAACGAGCGGGAGCGCGGCACGGTTCCACCGACTGGCCGGAGGGCGGGCTGCAGAAAAAAGGCCGCCGGAGTGATCCGGCGGCCCGAGTCTAGGGAGGAAACGCCCAAGAGGCGTAAGCCCTGATCATGCTGCATCGCACAAAACCATGCAAGCCCAAGGCATTGCGAAATTGCGCTTGCGCGCGCAATAATTAGACCCTACCGTGGCGTATGGCCCGAGGGTCTAGGGAGAATGCCCAGACAATGGGCAAAATGCAGTGCCAGCGCCTATCCCGGTCAACGGGAAGGCGCGGTACGATGCGGTCCCGGCCCCATCCGGCTTTTCCTGACGCCGCCTTGAGACCGACGCCCTGAATCACCGTGCCGACGCGCACCAGCGTCGCCACAGCCGGCGGTACACGGCCTCCACCGCCCGGGTGTAGGTGCCGGCGTCGCCTGCGGGCGAGCGGGCGAAGCGTTCACGCAGCGTTTCCCTCAACGTCGCAAGGCCGTCGGGGTCGGCCGCCTTTGCGGCCACCAGGTCGACATAGGCGTCCGCGTCCTCCGCAACCCAGTCCGCGAGGCCGACCGCATGCAGGATGGCGGCGGTGCCACGTCCGGCAGGGGCGCGGCCGCGCAGGGTGACGACCGGCACGCCCATCCACAGGCTGTCGCAGGTCGTGATTCCGCCGCCGTGCGGGAACGGATCGAGTGCCAGGTCCATGCGGCGGTAGACGGCCATGTGCGCGTCGCGCGAATCATGGGTCCCGTCGAGAATCAGGCGCTCCGGCGGCACGCCGTGGCCGGCGAAGCGGGCGGCGAGGGCGCGCGCCTGCGCCGGGTCGCCGAGATGCCAGGATTTCAGCAACAGACGCGCCGCGGGAATTCGCGCCAGGACACGCGACCAGAGGGCAACCGTGCCGTCCGACAGCTTCTCCAGCCGGCTGGCGGAGCCAAGCGTCAGGGCGCCGGCCGCGCGCATCGGCAGCGGTCCGACCGGCGGTGCGTCGTCGGGGGCGCGGAAGACCAGCCAGCAGGGCAGGTCCACCACCTCCTCCGCGTACAGGTGGCGCTCGCCGGGCGGGGCAATCACCGGATCGAGGAACAGCGCGTCCATCACCGGCAGTCCGGTGCCGCGCGGCAGGCCCCAGGCGCTGACCTGCACCGGCGCCGGCCGGCGCGCGAACACCGGCAGGCGGCTGCCGTGCGCGTGTCCGGCGACGTTGACCAGAATGTCGATGCCGTCCGCCCGCACCTGAGCAGTCAGCTCCTCGTCCGACAGGGCGGCGGTGTCGCGCCACACGGCCGCGGCGGCGCGGCAGCGCGCGGTCATGGCGTCCCGCATCTCGCCGCCGGAATAGCAGACGGCCTCCACGGCGCTATGGTCGTGGCTTTCCAGGATCGGCAGCAGCACCTCCGCCGCCGGGTGCTGGCGGAAGTCGGCCGACACGTAGCCGACGCGCAGGCGGCGGTCCGGATCGGCGTCCACCGCGAAGCGGGGGGTCGCGGGCACCAGCGGGCGGCCGTGCGTCTCGAACCAGCGGCGGCACTCGGCCTGGATCGTGGCGGTGTCGGCCGTGGCGTCGTAGTCCAGGCCCAGGATCAGGTTGCTGTGCGCCTCCCAGAACGTCGGCTTGAGGGCGAGCGCCCGGCGCAGGCTGCGCTCGGCTTCGGCGAAGCGCCCCATGGCCTGGAGAACCGTGCCCTGGCTGGAATGATAAAGGGCGCTGCCCGGCCGCACGGCGACGGCCCGGCCGATGAGTGCGGCGCCCGGCCCGTGCCGGCCGGTCTGGTGCAGCAGCAGGCCCAACAGGTGCAGCGCGTCGGGCTGGGCCGGCAGGGTGGTGAGGATACGGCGGTAGATGGCCTCCGCCTCCACCGCGGCCCCGCCCCGGTGACGCTTGGTGGCGAGCGCCAACGCCTGCTCCAGGGTCGTGGTCCGCGGGACGGGCGTGGGCGGTGCGTACAGCTGTTCTGCCGCGGCCCATTCCGCCGCCAGGGCGTCGAAAGCCGCCGGCAGGCCGCCGTCGCGTCCACGGCACGCGTCGGCGAGCCGCGCGTGGGCGCGGGCGACCCATTCGGGAAGCGGGACGCCGGCCGGCGCCCCGGTGCCCCGCTCCGGTTCCAGGAAGGCGGCGACGCGCGCATCCGCGTCGGCGCGCAACGGCAGGTCCGGCAACGCGGTCCGGAGGCGGCCCGCCGCGCCCGCCGGGTCGGCGGCCAGATCCTCGTACGCCACGAACATGCGCTCCACGCCCCGTGAGGCGCGCTCGGCGTCGAGCGCGTGGCGCAGCCAGAGCTGCAAGGCATGCGCCGCCGGCATGCCGTCGCGCCGGGCCAGCGAACGGGCCACCGCGGCCGGGTGGCGCACCGGCAGGACGACCACCGGCCGCACGCCGAGCGCCTCGACCGCGCGCAGCCACGCCGGCAACAGGCGGCACAGGCGCGGGTCCTTCACGGCGAACAGCGGCGCACCGGTGAACTCGCGCGTCAGCAGCGCGGTCACGCGGCGCTCGAACGCCGTTGCCGCCGGGCTGGCGAACCAGTCGGGCGGCAGCGCCGCGGTGGCGTCCCAGGACAGGCCGGCGGATGCGAGCGCCTCGTCGTTCAGGCGGATCACCTCCGGGCTTTCCCAATAGCCGGCCGGATTGCCGGCGTCGGGCGCCAGCAGGGTCGAGGGCAGGGCGGCGCCCAGCAGGTTCAGCGCGCGCACGACGGCGGACGTGCCGCTGCGGTGCATGCCGGCGACCAGCAGGGCGACCGGCCGCTCCGGCGCGGTGGCGGGCGCGCCGTCGTACCCGAACACGGCGAGCGCCGGGGTGCCGATCCGCGTCAGCGTCCCGCGCCGTTCCGCCGGCAGGGCGCGCCAGCGGCCGAGGGAGGCCGGCGGCCGGACGGCGCCCGCCGCCTCCGCCGCCGGGGCGGTGTCCAGGTCCAGGGCGCGCAGCAGGCGTCGCGCTTCGCTCTGCGGGGCGGCGCAGACGTCTTCGAACCGCAGCCGCACGCAGCGGAGGCCGAGCGTGCGGTCCGCCCAGGCGGCGGCCGTGCGGTTGGCGTGCTCCCACAGCCGGCAGGCGGCGGCGGGCACGTCGGCTTCGGGGACCGGCTCGCCGAACATGGCGGCGAAGTGCCGGGCCAGCTGCCACTGGTTGCCGGACAGCGCCATGTCCCGCCCGTCGCGCAGCAGATGGACGAAGCGCAGGCGCGGGAACAGCGCGTGAAAGAAGGGCAGCAGGTACATGGCGCGCGGGTTTTTCCATCCCCACGCCACGGCGCCGGCCGGGGCATCCGCAAGGTGCAGCGCCGCCACCCGCCGGCACAACGCCAGCCCGTCCGCCACCAGGGGGGCGGGCAGGTCCGACAGGCGGTAGTCGAGGCCGCGCACCGCGTGCAGGACGGGGTTGATCAGCCGGTCGAGCACCGGTTCGAACGGCATGCAGTCGCCGGCCTCGTTGACGTGCGCGCCCATGAACACGCCCGCGTGCTCCAGCATCCGCCGCACCATGCGGGTGCCCGAACCGCCGGTGGCACCGATCACGATGGGGGCGTCGTCAAAAAAGGGGTTCCGCACGTGCAAAACAGCGCTCTCGTCCGAAGGTAAGGCGAGGCTGGGTGATTCGGCCTGCCGACCGCAAGTGTCGCTTGCCGATGCCGAAAATTTCCCGTGCCGGAGGTGCGACATGTTGGCGCATGCCCGTGTGTGCGGCGCGCCACGCTTCCTATTCCGCTGTCATAGAAGGCTATGCACCCGCTGATGGTCAGCCCGAACTTCGGCAACCTGGGGGCGGGCACGCTGTCGGCGACGAACTTCGCGCTGAACAACCCGGCGGACGCCAACGACCTGCTCGTCTTCAACACGGCCACCGGCACGCTGTTCTTCGACGCCGACGGCAGCGGCGCCGGGGCGGCGGTTGCCATCGCCACGCTGAACGTCCGCACGCTCGGCGCCGGCGACATCCTCGTGCTGGCGACGGGAGGCTGAGGGCGGAACCGCTTTGCCGCGCGCGGGGTTGGCGTCGCATCCACGCGACGTTTCCCCGCACACGGTGATGCGCATGCCGCTCCCGCCCGCCTCGGCCGCTCCCCGCCCGAGCCTCGGCATTCGCTGGACGATCGGCGACGTCAGTCCGCGCGGGTTCGAGGCGTTGCGCCTCTCCCTATGGGGCGTGTGGCGCCTGTTCGCGGAGGCGGCCCGCTACGCCGTCGTCGTCAACAGCGTGGATCTGGAGGAGGTGCTGCGGCGCACCGGCCCGGTGCCGGACGCCGTGGCGTGGCATCCCGCGCACGGACTGCCGGCGGCGCTGGCGGGGCGGCTGGACGCCGGAATGGCGGAAGGGGTGGCGTGGAAGTTCGCCCCGCCGCGCCTGTTTCCTGAACTGGCCGAGCTGTCGTTGGACAACGACCTGATCCTGTGGGACCGGCCGGAAGCCGTGCGGGCGTGGCTGGACGACCCGGCCGGCGGCCCATTCGTGTTGGCCGAGGACGTCGTCCCCGCCTTCGGCCGCTTCGCCCCCTGGTGCGGGCCGGAGCCGCGCAATACCGGCATCCGCGGCCTGCCGGCGGGCTTCGACCTGACGGCGGCGCTGGCGTCGCTGTTGGACGCCGTGCCGGGGCCGCTGGCGTCGGAGTTGGACGAACAGGGGCTGCAGGTCGCCGCTCTCCAGCGTGCCGGCGCCTGCCGCACGGTGACGCTGGACGAGGTGAGCGTGTGCTCCCCCTTCTGGCCGCACCGGGCGGAGCTGGGGCGCTGCGGCGCGCATTTCGTCGGCCTCAACGCCCGCCACATCCCGTGGAGCTATCACGACCGCCCGGCCACCGAGGTGCGGAGCGAGCATTGGGAGGCGCACCGCCCGACGCTCTACCGGCTGGTCGGGCTCGACGCGCCGGCCGTGTAGTGTGCCGGGCAGTGTTCCGGGCATGGCCGCTCCGCCCCGCAGTGCAGCATCCGGCGCTTGTGCTGCGGCGATTGTCCGGGAATTATGCGCGCCGCCCGTCAGCCCCCAACCCGGAGCCCCCGTCCTTGAGCCCGTCGCCGTCGTTCCCCGGCATCGCCGCCTTCGTCAGAACCGGCCGCGACCGGCTGCGGGGCCGCCTGTTGATTCAGCGTTTCGGGTGGTGATGCGATGCGCAGAGTGACGGTGACGCCCCGGGTCGACTGGCGCCCGGGGATCCGCAAGTACCCCTTCGGCACGGCCGCGGCGCCAGCCGCCGCGGCGTGGCGGGAGGACGTGCGCTATGAGTTCTCTCCCCAGCAGATCGACCTGATCGAAAGCGTGGCGGACGAGCTGCACGGCATGGTGCGCGAGGCGGTGCGCGTCGCCGTCGACCGCCGCCTGCTGGCCCGCCTGGGCCTGCGCGGCGAGGCGGCGCGCCTGGTGGAGGCGGCGTGGGCCGACTACTGGCGCCCCTTCGGCATCAACGAGCGCGCGGGCGGGCTGGTCGGCCGGCTGGCGCTGGCCTACGACGGGCGCGATTCGCTGAAGCTGCTGGGCACCAACTACGACCAGCCGGACGGGCTGTTCGCAGCATCCATCGTCCAGGGCAACTGGCTGGAGGCGCTGTACTCCGGCCACGACCAGTTCAACGGCCTGCACGAGGCGCTGATCGAGCGGTGGGAGGAACTGGCCGCCGCCGGCCCGGGGCGCGAGCACCTGCACCTCGGCTGCCTCACCCCCGACCCGGTGCGCGAGGGGGAACTGATCTACCTCGCCGCCACGGCGGCCGAGGCCGGCATCGCCACCACGCTGCTGCCCTTGCAGGACATCGTCTGGGACCAGGGCCGCTTCCGCGACCAGGGTGGTGCCGCGATCGCCTGGCTGCTCAAGCTCTACCCGTGGGAGGCGATGGTCGACGACAGCTTCGCCCAGCACCTGCGGGGCGCGGCCATGGCGGTGGTGGAGCCGGTGTGGCGTTGGCCGATGGCCAACCACGCGCTGCTGGCGCTGTTGTGGGAGTTGTACCCCGGCCACCCCAACCTGTGCCGCGCGGCGTTGAGCGAGGAGGGCATCGGCGGCGGCGAGGCGCTGATCCTGCGCGCCGCCGAGGGGCTGGACCACGCCCCCACGCGCCTGATCGAACACGGCCGCATCACCGTCGGCACCGGCGCCTTCCCGGAGGGGCCGTGCCTGTGGATGGAGGCGCCGCCGGTGTTCGAGCAGGACGGGGCGCACGCGGTGCTGCACGCCTGGGTCGTCGGCGACAAGTGCCTGGGCATGAGCGTGCGCGAATCCGCCGATCCGCGCGTCGGGCCGGAGGCGGCCATCGTCCCGCATTTGTTCCGGGACTGACGGTCAAGGCCGCTGGCGGTTGGCACCTGTTGGTGCGATCATGGCCGTCCCAGGCAGGCGGAGGGCATCATGTCGGGCGGCAAGATCGTCGGGGAATACAGCAAGGGCAAGGTCGACAAGCTGCTGACGCCGGAACTCGCCGACGAGGCGAACCGGCATCGCGTCATGCAGTTCCTGGAGAACATGGAGGCCGCGGTTCTGGAAGCGAACTGCGTCATCATCGGCCAGGAGATCCCCAACCTCAACCGCGAGAACTTCCTGAAGCTGGCGGTGCGGGTGGCCGAACTGCGCGCCGACTACATCCGCGCCGGCCTGAAGATGGCCGAGCAGCGCCACCCCGACGCCGCCGCCGTCGCCGAGGTGGAGCACCACCGCAAGGCCTACGAGGAAATGGTTGCCGTCTTCGAAGCCGCGCAACGCATCATCGAGCGCGGCTACGTGAAGCTGGGGTGATTTAAAACCCTCCCGCTGCGGAGCAGGGGGAGGGCTTTAGACATTACTTCTCCGGCTTCGCCTTGCTGATGTTGGCGATCTGCTTCTGCAGATCGTCGATACGCTTCTGCAGATCGTCCAGCGAATGGTCGCCCGGTTGGGCGGCCGGCTGCGGGACCTGCGTCGGGGCGGGGTGCTCGCCCGGGCCGCCCTCGGCGCCGAAGGGGGTGAACATGCGCATGGCGCGTTCGAACATGGCGAGGTTCTGCTTGCCCATCTCCTCCAGGCGGCCGAACGGGAACATCCCGCCCAGCGTGTTCTGGAAATAGTCGCGCATCTGCTCCTGGTTGCGAGCGAAGGACTGCATGCTGTATTCGAGGTACCGCGGCACCATCCACTGCATGTTGTCGCCGTAGAACCCGATGAGCTGGCGCAGGAAGCTGATCGGCAGCAGGTTCTGGCCCTTGCTCTCTTCCTCGACGATGATCTGGGTGAGGACCGAGCGGGTGATGTCCTCCCCGGTCTTGGCGTCGTAGACCACGAAGTCCAGGCCGTCCTTCACCATCTGGCAGAGGTGGTCGAGCGTCACATAACTGGACGTTGCCGTGTTGTAGAGCCGCCGGTTGGCGTACTTCTTGATCGTGATGGGGGCGGACTTCTGTTCTTCCTTCTCGGCCATCGCGGTCTCTTTCAATATGGGGTCCGGCGGAAAATCCTGTAGACTCTAGAACTACGACATGCCGGGCAGCGTGGCAAGCATCCTGCCGTAAAGTAGGGCAATTGCCAGCGGAAGCGTCCGTTTTGCCGCGACGACGCGCGCTCTGGTCAAGGCCGCGGTACACCTCATATACTGTTCGGCATGGCCGACCCCACCGACTCCGACGTACCCACTCTGGACGCCCTGGCGCGCCGCTACCTCGATCTTTGGCAGGAGCAATGGGCGGCGCTGGCCGCCGATCCGGCCATGGCGGAGAACCTCGCGCGCGCCTTCCAGATGATGGGGCAGGGGGCGGCGTCGCTGGCGCCGTTCGCCTTCGGCCCGGCCGGCTTCGCCTTCGGCGGCACGCCCGGCACCGACTGGGACCCGCGCCCGGCTCCTGCACCCGCTGCCGCTTCCGCTTCTCCCGCCACGGGCCCGGTCCATGACCACAGCCGAGACCACAGCCGAGAAAACCAGCCCCCCGCCGCGCCTGGGGCCGCGCCCGCTCGGCCTGCACCTGACCACGGTGACGGCGACGCTGCTGAGCTCCGGCGCCGCATTGCCGCCCTCGAGGAACGGCTCGCTGCCGTGGAAGCCCCATCTGGCGGAGCGGGCGGCCGAGCTGCAAAGGCACCTCGCCGCCGCCGATCCGGACGCGCTGGCCAGGGCGGTTGACCGCGAGGCGCGCATCCGGCTCGACCGCGCGCTGACGGGCATCGAGCGCTACCGCCACCACCCCTACCGCCGCGATCTGCCGGACCCGCCCGCGGTGTGGACGGAGGGGAACAGCCGGCTGCTCGACTACGGTCCCGAAAACGGGCGGCCTGTGCTGTTCGTGCCGTCGCTGGTCAACCGCCACTACATCCTCGACCTGTCGGCGTCCAAGAGCTTGATGCGCTGGCTGGCCGGGCGCGGCGTCCGGCCGTTCCTGCTGGACTGGGGGCCGCTGGGGCCGCTGGAGCGGCGCTTCACGCTGACCGACTACATCGCCGGCCGGCTGGAGCGCGCGCTGGACGACGTGGTGGCGCGCGCCGGGCGGGCGGTGCCGGTGGTCGGCTACTGCATGGGCGGGCTGCTGACCACGGCGCTGGCGCTGCGCCGGCCGCGCGACGTCGCCTCCCTGACGCTGATGGCGACACCCTGGGACTTCCACGCCGAGGACGCGGCCACGGCGCGGCGCGCCGCCGCCTTCTTCCAGCCCTTCGGCCCGCTGCTGGACGCCTGGGGGGAACTGCCGGTGGACGCCATCCAGGCGCTGTTCGCCCAGCTCGACCCGCTGCTGGCCTTGAAGAAGTTCAGCCAGTTCGCCCGCATGGACCCCGACAGCCCCGCCGCCGCGGCCTTCGTGGCGCTGGAGGATTGGCTCAACGACGGCGTGCCGCTGGCGGCGGCGGTGGCGCGCGACACGCTGGCCGGCTGGTACGGGCGCAACGATACGGCGCGTGGCGGCTGGCTGGTCGGCGGCCTGCCGGTGGACCCCGCGCGAGTGAAGGTGCCGACCTTGGCGCTGATTCCCGAGCGTGATCGCATCGTGCCGCCGGCCTCGGCCACGGTTCTGGCTCTAACCATTCCGGGTGCGCAAATGATTATGCCCCCACTCGGCCATATAGGCATGGTGGTCAGCGCCGGAGCGGAGATGGGCGTATGGCGTCCCCTGGCCGAATGGCTTAATGCGACAGGTTAGCCCGACCCGGACGGGCGCCTTGCAT
This sequence comes from Azospirillum sp., assembly GCF_035627195.1. Classification (GTDB taxonomy): domain Bacteria; phylum Pseudomonadota; class Alphaproteobacteria; order Azospirillales; family Azospirillaceae; genus Azospirillum. The sequence continues at coordinate 42,038 of NZ_DASPMG010000374.1, forward strand.
TGGCAGTATGTTGGCCCTAAGGTGGCGTGTCTCCTGACTGCTACACAGCTCTCATAATAAAACTGTCAAATCTGAGGAGCGTCAACATGACAGAGGTTGTTATCGCCGGCGCCGCGCGCACGGCCATCGGTGCCTTCAATGGCGGCTTGAGCTCGGTCCCGGCGCATTACCTGGGCGAGGTCGCCATCCGCGAGGCGCTGGCGCGCGCGAAGACCGAGGCCGGCGAGGTCACGGAGGTCATCCTGGGGCAGATCCTGGCCGCCGGCCAGGGCCAGAACCCGGCCCGTCAGGCCGCCGTGAACGCCGGCATTCCGGTCGACAAGACCGCGTTCGGCATCAACCAGCTGTGCGGCTCCGGCCTGCGCACGGTGGCGCTCGGCTATCAGGCGATCCGCAACGGCGACGCCGACGTCATGGTCGTCGGCGGCCAGGAGAGCATGAGCCAGGCGCCGCACGTCATGCACATGCGCAACGGCGTCAAGATGGGCACGGCCGAGTTCCTCGACACCATGCTCAAGGACGGCCTGTGGGACGCCTTCCAGGGCTACCACATGGGCAACACGGCCGAGAACGTGGCGCAGAAGTGGCAGCTGACCCGCGAGGAGCAGGACGCCTTCGCCGCGGCCTCCCAGCAGAAGGCCGAGGCCGCCATGAAGGCCGGCCGCTTCAAGGACGAGATCGTCCCGGTCACCATCAAGGGCCGCAAGGGCGACGTCATCGTCGACACCGACGAGCACCCCAAGCACGGCACCACGCTTGAGTCGCTGGCCAAGCTGCGCCCGGCCTTCTCGAAGGACGGCACGGTGACCGCCGGCAACGCTTCGGGCATCAACGACGGCGCCGCCGCGCTGGTGCTGATGACCGCCGACAACGCGGCGCGCCGCGGCGTCACCCCGCTGGCCCGCATCGTGTCGTGGGCGACCGCCGGTGTCGATCCGGCGATCATGGGCACCGGCCCGATCCCGGCCTCCCGCCTCGCCCTGCAGAAGGCCGGCTGGAAGGTCGAGGACCTCGACCTGATCGAGGCGAACGAGGCCTTCGCCGCCCAGGCCCTGGCCGTCAACAAGGACCTGGGCTGGGATCCGGCCAAGGTGAACGTCAACGGCGGCGCCATCGCGCTCGGCCACCCGATCGGCGCGTCGGGTGCCCGCGTGCTGGTGACCCTGCTGCACGAGATGCAGAAGCGCGACGCCAAGAAGGGCCTCGCCACGCTGTGCATCGGCGGCGGCATGGGCGTGGCGCTCTGCGTGGCGCGCGACTAAGTCGAAGAAGGACCGCGGGCCGCTTCGAGGGGAGCGGCCCGCGCGTCCGGTAACGATCGGATCCAATCAGAAACTGGGGGAGGAGCCTATGGCTCGAGTTGCAGTTGTCACCGGCGGCACGCGCGGTATCGGTGAAGCCATTTCCGTCGGCCTGAAGAACGCCGGCTACACGGTCGCCGCCAACTACGCCGGCAACGATAAGGCCGCCGAGGAATTCACGGCGCGCACCGGCATCAAGGCCTACAAGTTCGACGTGTCGGACTTCGATGCCTGCAAGGCCGGCTGCGAGAAGATCGCGGCCGAACTGGGCCCGATCGACGTGCTGATCAACAACGCGGGCATCACCCGCGACACGGTCATCCACCGCATGACGCCGGAGCAGTGGGAGGCGGTGATCGCCACCAACCTCACCTCCTGCTTCAACATGTGCCGCAACGTGATCGACGGGATGCGCGAGCGCGGCTTCGGCCGCATCGTCAACATCGGCTCGGTGAACGGTCAGGCCGGCCAGTACGGCCAGGTCAACTACGCCGCCGCCAAGTCGGGCATCCACGGCTTCACCAAGGCGCTGGCCCAGGAGGGCGCGGCCAAGGGGATCACCGTGAACGCCATCGCGCCGGGCTACATCGACACCGACATGGTGCGCGCGGTGCCGGCCCACGTGCTGGAGAAGATCGTCGCCCGCATCCCGGTCGGCCGCCTCGGCAAGGCCGAGGAGATCGCCCGCGGCGTGCTGTTCCTGGTCTCCGACGACGGCGGCTTCATCACCGGCTCGACGCTGTCGATCAACGGCGGCCAGCACATGTACTGATGCCGGGTTTATTTTCGGCCTGACAACGAGGGCCCTCTCCCAGCCGGCCAGGGAGAGGGCCTTTTTCGTTTCCGGCGATTACCGCAACTCGTACAGCTTCGGCCGCTTGTCGTCGTCCATGGTCACCGCGCAGCCGCCCAGCGCCGGACCGACGACCGGCAACTCGCCGAACGACGCCAGCGCGCCTTCCGACTTCAGCCGGCCGACGAAGCCCGCTTCCGTGCCGCGCGCCACCCAGCCAGCCCAGGTCGAGCGCACCGGCTCGCCGCCCGCGCGCACCACGGCGGTGAAGGCCGCCTCGTCCGACATGCCGGGCGGGAAGACGGCCAGCACCGTGCCGTCCGTCTCCGGCGGCAGCGCCGCCTCGCGCAGGGACATCGCCATCAGCGCCAGCCACACCACCACGACCACGCCACCGAAGGCCAGCGCGAAGCCGTGCCCGGAACCGAGTGAAGGAGGAGAGGTGGTGGGCGTGGTGGTCATGCGTTCCCTCTGCGGGCGTTTCCTCTATCCGCGCGCCTGCGCCGGCACCATCTCCGGCGCCGGCCGCTCGTGGATCGGCCAGTGCACCAGCGCCGAGGCCAGTGCCAGAACCACGCTGGCCCACCACACCACGTCGTACGATCCCGTGCGCTCGTACAGCACGCCGCCCAGCCAGACGCCCAGGAAGCCGCCGACCTGATGGCTGAAGAAGGCGAAGCCGTACAGCATGCCCAGGTACCGCGTGCCGAACATCAGCGCCACGAGGCCGGACGTCGGCGGCACCGTCGACAGCCACAGGATGCCCATGCCCGCCGCGTAAATCAACACCGAGACCGGCGTGATCGGCAGCAGGATGAAGGCGGCGGTGAAGGTGCCGCGCAGGAAGTAATTGGCAACCAGCAGGTAGCGCTTGCTCATCCGCCCGCCGAGAACGCCAGACGCATACGAGCCTATGATGTTGAACAGGCCGATCAGCGCCAGCGCCCATCCGGCCAGCGTCGGGCTGATGCCGGCCTCGGTCAGGTAGGGCGGCAGGTGCGTGGTGATAAAGGCCAGCTGGAAGCCGCACACGAAGAACCCGGCCACCAGCAGCACGTAGCTGCGGTGCGCGAAGGCCTGCCGGATGGCTTCCATGAAGCCGACGTCGGCGCCGGTCACATGCTGCGCGCCGCGCGATCCGCCGCTGCCGCCGAAGGCGGTGGCCAGCACCGGCACCAGCAGCATGGTGCCGGCCAGGATCAGCATCGCCGTCTGCCAGCCGTAGCCGGCGATGAACGCCTGCCCCAGCGGCGCGAACAGGAACTGGCCCATCGATCCGGCGGCGGTGGCGATACCCATGGACCACGACCGCTTCTCCGGCGGCACCAGCCGGCTGAAGCCGGCGATGACCACGCCGAACGACGCACCCGACAGCCCCAGCCCCACCAGCACGCCGGCCGTCAGGTACAGCAGGCCCGGCGTGTCCGCCCAGCTCATCAGCGCCAGCCCGATGCCGTACAGCACGCCGCCGGCGGCCAGCACGACGCCCGGCCCGAAACGGTCGCTCAGCGCGCCGGCGAACGGGCCGCCAGCGCCCCACAGCAGGTTCTGGATGGCGATGGCCAGCGCGAAGACGTCGCGCCCCCAACCGCGCGTCTCCGACAGCGGCTGGATGAACAGTCCCATGACGGAGCGCGGGCCGAAGCCCAGCATGGCGATCAGGCAGCCGCAGGCGATGATGACGGCCGGCGTGCGCCAGCCGTGCGAGGCCGGCGCCGGGGCGGTTGTGGTGCTCATGTCTCGTGTCCCTCCCGCCGGTCAGGAGAATGCCGGCTTTTGCACCGCACATCCTACGCGCGGCGTTGGGCTTTCCGCCAATTCATAATGGGAAACTGGATCATTCCGCGGCGGAATGAAACGCCTGCGGCCGTGGCCGGAACTGGTTGAGAAGGCTAGCTTCCAAGGTGTCGAAGACGCGCGACAGCCGCTCGCCGTACCGCGCGCGCACCAGCCATGCGGCGACCGTCAGGTGAAAGCCGTCCACGGGCACCGGCCGCAGCCGCCCGGCCAGCGGCGAGTCCTCCAAGAGGCGCAGCGGCCCGACGCCGAAGGCGAAGCCGCGCGCGGCCAGCGACAGCAGCATCTCCTGGTCGAACGCCTCGACCGCGACGTTCAGCGTCAGCCCGGCGCGCTTCAGCGCCTCCACCAGCGCGCTGCGGTACCGGCATCCCTCCGGCTGCAGCACCCAGCCGACCTCGTTCATGGCGGCCAGCGATCCGCGGCAGCGCGCGATCAGGTCCGGCGTGCCGACCACGTGCACCTCCTCCAGCGACAGGCGGTGGCCGGGCAGGTCGGCCGGCGGCGCGTCGTCGCCGTTCAGCAGGATCATGGCGCCGTCCAGCGCGCCGTTCTCCATGCGCTCCAGCAGCGCCGCACTCCAGTCCGAATGGAACCGCACGGTCAGGCCGGGGAACGCGGCGCGCAGGTCGTCCAGCGCCGCGCCGGTCAGTGCCCGCGCCAGCACGTGCGTGGCGCCCAGGCGCAGCAGGCCGGCCGGTTCGCTGCCCTTGGCGAAGGCGCCGGCCAGTTGGTCGACGGAGGCGAGCACGCGCCGCCCGTGCGCCAGCGCGATTTCGCCGTCGCGGGTCAGCATCAGCGGCTTGCTCTGCCGGTCGAACAGGGTGGCGCCGACGTCGGCCTCCAGGCGCTGGATCAGGCGCGACACGGCCGACTGCGTCAGGTGCAGCCGCGCCGCCGCCTCCTGCACCGACTGCGCCTCGGCCACCGCCACGAAGGTGCGAATCTCGTTCAGTTTCATGGCGTGCCGCCTCCGGCGGGCTCGAACGGGTTGTGCAGCGGGACGCCCAGGTCCGCGAAATCCCGCACGTTGCGCGTTGCCACCGTCAGCCCGTGCACCAGGGCGGTCGCGGCGATCAGCAGGTCTTCCGAATTGCCTTGCGGGCGCGCCACGCGCAGTTCCGCCCACCGCTTGGCAATCGCCGTATCGATGGGAAGGATGGTATTGGCCTGAAGCGTTTCGATGGTGTGCAGCCAAGCCTCCAGCCGTGCGGCCTTTGCGAGGTTTGTCGGGCGGAGCTTGACGATCCCCTTGTGAATCTCGCCGATGGTGATGGCGCTAATGAAACCTGCTCCGTCAGGAAGCTGTGCAAGCCAGTCGACCACGCCGGGATGTGGGCGCGGCCGGTAAGCTTCCGACAGGATGTTGGTGTCCAGCAGGTCGGGGGTCATTCGAAGTCCGGCGCTTCACGCCGCCACACGCCGTTGCGCGGGCCAATGAGGGCATCAAGGTCAACGGCATCCTCCGGGGCGCGGCGCAGAATCAATTGCCCCAGGGTGGGCCGCTCGGCCCCCGCCAACCGCTGGGCCATCCGCTGGTACTCCTCGGCCGGGACGAGCACCGCGGCGGGCACGCCGTCGCGGGTGATGGTCAGGGGGCCCTCGCTCAGGGCGCGGTCCACCGCGGCCTTCAGCTCCTGGTTGTCCTTGCGCAACGGCAGCACGCCCATGGCCGATCCTCCAACCCCGCGCCAAACCGGAAATGAGTGTCGGAGCGGGCTGGTGCGGTGTCAAGGCGGCCTGCTACTCTGGCCACCATGACCACGGATGCCCCCGCCGATTCTCCCGCCGACCGCTCCGGCCGCGCCTATCCCGACCGCCCCTGGGTGGGCGTCGGCGTCATCGTCTGGAAAGGGGAGGAGTTGCTGCTCATCCGCCGCGGGCGGGCGCCGAGGCTGGGGCAGTGGAGCCTGCCGGGCGGCGCCCAGGGCGTCGGCGAGACGGTGTTCGAGACGGCGGCGCGCGAGGTGCTGGAGGAAACCGGCCTCACCGTCGAACCGGTCGAGGTGGTGACTGTCGTCGACGCAATCAACCGCGACGGCGAAGGGCGCATCCAGTACCACTACACGCTGGTCGAGGTCGCCGCCGAGTGGCGCGCGGGCGAGGCGGTGGCCGGCGACGACGCGCTGGAGGTGCGCTGGGCCGGCGTCGAGGAGGCGCTGCAGCTCGTCCCCTGGGAGGAGACGGACAAGGTCATCCGGCTGGCGGCAGCCCGCCGGAGCCGATCCCGCCCAGCGCCGCGATGAAATCCGGCACGTCGGGCTCGTGCAGCGGCCTCGAGAGCAGGTAGCCCTGGATGCGGTCGCAGCGGTAGGCGCGCAGGAACAGCAACTGCTCCGGCGTCTCCACACCCTCCGCGATCACCTGCAGGCCCAGCGCGTGGGCCAGCGCGATCACCGCGTGCACGATGGCGGCAGCGTCGCGGTCCTCCACCATCGCCTGCACGAAGTGCTTGTCGATCTTCAGCGCCTCCACCGGCACCTTGCGCAGCAGCGCCAGTGAGGAATAGCCGGTGCCGAAATCGTCCAGCACCAGCCGCACCCCGGCCCCGCGCAGCTCCAGCAGCGCCTCGCGCGCCGCGTCGCCGCCGTGGAACAGCGCCGTCTCGGTCAGCTCCAGCTTGAGGTTGTTGGCCGGCAGCCCGGTCTCCGTCAGCACGCCCAGTACGGTGCGGGCCAGCCCCGGCCGGTTGAACTGGTGGGAGGAGACGTTGACCGCCACCGGCACGTCGGCCATGCCGTCGCGCAGCCAGCCGGCCATCGTCTCGCACGCGCGGCGCAGCACCCATTCGCCCAGCGCGTCGATGGCGCCCGTCGCCTCGGCCATGGGAATGAAGACGTCCGGCGGCACCACCGTGCCGTCCGACAGGCGCCAGCGCACCAGCGCCTCGAACCCGGTCAGCGTGCCGGTGTGGGCGTCCGCCTGCGGCTGGTAGGCCAGCATCAGCTCGTCCCGCTCGATGGCCTCGCGCAGGCGCTCGGTGAAGGCGTCCTCCACCTGTTCCGGCGGCGTCGGGCCGAGCAGGCCCGCATCCGTCAGGATCTTGCTGGTGGCCGCCATGTCACCTCTCCTTGCCCCGCTACAAACCGGTGCCGGTGGGTAAACACACCAGGAAACGGTTTGTTAACCATATTTCATCGCAGTTAACGCGATTTCCGATGGTTTCGAAAGCGTTAACGGCCGCCGGGCGGTGACAAGTTCGGGGTAGGGCGCCTCCGCCGGATCCCGGAACGGCGACGGGGAGCCCGCGGTTCCCCGCGGACTCCCCGTTTTTCCGGTACAGCTTCGATGATCACTTATCCGGTGACGATCCAGCCGCTGGTGACGTTGGTGGCGCTGATGCCGGTTAGGGTGATCTGGTCGCCGGTGCCGAAGCTGATGACGGCGCCGTTCGGGCCGTCGGCGATGGTCCAGGTCATGCCGGCGGCAACCTGGATGCGGTCGCCCTGGGCGAAGTCGAAGTCGCCGACGGTGTCGGCGCCGCCGCCGGTGGCGAAGACGAAGCGGTCGGCCCCCGCCCCGCCCACCAGCGTGTCGTTGCCCAGATTGCCGTTCAGCACGTCGTCGCCCAGGTTGCCGGCCACGACATCGTCGCCCTGGCCGCCGAAGATGCTGTCGTCGCCCTGGCCACCGAAGATCGTGTCATTGGCCATGTTGCCGTACAGCGCGTCGTTGGCCATGTTGCCGTAGATCACGTCGGCGTCCTGGCCGCCGAACACCGTGTCGGCGTCCTGCCCGCCGAACAGCGTGTCCATGCCCAGGTTGCCGTACAGCAGGTC
>NZ_DASPMG010000375.1:0-4854 GCF_035627195.1 Azospirillum sp.
ACCCCAGCTCCCCGGACAGGATCAGGTAGACCGCGAGCGGCACCGCCAGGATGCGGCCGAACGTGATGATGTTGGGGATGCTCACCGGCGCACCGTTCCTCGTTCCTCGTCGAATCGAACGTTGGGTTTTCGCTGGCGCTCAACCCAACCTACCGGAACCGCGTAGGTTGGGTTGAGCGCCAGCGAAAACCCAACAGATTCCACGCCGCGTCAGTACCGCGGCGAACCCGGCCGCAGGGTGCCCAGCGTGCCGATGGGCGCGGTGGAGCCCTCCGGCAGGGGGGCCGGCGCGCCGCCATACGACGGCGCCGGCAGCGGCGTGCCGCTGATCGACGGCGACGATGCGGACGGCGGCGCCAGCGAAGGCACGGCGGCCGACGGCGGAGCGATGCCGACTCCGGCGCCGCCGGCAGGGGGCAGCGGCTGCAGCTCCGCCCCGCGGCCAGCGAGGCGCAGTTCGTAGGCCGGGCGCGCCGGCAGCACCGGCTGGCCGGACAGCACCGGGGGCTGCGGCGCGGCGCTCAGCGCCAGGTCGCGGCGGGCCAGCGCCTGCTGAAGGCGCTGCACGTCGCCGCGCACGGTCAGCGCGATGATGGCCTCGCTGCGCGACAGCGACAGGATGTCGGCGCGCGTCACGCCGTTGGTACCCGCCAGCCGGCGCCGCGCCTCCACCCAGTCCTCGATGCGGCCGAGGGGGACGGAGACGGTGAAGGTCTGCTCGGCGCCGGAGGAGACGGTGTTCTCCCGCTTCCACATCTCGTCCAGCGTGGCGCCGGTGAAGCTGACGGCACGGCGCATCAGGTCGGGGGCGCGGTCGTCGGGGTCGGGGCGGACGGTGACCGTCTGCTGCTCGCGCGTGCCGTCCAGGCCCAGGCGGGTCACCTCCACGGTCAGCGGCGCCTTCGGATTCGGGCCGCCCGGCGGCAGTTCGGTGCGGGCGACCACGACTCCGCCGGCACGGTGGCGCTGGGCGATGCGGGCCAGCGCCTCGGGCGAACCGGCGAGCGCGTCGGCGGCGGTGATGGCCTGGATGTCCTCCAGCTCGCCGTCCGGCACGACCAGCGGCACCAGGGAGTTGCCGGCGTCCCGCTCCTCCCACGCGTCGCGCCAGGGGGTGCGGTCCTCCCACAGGATGGTGCGGCCATCGGTCACGGTGATGGGCAGCACGACCAGCGGCCGGGTCGGCGGCTCGACGTAGCTGCCCGCCCCGGCGCCCGCCAGTTGCTCGCGCACCGGCGTCGGGCGGAAGCGCACCGTGAAGGTGCCGACGTAGCGGGTGGCCGAGACCTTCTCGTTGTCGATCTCGAACCCCTGCACGAGGCGGGCGAGGTCGTAGTCCGACAGCTTCGGCGCCGCACCGCCGCCCGGCACCATGCGCTGGTACAGCGTGTCCCACGCCTTGCGCTGCGCCTGGGTGATGGCCTGGTCGCGCGCGGCGTTGGCGTTGGCGGCGGCAACGTCCACCTGGATGCCCGACACGGCGAAGGCGTCGTTGGCGGACTGCGGCGGGGGGGCCACGATCTGGGCGCCCGCGGGGCCGGTCAGGCCCGCCAGGAGAAGCAGGACGGCGGCGAGGCCCGCGCAAAGGGACCAGCGACGGCGGTGGAGCATTGCAATGCCTTCCGATTCGAGTATGTTCGGCCCGTTCCGTTGGCCCGGTATATAGCCCAGCCCAAGCGAGGATACCATCAGCACCCAGTCGAAAAACACGTCCGACGCCTACAAAGAAGCGGGCGTGGACATCGATGCCGGCAACGCGCTCGTCGAAGCGATCAAGCCGCTTGCCCGCTCCACCGCACGGCCCGGGTCCGACGCCGGACTCGGCGGCTTCGGCGCGCTCTTCGATCTGAAGGCCGCCGGCTACCGCGATCCGCTGCTCGTCGCAACGACCGATGGCGTCGGCACCAAGCTCAAGGTCGCGATCGAGACCGGCAAGCACGACACGGTCGGCATCGACCTTGTCGCCATGTGCGTCAACGACCTCGTGGTCCAGGGAGCGGAACCGCTCCTGTTCCTCGACTACTTCGCCACCGGCAAGCTGGAGGTGGAGGCGGGACGCGCCATCGTGTCGGGCATCGCCGAAGGCTGCCGGCAGGCCGGCTGCGCGCTGGTCGGCGGCGAGACCGCCGAGATGCCGGGCATGTACGCCAAGGACGACTACGACCTCGCCGGATTCTCGGTGGGTGCGGTCGAGCGCGAGAACGCGCTGACCGGCGGCACCGTCCAGGCGGGCGACGTGCTGCTCGGCCTCGCGTCGTCGGGCGTGCACTCCAACGGCTTCTCGCTGGTGCGCCGTCTGGTCGAGAAGTCCGGCCTGGGCTACGCCGCGCCGTGCCCGTGGGACGCGGAGAAGGGCCTGGGCGAGGCGCTGCTGACGCCGACGCGCATCTATGTGAAGGGCACGCTGGCCGCCGTGCGCGCCGGGGCCGTGAAGGCGATGGCGCACATCACCGGCGGCGGCCTGATCGAGAACATCCCGCGCGTGCTGCCCGCCGGCCTGGGCGTGACCTTGGACGCCAAGGCGTGGCCGCTGCTGCCGGTGTTCGGCTGGCTGGCGAAGACCGGCGGCCTGACCCCGGCCGACATGGCGCGCACCTTCAACTGCGGCCTGGGCATGATCGTGGTCTGCCCGGCCGAGCGCGCCGAGGAAGCCGCGGCACTCCTGCGCCAGCACGGCGAGACGGTCTACACCGTCGGCACCGTGCACGCGGTGGCGGAGGGCACGGAGCGGGTCACCGTCAACGGGATGGACACGGAATGGCCGGTCTGAAGCCCGCCGGCCTGAAGCCCTCCGGCTTGAAGTTGGGCGTTTTGATTTCGGGCCGGGGGAGCAACCTCCAGGCCCTGATCGACGCCTGCGCCCAGCCGGGCTTCCCGGCGGAGATCGCGCTCGTCCTGTCCAACAAGGCCGATGCCTACGGCCTTGAACGGGCGGCGAAAGCCAGCATCGCCACCGCGGTGGTCAGCCACCGCGACTACCCCGGCGACAAGCCGGCGTTCGAGGCGGCGATGGACGCGGCTCTGCGCGGCGCGGGGGTGGAGCTGGTGTGCCTCGCCGGCTTCATGCGCATCCTGTCGCCGTGGTTCGTCGAGCGCTGGCAGAACCGGCTGATCAACATCCACCCCTCGCTCCTGCCCTCGTTCAAGGGGCTGGACACGCATGAGCGCGCCATCGCGGCCGGCGTGCGCGTGCACGGCTGCACGGTGCACTACGTGCGCCCGGCCATGGACGAGGGGCCGATCATCGTGCAGGCCGCCGTCCCGGTGCTCGGCACCGACGACCCGCACGCCTTGGCCGAGCGCGTGCTGGAGCAGGAGCACCGCATCTACCCCCTGGCCGTCCGCCTGATCGCCGAGGGCCGCGTCCGCGTGGACGGCGAACGCGTGGTTGTGGAAGGGCACGTGCCCGGCACGGACGCGGCGCTGGTCAACCCGGCGGCGTGACGTCTTACCCTCTCCCGCCTCGGGAGAGGGAGGGGCCCGCTCGAAGAGCGGGAGGGTGAGGGTGACTCCAAGGATCCTTGCCCTTGCCCTCACCCGGCCGGCTCCGCCGGCCACCCTCTCCCGGGGCGGGAGAGGGTCATAGCCCACTTGCCGACTCGCGCCGCACTCCCTAATTCCCTCCGGCGACAACCGCCAATAAAGAAGGAGGGGCTCCATGGCTTCGGTTGGTCACCACGAACAGGTCGTCAGCGAGGAACTGGTGCGCGAGCACGCGGCCGGCTGGCACGCGTTCACGCAGTTCACCAAGTACGCCACCGGCGCGGTGGTCGTGCTGCTGGTGCTGATGGCACTCTTCCTGCTGTAACGGCAGGCCGCGTTCACGCGACGGGCGGCTCCTCGCCGTTGGGGAGCCGTCCGAGCAGCAGGTCCCGCACCTCGATCACCAGCGAATCGACCTGATCTTTCCAGTCCGGCTGCGATCCCTGGAGGGCGTACATGACGTGCGTCGCCATGTGCACCAGGGTGGCGCGCACGCATTCCTCCGGCGGGAAGTCGAAATCCAGCGTGTCGCGCAGGAAGACGCCCAACTGGTCGGGCGAGTTCCAATCGTGCACGACGATGGTGTCGAAGCCGCTCTGTCCCAGGAACACGGCGTTCAGCGCGCTGGCCAGCCGGTAGATGGAATTCACCGCCTCGTCCTGGGTCACCGCGTCGGTCATCGCCTCGCGGAACGATTCCAGGCACTTGTCGACGTAGCCGCGGACCAGGAGTTCGACCACCGCCTCGTCGCCGAGGTCGTTGCGTCCCGTCGCGATCGTCGGGGCGAGCGGCGCCAAGAGCGAGATGATCGGCTGCTTGTCCTGGAATTCCATCCCACGTGCTCCTCAGGCGCGCGGCCCCGGCGAGGGCCCTGTTCCTTCGAATATCCTACATCGCCCGGCGTGTCCACGACACCGGCGTAACGGTACAACATCCATGAAACGCGAAAAGGCCGCCCCGAGGGGCGGCCTTTCCCGTGAAAACCCGTGATCGCAGGGATCAGGGGACGATCTCGAGGTCGCTGAAGAAGAAGCGGATCTCCTGGGCGGCCGTCTCCGGCGCGTCGGAGCCGTGCACCGAGTTCGCCTCGATCGACTCGGCGAAGTCCTTGCGGATGGTGCCCTCGGCGGCGTTGGCCGGGTTGGTGGCGCCCATGATCTCGCGGTTGCGGGCGACCGCATTCTCGCCCTCCAGCACCTGCACGACCACCGGACCGGAGGTCATGAAGGTCACCAGGTCGCGGAAGAACGGCCGCTCACGGTGCACGCCATAAAAACGCTCGGCCTGGTCCGTGGTCAGGAACAGGCGCTTCTGCGCCACGATGCGCAGCCCGGCATCCTCGAAGCGGGCATTGATCTTGCCGGTCAGGTT
>NZ_DASPMG010000376.1:0-8199 GCF_035627195.1 Azospirillum sp.
GGCCGGCGACCCGCAGACCAAGGGCTACGGCGGCCCCGCGGCGCGCGCCGCGGTGCTCGCCAAGCTCTCGTCGATGATCGGGAAGGCGTGACGGGCCGGGTGTCGGACGTTGGGTCAGGGCCGGGCCGGGATGGTGAGGCCGCGCTGCACGGCCGGCCGCGCCAGCCCGCGCTCCAGCCACGCCGGGACGTGGGTCAGCTCGCTGTACGCCACCAGATCGCCGGCGCCATAGAAGCCGATCAGGTTGCGCACCCAGCCCAGCAGCGCGATGTCGGCGATGGTGTAGTCCTCGCCCATGATCCAGGCGCGGTCGGCCAGCCGCCCTTCCAGCACCCCCAGCAGGCGCTGCGTTTCCGCGCGGTAGCGCTCCAGCGGGCGCTTGTCCTCGATCTCGCGGCCGGCGAACTTGTGGAAGTAGCCGAGCTGCCCGAACATCGGACCGACCGCCGCCATCTGGAAGAACACCCACTGAATGGTCTCGTACCGCCGGGCCGGGTCCGTGGGCAGGAACTGGCCGGTCTTCTCGGCGAGGTACAGCAGGATGGCGCCGGATTCGAACAGCGCCAGCGGCTGGCCGCCTGGCCCGTCGGGATCGATGATCGCCGGGATCTTGCCGTTGGGGTTCAGCGACAGGAACTCCGGCGTCCAGGTCTCGTTGGCGCCGATGTCGATGGTGTGCGGCTCGTACGGCAGCCCGGTCTCCTCCAGCATGATGGAGACCTTGACCCCGTTGGGCGTGGGCAGCGAATAGAGTTGCAGCCGGTCTGGATGCTTGGCCGGCCAGCGCTTGGTGATCGGGAAGGCGGAAAGATCGGGCATCCGGAACTCCTGGGGGAAACGGCGCCGGGCAGCGCCCGGCGGGACCGTGGGATGAGGTGTTTCTCGCGCGGCAAATTCCAAGGGGGTAGGGCGCCGCCCCGTCATGCGACGTCGTATGGCGGGCCGGATTGACGCAAGCTGCACCCCGAAGCTTGACGCGCTTGCGTCAAGTGCGCGAGTGTGCCCCCGGCACGGCAATCCCTTCCGGAGGTTCGATGAACGGCGACGATCTGCGCGCCATCCGCGAACGGCGCGGCGAAGACCAGCAGGGCTTCGCATCCTGGCTGAACGGCCAGCTGAACCGGCGCTACGACCGCTCCCGCGTCAGCCGGTGGGAGAGCGGGGCGGAACGCATTCCCCAACAGGTCGCCGCCTTCCTCAAGCCGTCGGCGCCGACGGTTCCCCAGTTCAGGCCGCAGCGCCGCGTGGTGCTGGCCATCGCCAACCAGAAGGGCGGCGTGGGCAAGACGACGACCGCCGTCAACCTCGCCTTCGCGCTGTCCACGCTGGGCCTGTCGGTGCTGCTGATCGACGGCGACCCGCAGGGCAACGCCACCGTCCACCTGGGCCAGGACCCCGGCGAGATCGAGGTGGCGCGGCGCGGCCTGTACAGCGTGCTGCGCGGCGGCCAGCCGTTCGACAGCATCCTGGTCCCGGTGTGCGGCGGCGCCTTCACGCTGGCGCCGTCCAGCATCGGCCTCGCCGCGGCCGAGACGGAGCTGGTGGCCGAGCCCGACAACTCGTTGGTGCTGAAGGAGATGCTAGCAGAGGTGAAGGGGCGCTACGACGTCGTCGTCATCGACTGCCCGCCCAACCTGGGCCTGCTCACCATCAACGCGCTGGCGGCGTCCGACCTCGTGCTGATCCCGGTGCAGACGGAGGTGTTCGCCGGCCTGGGCGTGCCGCTGCTGCTGGAAACCATCGCCAAGATCCGCCGCCGCTCCAACCCGTCGCTGAACGTTTTCGGCATCCTGCCGACCATGTTCTCCTCCCGCCTGACGCAGGACCAGGCCAGCCTGCGCGAGATCCAGGCGCATTACGAGGGGCGCACGCGCGTGCTGGCCGCGGTGCCGCGCGCCACCCTGTTCGCCCAGGCGTCGGGCGCCGGCCGGCCGGCCATCGAGGCCGACCCGCGCTCCAACAGCGTGCGCGCCTACGCCGATCTGGCGCGCGAGCTGGCCGCCCATCTTCAGGATGCCCCCCAGGACAGCAAGGCCTCCCATGTCGCGTAAGCTCGAACGCACCAGCACGCAGATCTTCCAGAAGGCGGCACAGCGCGGCGGTGACGCGCTGTTCGGCCTGTCGGCCGATTTCCCGCGGCTGATCGAGGTGGACATCGCCCGCGTCCGGCGCAACCCCGACCAGCCGCGCAAGCGCTTCGATGAGGACAGCCTGCATGAGCTGGCGCAGTCCATCGAACGGCACGGGCTGAAGCAGCCGGTCCTGGTGCAGGAGGCGGATGATGGCGCCTACCGGCTGGTGGCCGGGGAGCGGCGGCTGCGCGCCTGCACCCTGCTCGGCCGCAAGACGATCTTCGCCATTGTCACCGAGGGCGACCCGGACGAGCTGGCGCTGATCGAGAACATCCAGCGCGTCGACCTGGACGCCGTGGAACAGGCCGGCGCCTTCGCCCGCCTGATCGAGCGGCACGGCTACACGCACGAGGCGCTGGGCCGCGTCATCGGCCGCAGCCAGGCCGACGTGACGCGCACCCTGTCGCTGCTGCGCCTGCCGGACGAGATCCGCGCGGAGTACGAGGCGCAGTTCCGCGGCGTGCCCAAGAGCGTGCTGGTGGAGGTGGCGTCGGTCGACGACCCGGACCTCCAGCGCCGGCTGTGGAACGCCGTCAAGGACGGCGGCACCGTGAAGGCGCTGCGCGAGGCCAAGCGCGCGGGCGGCGTGGCGGGCAAGCCGGCGCCGGCACCGGTGGTCCGTCTGGTGGCCGCCGCCCAGCGCATCGCCAGGGATTTCGCCGCCATCGACGAGCGGAGTCTGCGCGACCAGCGCGCCCGCATCGACGCGGCGCAGCGGGCGGAATTGGAGCGCCTGCACCGCCTGCTGGGGGAACTTCTGGGCTGACGGCAGGGGCCTTGGACGTCCGTCAGAAATCCGTGATCGAGCTTTCCTCGCGCAGGCGGCGAAAGGCCGTGGCGATGCGGTCGCTGAGGTCGCTCACGCGCTCGGCATCGGCGGCCGAGAAGGCGCGGAGCAGGCCCAGCATCTCCTCATCCATCTTGGGGAACAGGCGGGCGACGCTGCGGACCACCTCGCCGTCCTCGCTTTCGTCCGGCGTCACCTCCTCCACCAGGATGCGGAAGGTGCGGCCGCGCATGACCATGGCCGACAGCGCCTTCAGCCAGCCGGTGGAGGACGGGCAGAAGTAGCTTGGGTAGATCAGGCGCCCCTCCAGCTCCCAGCGGCGGGTGCGGGCGTCGGCCAGGGCGACGACGGCGTTGGCGTCAAGCCCGGCGAAGCGGCGCGCCTCCTCAAGGTGGTCGAGGACGCCTTCGATCACCCAGCGCGTGATGATCTCCTCGTCGTCGTGCATGTGGGTGTCGTCTCCTGTCCGGCCGGAGGCAGACCACACCACGCGGGCGCGCGCCGGACAACCGCTTTTGTGGGGGAGGTGTCCGCCGGAAGAGTGCCTAGGGCCGCCCGGACGGGCCGGCGGACAGGACGAGGCCGGCCGGCTGCGTCGCCGGGAAGGCGGCGTCCTTCAGCACGCCGATCAGGCGCGGGGCAACCCGCTCCAGCGTGAACAGCCGCTCCACCTTGGCGCGCCCGGCCATGCCCATGGTGTGTCGCAGCGCCGGATCGGCGCGCAGGGTCTGCACCGCGCGGTACCACTCCTCCGGTGTCTCGGCCAGGAAGCCGTTGACGCCGTGTTCGACGATGTCGCGGTTGACGCCGACCGGCGAGGCGATCACCGGCTTGGCGCAGGCCATGTACTGGATCAGCTTGTAGCCGCACTTGCCGCGTTCCCAATGCGTGTTGGAAAGCGGCATGATGCCGATGTCGAAGGTCCTGATCTCCTCGACCTCGGTTTCCTCGCTCCAGCCCAGGCGGGCGGCGTCCAGTTCGGGGACCACGTTGTCGTTGGCGCCGACCAGCACGAGGCGCGCCGATCCTTCCGAACACACCCGGCGCAGCGGGTCCAGCACCAGCCCCAGGTAGCGTGCTGTGACCGGCGACCCGATCCAGCCGATGGTCAGCGGGCCGCTGCCGTCCGTGTCCTGGGGCGCGCCGTAACGGCTGAGGTCGATGACCGTGGGCAGCACCTCCACCCGGCCGGCGCCGGCCGCCAGCGCGCGCGCGGCGAGGTAGGAGTTGCCGACCGTCACCGCCGCCGCCTGCTGCATGATGCGGTCCAGCTTGTGGCCCAGCAGTGCGCGCACGAAGCGCTGCGGGTGGCTGTCGTAGACGTGGAACCAGGCGTCGTCATAGTCGATGACGTAGGGCGGCGCCCATTTCAGCAGCAGCCGCTCGAAGCCGTAGGGCAGCCAGGGCAGCAACTCCTTCTCGATCCACAGCAGGTCGTGCCGGCGCAGCGCCAACATCTGCACGATGCGCGTCAGATACGCGCGCATGACCATGCTCAGCGGCCGCTCGCCGCTCCGGTAGAGCGACGACAGGTAGCTGTCGGGCAGCAGCGGCGAGACGTCCACATCGATGCCGTGCGCCGCCAGCTCGGGCAGAAACTGATAGTACCGGAGCCGGCTGGACGAGCCGAGCCGTGCGTAGCGCGACAGCAGGAGGACGCGCATCCGCTTGTGGGAGACTATGTGCTGCATCGCCGAACGCTACCCCGGCAATTCCGTTCGTGCAACCGGCGCGGTGGCGTATGCGCAACAATCGAACGTATTCCCCTCCCCCGCGGGGCGGGGAAGGGGCGTGCGTCGGGCGCGGGTCAGACGGTCTGGAACCAGCCGCCGGTGACGTCGGCGGGGGCCACGCCCACCAGCACCACCTTCATCCCGTTGCTGAAGGTGACCAGCGCGCCGCCGTCGGTGGCGGCCGTGCTGTGGGTGATGCTGTTGTTGATCACCATGCGGTCGCCGTCGGCGAAGCTGAAGTCGCCGATGGTGTCGGTTCCCGAGCCGTCGATGATGACGAAGCGGTCCGCCCCGGCGCTGCCGTACAGCAGGTCGTTGCCGTCGCCGCCGTACAGCGTGTCGGAGTCGAGGCCGCCGTACAGGCTGTCGTCGTCGCGGCCGCCGTAGAGGATGTCGTTGCCCTGGCCGCCGTGCAGCCAGTCGGTGCCGTTCTCGGCGGAGATCGTGTCGTCTCCCATGTTGCCGTAGAGGAAGTCGTTGCCGTCGCCGCCGAACGCCATGTCGTTGCCCTGGCCGCCGTACAGCGTGTCGATCCCGGCCCCGCCGCTCAGCAGGTCGTCGCCCTTGTTGCCATAGATTATGTCCATGTCGTCGCCACCGCACAGCGTGTCATTCTCGTTGCCGCCGCGCATCAGGTCGTGGCCGCCTTCGCCGTACAGAACGTCGTTACCGTCGCCACCATCGACGGTGTCGTTGTGGTCGTCGCCGCTTATCGTATCGTCGCCAGACTCGCCGAACATGGCATCCTGGCCGTATCCTCCGGCCATCGAATCGTTACCGATACCGCCGACAATGTTGTCTTCGCCGGCATCGCCGTGCAGCGTGTCGTTGCCGCCCAAGCCTCGCACGGTATCGTCGCCGTCGAGGCCGCGCAGTGCCTCGTCCCCGGTGCCGCCCTCGATCAGGTCATGTCCCGACGTCGGTGGATTCGCCATGTCCCCTTCTCCACAAGACCGCTAGGTTGTTTGTGGCAAACATAAGACAATCGGAAGATCTTGTCTCCGAAATTGGGCGGCGTAGGAGGCTATGTCACACGGCCAAGGACACCGGAGGAGATAGGCTCCACCGCCCTGGCGGCGCACGCACGGCTTGACGAGGGGGTGTGCGGTCCGGCAACACTCCGCCCGCGCCCCGACCCTTCAGGATTCGTCGTATGGACATCCAACGCCTCGCCATCCCGGACGTTCTCGTGCTGAAGCCGGCGAAGTTCGGCGACGAGCGCGGGTTCTTCTCCGAGACCTACAACCGCCGGCGCTTCGCCGAGGCGGGCATCGACCTGGACTTCGTGCAGGACAACCACGCCCGCTCGGCCCAGGCCGGCACCGTGCGCGGCCTGCATTTCCAGACGCCGCCCTTCGCGCAGGACAAGCTGCTGCGCGTGGTCAAGGGCGCCGTGCTGGACGTGGCGGTGGACGTGCGGCACGGCTCGCCCACCTACGGCAAGCACGTGGCGGTGGAACTGAGCGAGGGGGCATGGAACCAAATCCTGGTGCCGGTCGGCTTCGCGCACGGCTACTGCACGCTGGCGCCGGACACCGAGGTGATCTACAAGGTCTCCAACTACTACGCGCCGAAAAACGACGCTGGCATGCTGTGGAACGACCCGGACCTGGGCATCGAGTGGCCGGTGCGGCCGGAGGACGCCCTCCTGTCCGACAAGGACCGCGTCCTGCCGCGCTTCGCCGATCTGCCCGTGCACTTCACCTACGCCGGCTGAACGCCGTGAGCGCGCCGCGCCCGACGATCCTCATCTCCGCCGACGCCCCGCCGCCGCGCCTTCTGGACAGCGCGCTGGGTCCGTTCCGTCTGCTGGCCCGGCACGCCTTCCCCATCGTGCAGATGACCCGGCGCGAGGTGGCGGCGCGCTACCGCGGCTCGGTCGCCGGGGTGCTGTGGTCGTTCGTCCAGCCGCTCCTGATGCTGGGCGTCTACACCTTCCTGTTCGGCGTGCTGTTCCGCCCGCGCGCGGCGGCCGCCGCGCCGGCCGGCACGGTGGACTTCGCCGAGACGCTGTTCGTCGGGCTGATCCTGCACGGCATGCTGGCCGAATGCCTTGGCCGCGCGCCGACGCAGATCCTGGGCAACCCGAACTACGTGAAGAAGTTCGTCTTCCCGCTGGAGATCCTGGCTTGGCCGATGGTGTTCTCGGCCTTGGTGCAGCTGGGATTCGGCGTGGCGGTGCTGCTGGTCTGGCACGTGGCGTCCTGGCAGGCGGTGCCGTGGACGGCGCTGCTGCTGCCCGTCGTCGTGGCGCCGATGGCGGTTCTGACGGCGGGGCTGGTGTGGTTCCTGTCGGCACTCGGCGTCTTTGTGCGCGACGTCGGGCAGGTGATCGGCCTGTTCGTGACGCTTCTGATGTTCCTGGCCCCCGTCCTTTACCCGCTGGAGGCGTTGCCGGAGACGGTGCGGCCGTGGGTGTGGCTCAACCCGCTGACGCTGCCAGTGGTCGAGGCGCGGCGGGTTCTTCTGCACGGTCAGGTGCCGGACTGGGGTGCCCTGGGCCTCTACACGCTGGCGGCCTTCGCGGTGGCCTGGATCGGCTACCATGTGTTCGCGCGGCTCAAGCGGGCGTTCGCCGATGTCATCTGATACGCTATCCGATTCCGACGTCGCCATCCGCGTGCGCGGGCTGGCCAAGCGCCACCAGCTCTATGGCCAGCCCACCGACCGGCTGAAGCAGCGCTTCGCCCGGCCGGGCGTGCGCCACTACAAGGAGGTGGTGGCGCTCGACGACGTCAGCTTCGACGTGATGCGCGGCGAGACGGTGGGCATCGTCGGCCGCAACGGCTCGGGCAAGTCGACGCTGCTCCAGGTGCTCAGCGGCACGCTGCGCCCGACCTCCGGCACGGCGGAGATCCACGGGCGCGTGTCCGCGCTGCTGGAGCTGGGCGCCGGCTTCAACGGCGACTTCACCGGCCGCGAGAACGTCTACATGAACGCGGCGATCATCGGCCTGACACGCGAGGAGATCGACGCGCGCATCGACCGCATCATCGCCTTTGCCGACATCGACGACTTCATCGACCAGCCCGTGCGCGTCTATTCCAGCGGCATGTACATCCGCTTGGCCTTCGCGCTGGCCATCTCCGTCGACCCCGACATCCTGATCGTGGACGAGGCGCTGGCCGTCGGCGACGAGGCGTTCCAGGCCAAGTGCTTCGCCCGTGTGACCGAGTTCCAGAAGCAGGGCGGCACGCTGCTGTTCGTCAGCCATGACCCGCGCGCGGTGGTGCAGTTCTGCAAGCGCGCCCTTCTGCTCGACCACGGCCGGCTGATCCTGGCCGGCGCGCCGAAGACAGTGATCACCCAGTACCAGCGCCTGCTCTACGCGCCGGTCGAGCAGCGCGATCAGATCCTCCAGGAAATATCCGGCATGGGCGAGGCGGCAGGCGGCCAAGCGGCCGAGGCGCCGCCGGAGCCGGAGTCGAACGGCGTGGCGGCCGTGGACGGCGGCGATCCGTTCCACGACCCCAACCTCGTGGCCAAGAGCCGCACCGAGTACCCGGTCAACGGTGCGCGCATCGTCGACCCGCGCATCGAGACGCCG
>NZ_DASPMG010000377.1:0-7816 GCF_035627195.1 Azospirillum sp.
AACGGCCGCGCCTTCGCCCTGCTGTGCGCGCGGCTGGAGGAGACGGTGGCGGCGGCCGGGCGCGTGCCGTTCCTGAGCGAGGACGCGGCGGCGCTGGGCGCCACGCTGGAGCGGGTCAAGGCGGTGACCGGGCAGCTGAAGCGCGCGATGGCCGAGCACGGACCGGCGCGGGCGCTGTCGAACGCCTCGGTGTACCTGGAGATGCTGGGGCACGTGGTGGTCGGCTGGCTGTGGCTGCGCCAAGCGCTGGTGGCGGAAGCCAGGCTGCCGCAGGCACAAACGGCGGAGGAGCGGGCGTTCTACGAGGGCAAGCTGCACGCCTGCCGCTACTTCCTGCGCTGGGAGCTGCCCAAGACCGGGCCGCAGCTCGATCGGCTGGCGGCATTGGACGACACGTGGTTCGCGACGCCGCCGGATTGCCTGTAGGCGCGGGGCGTTGGGCTTCCACATCCAAACAAAAAACGAATACGGGAGGACTTCATGTTCGGACTGATGCAGCAGCGTCCGCTGATGATCGCGTCGCTGCTCACGCACGCGGCGCGGCACCACACGGACGCCGGGGTGGTCTCCAACACCGTGGAAGGCGGCATCCACCGCTACACCTATCCAGAGGCCGAGCGGCGCTCGCGGCGCCTCGTGCGCGTCCTGCAGAAGCTGGGGGTCGGCGCGCAGGACCGGGTAGGCACGCTGGCCTGGAACGGCTACCGGCATTTCGAGCTGTACTACGCGGTGTCGGGCATGGGCGCCATCTGCCACACCATCAACCCGCGCCTGTTCCCCGAGCAGATCGCCTTCATCGTCAACCACGCCGAGGACACGGTTCTGTTCGCCGACATCACCTTCGCCAAGCTGGTGGAGGCGCTGGCGCCCAGGTTCGCGGGCAGCGTCAGGGCGGTGGTGATGATGACCGACGCCGCCCACATGCCGGCGATGGACCTGCCCGCCGGCATGGCCCTGCACTGCTACGAAGACCTCCTGGCGGACGCCGACGAGGATTACGAGTGGCCGGAGTTCGACGAGAACACCGCCAGCTCGCTCTGCTACACCTCCGGCACCACGGGCGACCCGAAGGGGGTGCTGTACAGCCACCGCTCCACCATCCTGCACGCCTACGCCGTCAGCCTGCCGGACGTGATGGAGCTGCGCGCCACCAGCCGACTGCTGCCCGTCGTGCCGATGTTCCACGTCAACGCCTGGGGCACGCCCTACGCCGCCCCCATGACCGGCGCCACGCTGGTGATGCCGGGGCCGCACCTGGACGGCGCCAGCATGCAGGCGCTGATGGACGGCGAGCGGGTGACCTGCGCCACCGGCGTGCCCACCGTGTGGCTCGGCCTGCTTCAGCACCTGCGCAAGAGCGGCACGCGCATCGACACGGTGAAGAAGCTGGTCGTCGGCGGCTCCGCCTGCCCGCGCATGCTGATGGAGGCGTTCGGGGAGGAGTACGGCGTGCGCGTCGACCACGGCTGGGGCATGACGGAGGTGAGCCCGGTCGGCGCCTATTGCGCGCCAAAGCCCGCCAACGCCGATCTGACCGGCGAGGAGGCCATGCGCGTGCGCCTGAAGCAGGGCCGCGCGCCGTACGGCGTCGACATGAAGATCGTCGGCGCCGACGGCCGCGAACTGCCGTGGGACGGCACCAGCTTCGGCGAGCTGTACGTCAAGGGCCCGTGGGTGTGCAGCTCCTACTACAAGGTCGGGAACGCCGGCTCGCACGACGCCGAAGGCTGGTTCCGAACCGGCGACGTGGTGACCATCGACGGGCAGGGCTATGTGGAGATCACCGACCGCGCCAAGGACGTGATCAAGTCGGGCGGCGAGTGGATCAGCTCCATCGAGCTGGAGAACATCGCCGTCGGCCACGCGGACGTGGCCGAGGCCGCGGTGATCGCCGCGCGGCATCCGAAGTGGGACGAGCGCCCGCTGCTGATCGTCGTGCCCAAGGAAGGATCCGTGGTGACGCGCGAGGCGCTGCTGGCCTTCTATGAGGGCAAGGTGGCGAAGTGGTGCGTGCCGGACGACGTGGTGGTGGTCGACCGGCTGCCGCATACGGCCACCGGCAAGCTGCTGAAGACCGCGCTCCGCGAGACCTACCGGGATCACTACATGACCGCATCGGACTGATGCGGAATGGCCTGACGCGGAATGGAAAGAGGGGGATGGGCGGCCGGGCGTGCGCCGGGGGAAACAAGCACGCCCGATCGCGCCGCACCTCCCCCCTCTCTCCAGAACCCCCTCCCCAGCGGAGAAGGGGTTTACCGAACTACTTCTTCACCAGCGGGCAGCGCGAGGCCGACAGCGGCTGGAACGCCTCGTCGCCGGGGATCGTGCGGACCAGCTTGTAGTAGTCCCACGGCTCCTTGGACTCCGACGGCTTCTTCACCTCGAACAGGTACATGTCGTGCACCATGCGGCCGTCCTCGCGGATCTTGCCGTTCTTGGCGAAGACGTCGTTCACCGGCGTCTCGCGCATGCGCTTCATCACCGCGTTGGTCTCGTCGGTGCCGACGGCCTGCACGGCCTTCAGGTAGTGGGTGACCGAGGAATAGACGCCGGCCTGCGACATGTTCGGCATCTTGCCCGCCCGCTCGAAGAAGCGGCGCGACCACGCCCGCGTCTCGTCGTTCAGGTTCCAGTAAAAGCCGGACGTCAGCTGCATGCCCTGCGTCACCTGCAGGCCCAGGCTGTGCACGTCGTTGATGTAGACCAGGAGGCCGGCCAGCTTCTGCCCGCCCTGCGTCAGGCCGAACTCGGCCGCCTGCTTGATCGAGTTGATCATGTCGGTGCCGGCGTTGGCCAGCCCGATGATCTTCGCCTTCGATCCCTGCGCCTGGAGGAGGAAGGAGGAGAAGTCGGAGGTGTTCAGCGGGTGGCGCACCGAGCCCACCACCTTGCCGCCGCTGGACTTCACCTCCTCCGACGCGTCGCGCTCCAGGTCGTAGCCGAAGGCGTAGTCGGCGGTGAGGAAGAACCAGCTGTCGCCGCCCTCCTTCACGATGGCCTGCCCCGTGCTGTGCGCCAGCGCGTAGGTGTCGTAGGCGTAGTGGACGGAGGTGGGCGTGCACGCCTCGTTGGTCAGGCGCACCGCGCCCGGGCCGCTGAGCACGACGATCTTGTTCTTGTTCTTCGCGACCTCGACGGCCGCCAGCGCGGTGGCGGAGGCCGCGACGTCCAGGATGGCGTCGGCCTTCTGCACGTCGAACCACTCGCGCGCCGTCACCGCGGCGATGTCGGCCTTGTTCTGGTGGTCGGCCGACAGCACCTCGATCGGCTTGCCCAGCACCTTGCCGCCGAAGTCCTCGACCGCCATGCGGGCGGCGATGACGGTGCCCTGCCCGGTGATGTCCGAATACGGCCCGCTCATGTCCAGCAGCAGGCCGAAGCGGACGACGTCGTCCGATATCTGGGGCGAGACCTGCGCGCTGGCCGCCCCGCCCGTCAGCGCGAACAGTGCGGCGGCTCCTGCAACCGCCCGTATTGCCTTGGCTCTGGCCTTGTTTCCGGTGGTGCTCATCGTCCTCCCCTCCGAGGTTCCTTTGCCGGTTCCGGCAATTGTTCGTTTCACGGAAAGTGATGATGCGCGGCACCGCGGGTGGCGTCAATCATGCAGAAAGTCGTTCCGCATCGTGGAACAGAGGGCGCCGCCGGCTTCTTCAGGCCCCTCTCCCTTGACGGGGCGACGCCGAAGGGCGTCGCGGTTGGGGAGAGAGTGGTTACGGCGGAGCCGGAAGAGAGTCTTTCTCCGCCCTGCCGGGCGTAACTTCCCCTCTCCCCAACCCCTCCCCCGCGAGGGGGGAGGGGCTTCGTGCCCCTACGGCTTGACCACCGCGCGGCCCACCACGCGGCCGCCCTTCAGGTCGTCCAGCGCCTGCTGCACGCCGTCCAGGCTGCGGGTCTGCACGGGGATCTCCTGCACGTGGCCGGCCTTGGCAAGGTCGACCAGCTCGCGCAGCTCCGCCAGCGAACCGACGTAGGAGCCGACGATGCCGACGGCGCGCAGCGGCAGCAGCGGCAGCGACAGGGTGCTGGAGCCGCCGAACAGGCCGACCACGATCAGCGTGCCGCCCTTGCGCAGCGCCGCCAGCCCGAATTCGAACGACGCCTGCGCGCCGACGAAGTCGATGGCCGCCGCCACGCCGCCGGTGGCCTTCAGCAGCGCCTTGCGCGCGTCCGGGTCGGAGGGATCGACCACCTCCCCCGCACCGGCGGCGCGGGCGGCGTCCCACTTGCCGCGGTCGATCTCGGCGACGATGGGGGGCACGCCGGTCAGCGCGCGGGCGAGGCGCACCGCCGCCAGCCCGACGCCGCCGGCGCCGACGATGAGCAGCGGGTCGCGCTCGGTGATCGTGCCGGCCTTCCTGATGGCGCTGTAGGCGGTGAGGCCGGAGCAGGCGTAGGTGCAGGCCAGTTCCTCCCGCAGCCCTTCGAAATCGACCAGATAGCGTTCATGCGGCACCAGAACGTGGTCGGCGAAGCCGCCGTCCAGGCTGGTGCCCAGGCCGCGCGGACGGTTGCACAGGTGCTCGTTGCCGGCGGCGCACAGCGCGCACTCGCCGCAGCCGATCCAGGGGAAGACCACCCGGCGGTCGCCGGGCTTGGCCTCCGTCGCATCCGGGCCGACGGCGACCACCGTGCCGACGATCTCGTGACCCAGCGTGCGCGGCAGGTTCAGCCCCTTGGACAGGTCCATCTTCTGGCCGCCGCCCAGGTCGAAGTGGCCGTCCCACAGGTGCAGGTCGCTGTGGCAGACGCCGCAGGCGGACACCCGCACCAGCACCTCCGCCCCCCGCGGTTCCGGCAGCGGCGCCACCACCTCCTGCAACGGCTGGCCGAAGGCGGTCACCTTGAAGCTGCGCATGGTCTGAATCGACACCGTCACCCTCCCGTTTCTTGTTCGGCGCACCCGAGCTACCGATCCGGATGTTACATGCCCGGATAGTTCGGTCCACCCCCGCCTTCGGGCACGGTCCACACGATGTTCTGCGTGGGATCCTTGATGTCGCAGGTCTTGCAGTGCACGCAGTTCTGCGCGTTGATCTGCAGGCGCGGCTCCGCCCCCTCCCGCACGATCTCGTAGACGCCGGCCGGGCAATAGCGCGTCTCGGGCGCGGCGTAGCGCTCCAGGTTCACGCGGATGGGCACGCCGGCGTCCTTCAGGCGCAGGTGGGCGGGCTGGTTCTCCTCGTGATTCGTGTTCGAGAGGTAGACCGAGGAGAGCCGGTCGAAGGTCAGCACGCCGTCCGGCTTGGGGTAGGCGATCTTCGGCATCGCGTCGGCGGGCTTCAGGGACGCGTGGTCCTCGTGGTGGCCCAGCGTCCAGGGGGCGCGGCCACGGAAGACGTAGGTGTCGAGTGCGGCGTGCGCGATGCCCGGCAGCAGGCCCCAGCGGAAGCCCGGGCGGATATTGCGGGCCGTATACAGCTCGTCCCACAGCCAGGACTGCCTGAGCTTCTCCGGATAGGCCGTCACCTCGTCGGCGTTGGCGCCGCCGGCGAGGTGTTCGAACACCGCCTCGGCCGCGACCATGCCGGACTTCATGGCGGTGTGGCTGCCCTTGATCTTCGGCGCGTTCAGGAAGCCGGCGGCGTCGCCGACCAGCAGACCGCCGGGGAAGGTCAGCTTCGGGATCGACTGGAACCCGCCCTCCGAAATGGCGCGGGCACCGTAGGAGATGCGCCGCCCGCCCTCCAGGTGCGCGCGGATGGCCGGGTGCGTCTTGTAGCGCTGGAACTCCTCGAACGGGCTGAGGTGCGGGTTCGTGTAGTCGAGGCCGACGACGAAGCCGACCGACACCAGATTGTCCGACAGGTGATAGAGGAAGGAGCCGCCGTAGGTGGAATGGTCCAGCGGCCAGCCGACGGTGTGCAGGATCAGCCCCGGTTGGGACTTGGCCGGATCGATCTCCCACAGCTCCTTGATGCCGATGCCGTAGGTCTGCGGCTCGACACCCTTGCGCAGGTCGAACCGCTCGAACAGCGCGCGGGTGAGGGAGCCGCGGCAGCCCTCCGCGAAGATGGTCTGGCGGGCCAGCAGCTCGACGCCGGGGGTGAAGTTGTGCGTCGGCTCGCCGTCCTTGCCGATGCCCATGTCGCCGGTGGCCACACCGCGCACGCGGCCGGCGTCGTCGTACAGCACCTCGGCCACGGCGAAGCCGGGGAAGACCTCGACGCCCGCCTCGGCCGCCTGCTCGCCCAGCCAGCGGCAGAGTGCGCCCAGCGAGATGATGAAGTTGCCCTCGTTGTGCATTTGCGGCGGTGTCGGCAGGCGGAGCGATCGGCTGCCGGTCAGGTAGAGGAAGCGGTCCTCCTTCGCCGGGGTGTCGAGCGGGGCGCCCTTGTCGCGCCAGTCGGGGATCAGCTCGTTGAGTGCGCGCGGTTCGAACACCGCGCCGGAGAGGATGTGGGCGCCGACCTCGGCCCCCTTGTCGACGACGCAGACCGACAGCTCCTGCCCCGCGGCGGCGGCGAGCTGGCGCAGGCGGATCGCAGCACCCAGGCCGGAGGGGCCGGCGCCGACGATCACCACGTCGAATTCCAGGCTTTCGCGCTGCGGGTTCATGGGGACACCTTCGGTTCGTGAATGGAAAAAGGCGGTTCGTGAATGGAAAAATGCGGGCCGGGAGTCCAAGGACGCCCGGCCCAGTTTCCGCACCCAAGCGGGGGACGCCGGTGCGGCGGACGCCCTTAAAGCGCTTCCGTGATCTCCGGAACCGCCTTGAACAGATCGGCCACAAGCCCGTAGTCGGCGACCTGGAAGATCGGCGCCTCCTCGTCCTTGTTGATGGCCACGCTGATCTTCGAATCCTTCATGCCGGCGAGGTGCTGGATGGCGCCCGAGATGCCGACCGCGATGTAGAGTTCGGGGGCGACGATCTTGCCGGTCTGCCCGACCTGGTAGTCGTTCGGCATGAAGCCCGCGTCGACGGCGGCACGGCTGGCCCCGACGGCGCCGCCCAGCTTGTCGGCCAAGGCCTCGATGATGCGGAAGTTCTCGCCCGAGCCCATGCCTCGGCCACCGGAAACGACGATGCGCGCGGCGGTCAGCTCGGGGCGCTCGGACTTCGACAGCTCGGCCGAGACGAACTTGGACACGCCCGGATCGGCGGCGGCGGTGACGCTCTCCACCGTGGCCGAGCCGCCCTCGGCGGCGGCGGCCTCGAAGGCAGTGGTGCGCACGGTGATCACCTTGACGGCGTCCGAGGACTGCACCGTGGCGATGGCGTTGCCGGCGTAGATCGGCCGCTCGAACGTGTCGGGCGAGACCACGCCGGTGATGTCGGAGATCTGCGCCACGTCGAGCAGGGCGGCGACGCGCGGCAGCACGTTCTTGCCCGACGAGGTGGCCGGCGCCAGCACGTGGCTGTAGGCCGAGGCGAGGCTCACCAGGAGGCCGGCCAGCGGCTCGGCGAGGCCGTGCGCGTAGGCCGCGTCGTCGGCCAGCAGCACCTTGCTCACGCCGGCAACCGTGGCGGCGGCATCCGCGACCGCGCGGGCGTTGTGGCCGGCGACCAGGATGTGGACGTCGGGGCCGATCTTCGCCGCGGCGGCCACGGCGGCGCGGGTGGCGGGCTTCAGTTCGGCGTTGTCGTGTTCGGCGAGGACGAGAATGGCCCCAGAGACATTGGTCATGTCAGATCACCCGCGCTTCGGTCTTCAGCTTGTCGATGAGGGTGGCGACGTCGGCGACCTTGACGCCGGCCTTGCGCTTGGGCGGCTCCACCACCTTCAGCGTCTTCAGCCGCGGCGCCACGTCCACACCCAGGGCATCCGGGGTGACGGTGTCGAGCGGCTTCTTCTTGGCCTTCATGATGTTGGGA
>NZ_DASPMG010000378.1:0-8030 GCF_035627195.1 Azospirillum sp.
ATGATCGCCCATGGCGAGGCGCACTTCCGCCAGACCGGCAAGCCACTGTTCAGCTCCCACATGCTCGACCTGTCGGAGGAGTCGCTGGAGGACAACCTGGCGGAGTGCGCGCGCGTGCTGCGCCGCATGGCGCCGCTGGGCATGAGCCTGGAGATCGAACTGGGCGTCACCGGCGGCGAGGAGGACGGCGTGGGCTCCGAAGACCTGGAGCGCGCCGACAACACCCGCCTCTACACCCAGCCGGAGGATGTGCTGCGCGCCTATGAGGTGCTGGCGCCGATCGGGCATTTCTCGGTGGCGGCGTCGTTCGGCAACGTGCACGGCGTCTACGCGCCCGGCAACGTGAAGCTGCGGCCGGAGATCCTCGGCGCCTCCCAGGAACTGGTGAGCGAGCGGCACGGCGGGGGCAAGAAGCCGCTGCCGCTGGTGTTCCACGGCGGGTCGGGGTCGGAGAAGGAGAAGATCGCGCAGGCGGTGGGGTTCGGCGTGTTCAAGATGAACATCGACACCGACACCCAGTTCGCCTTCGCCGAGGCCATCGGCCGTTTCGTGCTGGAGAACGAGGCGGCGTTCCGCCACCAGATCCACCCGGAGACCGGCAAGCCGCACAATAAGCTGTACGACCCGCGCAAGTGGCTGCGCATCGGCGAACTGGGCCTCGTCCAGCGCCTGGACGAGGCCTTCGCCGATCTGGGATCGGCGGGAAAGTCGCTGGCGGCGGGGTGAGGCGTCACGCCAGCGCGCCGCGTTCGGCGCGCAGGGCCTCCAGCTTCTTCTCCAGCTTGGCGATCTTCTTGTCGAGCTTGCGCCGGCGCTTGCCGCCGCCCTTCCCGGCCGCGTCCATCAGCGGGCGCACGCGCGCCAGGATGGCGCGGCGGTCGTCGTCGGGCAGGCGCTTCCAGCCGCGCACCTCCGCCTTGCTGCGGAAGCAGCCGCGGCACAGGCCGGCGGAGTCGAATTTGCAGATCTTGACGCAGGGGTCCTTGGAAAGGTCGGGCATCGTGGGAGCGGGGGTTGGCGGGGCGCTATCCAATCTGTTGCGCCGCACACCCCCGGCAAGCGGCGCCCATCAGATTCCCGCCTGACCGGCCTGCATGTCGGCGCGCATCTGGCGGACATAGGTGCGGAAGTCGACCTCCAGCACGTAGCGGGCGGAGTCCACGTAGGTTTCGCGCTGGCGGGCGCGGTGCTGCTCCACCTCGCGCTCCTGCGCGGCGCGGTCCGGCAGGGTCATGGCGCCGGACAGCAGTGCGGCGATCCAGCGGCCCTGCACCTCGACCAGCGGGATGGTGGGGCCGACCGGCTGCACGAGGCCGGCGAAGATCAGGCCCGGATGGCGCAGCGAGACCATGCGGCGGTACAGGCGCCCGGCCTCCGCCTGCGGGTCGAACGCGTCCGCGTCCAGGAAGGGGAAGGCGATCTCGTAGCCGGTGGCGTAGACGATGGCGTCGAAGCGCTTGCGGCTGCCGTCCTCGAACTCCACGTCGCCGCCGTCCAGGCGGCGGACGTTGGGCTTCACGCTGATCCAGCCGTGGCCGAGGTAGGGCAGCAGTTCCTGGCTGAGCGTCGCGTGCTCGCGCCACATGGGATGGTCGGGCCTGGGCAGGCCGAAGCGGCTCTGGTCACCCACGCCCAGGCGCACGAGGCGGGCCATGATGCGGCGGGTCCAGCGCGTGGGCAGTCCGAGCTTTTTCGAGAAGAAGCCGGACCACTGGTCGATGGGCCGGCCGAACAGGTACTTGGGCATCACCCAGGCGCTGCGCCGGGTGGAGATGGTGACGTCGGCGGCGCGCCGGCACAGGTCCACCGCGATGTCCACGGCCGAATTGCCGAGCCCGACCACCAGAACCGACCTGCCCTCGAACGGCTGGGCGGTGCGGTAGTGGTGGGAGTGCAGCGCCTCCCCCGCGAAGGCGCCGGGGAAACCGGGCAGGCGCGGTTTCCACAGGTGGCCGTTGGCGACGATCACCGTGCGGTAGCGGCGCGCCTCGCCGGTGGACAGGCGCACGCGCCAATGGCCGTCCGGCTCCCGCTCCACCGCCTCGACCGCGGTGCGGAAGGTGACGAGGGGGCGGACGCCGAAGTGGTCGGCGTAGTCCTCCAGGTAGCGCAGGAACTGCTGGTGCGAGAGGAAGTCCGGCATCGACTTCGGGATCGGGAAGTCGGGGTAGCCGAGGTTGTCGCGGCTGGTGTCCAGGTGCAGGCTGGCATAGGCGGACGACAGGCCGCTGTCGTTCTCGTACCGCCACATGCCGCCGACGTCGGAGCCCTTCTCGAAGCAGTCGAAGGACAGGCCGCGCTGGTGCAGCGCCTTGGCGACGGTGACGCCGGAGGAGCCGGCGCCGACGATGCAGGTCTCGCGCAGCGGAAGCCGGGAGTCGGCGGCCGGGGACGGCCGGTGGAGATGAGCCCCGTCGTGGTGGATCTCGTCCGGCACGTCACTCTCCTTTGCGGTGGGTCAAGAGCGGTGGGTTAGGCGCGGTTGGTCAGGTAATCGGCGATGACGGCGGCGACGTCGGGGTCGGGAGCGATGCCCAGCCGGCCGGCGACGCCGGACACGAGGTGCCGGGGCCAGCCGCCGACGATCGCCTGCACCCGCGGGTTGGGGCGGTACGCGACCCGGCCGGTGCCGGGAAGTGCGTGCACGGCGTCCGCCATGGCGGCGGCGGAGACCGTGAGCGACGGCAGGTTGACGGCGCGGCGCGCGGGGATCTCCGCCTCCGGCGCGTCGTGCAGGCGGATCAGCGCCGCCGCCACGGCACCCGCCGACGCGATGGGCACCGGCGTGTCCGGCGCCAGCGGCACGGTCACGTCGCGCCCGGCCAGCGGCTCGCGCAGGATCGCCGCCACCATGTCCGATACGGGCGGATCCGACACGGTGGGCGTGCCGGCGCTTTGCCCCGGGCGGACCAGCACGATGGGCAGGCGCAGCGCGCGGCCGTCGATGCGGCCGTGGCGGCTGTAATCCGCGATCAGCAGCTCGGCGATCGCCTTGTGCGTGCCGTAGGTCGTCGTGGGGGCGTGCGCCACGCCCTCGTCCACCTGCGGCGGCAGGTCGCCGCCGTATACGGCCAGGGAGCTGGTGAACACCACCCTGGGGCGGTTCGCGGCGCGGTCGATCAGCTGGCGCAACGCCTCGACGTTGGTGAGGTAGCCGCGCGCGGGGTCCCGCTCGACGTCCAGCGTCAGGCCGGCGGCGAGGTGGAACAGGCTGTCGAACGGCCGGGCGGCGAGGGCCGCGACCTGTTCGGCGTCGGCGAGATCGCAGGCGACGCTCTCGACGGCGATGCCGCCCGTGCTGCCGCCCACGTCGCCGGCATTCACGGGGGCGCGGTCGGCCAGCGTGAGGTGCGTGATCGGCGCGCGGCCGTCCCGGTGGGTGAGCGCGCCGGCCGCGACCAGCGCGCGGACCAGCCGGCGGCCCAGGAACCCGCCGGCCCCGGTGACAAGAACCCGGCTCATGACAGTTCCCCCTCCCTTTTGTGCCGGCGCTGCGGCCGTTTGCAAAACATACTACGCGGTAGGTTTTTTACAACGCCACACGGGTTGGGGGTATTCGGGCCGAGAGCCCGGTTCCGGATCTGCGGACCGTGGGTTGGGTTGAGTTCCCACCGGCGCAGGCGCGTCGATCCGCAGCGGGGTGGAACTGGGACAATAGGACAAAGCCCCTCTCCCCTGGCGGGAGAGGGGTTGGGGAGAGGGGGGTAGCCGCCTCTCGCGCTGGCCTTCAGCCAGCGCTGACGGCGTCAGGCGGATGCCTTTGGCATCCGCTGAGAGCCGACAGGCGGAACATGACTCTCTTCCGCCCTGCCGGGCGTAACCACCCTCTCCCCAACCCCTCCCCCGTCAAGGGGGAGGGGCTATGAGGAGTGCCTGCCCTTGTTGCTTTCTTGGCGCCAGCCGCAAAACCCAACGCGCACGCGATGCAGACGGCGTTGGGTTTTCGCTGGCGCTCAACCCAACCTACGGTGCGGCGCGGGGGCGGTGGACCGGGCTGCATTGGGCGACTGTTTAGGAAAATTTCGCGATAATTGGCGATTGTGCGCCGAGCACTTTCCCAGTTCACAAACGCGTGCTGTTCGCGTACAGCCTAACCCAATCTAAAGAGGTAGGGCACGCCGGGCCGGACACGGTTTGGTGGCGGCGCCCACGGCCGGACGGGGGTTGGGAGAACGATGGCGACGGGCGTTTCCATTACCGGCGGGAGTGGCACCGCGGCGATCGACACCACGCTGATCGGAAGCATGTGGAACGGCACGGCGCTGACCTACAGCTTTCCCACGGCGTACGGCGACCTGGGGGACTACGACGCGGAGAACCGGGTGGAGGAGGCCTCCTTCGGCACCCTGGACGGGGCGGCGCAAAGTGCCGTCGAGGCCGTCCTGGCGCGCTGGAGCGCGGTGTCCGGCCTGACCTTCACCAGGGCGTCCGGCCCGACCGGCGGCGACCTGCGGATCTATCGGTACACGGTGGACAACCCCACCGCCCAGGTGGTCGACTTCCCGTCCGACAAGCCGGAAGGCGGCGACGTCCAGCTGGGCGACGCCCTTGCCGGCGCCGGCTGGACGCCGGGCTCCTACGCCTATTTCACGCTGGTGCACGAGTTCGGCCACGCGCTGGGCCTGAAACACCCGCACGACACCGTTGGCGCCCTGCCGGCAGCCCCCGCTTCGGAGGATTCCGTCGAAGTCTCGGTGATGAGCTATCGCAGCTTCCGGGGGCAGGCGCTGGGCGGCTATACGCTCGCCGAAGGCAGCTACCCGGCGGGGCCGATGCTGAACGACATCGCCGCCATCCAGTATCTGTACGGTCCCAACTGGACCACCAGCAGCGGCGACACGGTCTACACCTTCGACCCCAGCCACAGCGTCGTCCTGACGACGATCTGGGACGGCGGCGGCACCGACACCTACAACCTGTCGAACTACACCACCGCCCTGACCATCGACCTGACGCCGGGCGGGTGGTCCAGCTTCGGCGGGCAGTACGCGCTTCTGGACGTCGGCACCGATGCCTACGCCGCGGCCAACCTGGCCAACCCCTACCTGTTCGAAGGCGACCCGCGGTCGCTGATCGAGAACGCCAGCGGCGGCACGGGCAACGACCTGATCACCGGCAACCAGGCCGACAACACGCTGGAAGGCGGCGGCGGCAACGACACGCTGAACGGCGGCACGGGCAACGACACGCTGGTGGGCGGTGCAGGCGCGGACTCGCTGGCCGGCGGCGACGGCACGGACGTGCTGACCTACGCCGGATCGGCGGAGGGCGTGGTCGTGGACCTGGGCGCCGGCGCCGGGGTGGGCGGCCACGCCGAGGGCGATACCATCGGCGGCGTCGAGGTGCTGATCGGCTCCGCCCACGCCGACACGCTGGCGGCCGGCGGCGGTGCCGAGACGCTGAGCGGCG
This sequence comes from Azospirillum sp., assembly GCF_035627195.1. GTDB lineage: Bacteria > Pseudomonadota > Alphaproteobacteria > Azospirillales > Azospirillaceae > Azospirillum. The sequence continues at coordinate 5,410 of NZ_DASPMG010000378.1, forward strand.
GGGCCGGCAACGACGTGCTGACCAGCGGGACCGGCAACGACGTGTTCGCCTTCGCCGCCAGCGGCAACGGCACCGACATCATCACCGACTTCGCCGCCGGCGACGTCATCCGCGTGGCCGGGGCGGCCTTGTCCGGCACGGTGACGGCGGGGGACGGGAGCGTGGTGACCGCCGGCTCGGTCCAGGTCGGCGCCACAGTGAGCGGCGTCACCACGCTGCACCTCGACACCGACGGCGCCGCCGACGCGGCGGAGTTGAGCATCGCGCTGACCGGTGCGTTCGGCGTGGGCGACTTCACGCTGTCGGGCACCGACGTCCGCCGCTACATCGCCCCGCCGCCCTCCCCGCCCGCGGCCTCCGACGGGGGCGGCGGAAGCGGCGACGGCGGGGGCACGCGCACGGAGACGGTGGGCGGCACCACGGTGCAGACCACGATCACGGGCAGCGGCGCCACCGCCAGCGTGTCGGTCTCCATCGCCCCGCCCGGCAACGGGACGCCGGTGCCGGTGCCGATCACCGGCGGCTCCTCCGGCCCGACCCTGTTCGCCACGCTGCCGGCCGGCGTCGGCCTGTCCGCCACCGGGCCGCAGAACCCGCAGGGCCGGACGGACGCGGTGAACACGCTGACCACGGTGCTGGCCACGCTGGAAAGCGACCCGTCGCGCAGCGGGCCGCTCACCGGCGCCATCACCGGCTATGCCGCGACGCTGCCGGAGACCACCACCCTGGTCGTGCGGACGATCACGCCGACGGTGGGCGGCGGAACGGCGCCGGGCGCGCCGATCACCATCACCGGCGGCGGATCCGGCACGGAAGCCCTGGTGCTGGACACCCGCGGCCTGCCCCCCGGCACCGTGCTGAACGTCGACAACGTCGGCTTCGTCGTGGTGGTCGGCAACGCGCAGCTGGGCGGCGGGGCGGGGTCGCAGTACGCGGTGGGCGACGGCGGAGGACAGGTCATGGTGCTGGGCGCCGACGACGACACGCTGCGCGGCGGGGCCGGCGACGATGTCGTCGGCTCACGCGAGGGCGACGACCTGATCTTCGGCGATGAGGGCGCCGACACGGTGACCGGCGGCGTGGGCAACGACGCGCTGTACGGCAACCAGCAGGATGATTTGGTGTACGGCAACCAGGGCTTCGACACGCTGTTCGGCGGGCAGGACCGGGACACGCTGTTCGGTGGGCAGGACGGCGACGTGCTGTACGGCAACCTGGGCGCCGATGCGCTGTACGGCAATCTGGGCGGCGATACCCTGTTCGGCGGGCAAGGCGACGACGCGCTGTTCGGCGGCCAGGGCAACGACGTGCTGGCCGGCAACCGGGGGGCGGACACGCTGGCCGGCGGGCTGGGCGCGGACGTGTTCCGCCTGGGCGCGCCGGGCGAGGGGGTGGACGCGGTCGCCGACTTCACCTTGGGCGAGGACAGGATGGCCGTATCCGGCCCGAACTTCGGCAGCCTGCCGGCGGGCACCGTGTCGGCGGCAAACTTCGCGCTGGACAACCCGGTGTCGGCCGACACGCGGTTCGTGTTCGACACGCGCACCGGCGCCCTGTCGTTCGACGCCGACGGCAGCGGCGCCGGGGCGGCGGTGACCGTTGCCACGCTGAACGTCCGCATGCTGACGCACACGGACATCTTGGTGTTGGGCAGTTAGCGCGGGCGCATCTAGCGCGGGCGCAGGCCCTCGACCAGGGGCCGCACCATCTTCTCCGCCAGCGCGTCGCGGGCGGCGGGGCTGTCGTCGGCGTCCGGCCGGTACCAGTAGATCGACCACTGCAGCGCGCCCAGCAGCACCTTGACGGTGACCGACAGGTCGAGGTCGGCCAGCGTGCCGTCGGCCCGCGCGGCGGCGAGCTGGCGCTTGAACAGCCCTTCGAACGCGTCGCGGCTGGCGATCAGCTCGTCCAGCGTCCGGCGCTGGTCGGGCGTGGTGGGGCCGAACCGGTGCACCTGGACGCCCTGCGCCACCACGGTTTCCAGCGCGTGGTGGTCCATCATGGCGCGGGCGTGCGCAAGCAGCATGGCGGTGAGCACCGCCAGCCCGTCGCCCGGCGCGCGCGCCGCCGGCTCCACGGCCTCGAACAGGCGGGCCATGCCCTCGCGGTGGACGGCGAAGAACAGGTCCGTCTTGGAGGCGTAGTGGTGGTAGATCCGCCCCTTGGTGCAGCCCAGGCGGCGGGCGACGTCATCGACGCTGGTGGCGTGATAGCCCTTTTCCATGAAGCATTCGGCGGCCATGGCGACGATGTCCTGCTTGCGCCAGTCCTTCCCGCGCCCGCCCCCGCTCCCGCCGTGTGCGTCGTGCGTCTCGCGCGCGTCGTGCGTCTCTGCCAAGGATCGCGTGCCCCTCTCGCCGTCCGATGCCACGCCGGAAGGTGACGCCACGGCCGGGCTTGGGCAACCGGTTTTCACGAATGTGGGGAACGTGGCTTTCCCGCAAGCCGGGGAGACGCCGGGCGTCGATCCCTCAGGGGGAAATGGCGGAGGGAGAGGGATTCGAACCCTCGATACCCTTTTGGGGTATACTCACTTTCCAGGCGAGCGCCTTCGACCACTCGGCCACCCCTCCGCGGAGCCCGGAACATAACGATAGCGACGCCGGTGTGCAAGCCCCGTG
>NZ_DASPMG010000379.1:0-10428 GCF_035627195.1 Azospirillum sp.
GGCCGGTGTAGGCCTCGTCGCCCACCGTGAAGCTTGCCGGGTCGGCATCGGCCGGGATGACCACCGGCTTCACCGGCAGCCCGTACTTGCGGGCGAAATCGAGGTCGCGCTGGTCGTGCGCGGGACAACCGAAAATAGCGCCCGTGCCGTATTCCATCAGCACGAAGTTCGCCACGCAGATGGGCAGTTCCCAGCTCGGGTCGAACGGGTGGACCACCTTCAGGCCGGTGTCGAAGCCGCGCTTCTCGGCGGTCTCGATCGCCTCCTCGCTGGTGCCCAGGCGGTTGCACTCGGCGATGAACTCGGCCAGCTCGGGGTTGCCCTGCGCCAGCTCGGCCGCCAACGGGTGGTTGGGGGAGATGGCCGCGAAGGACGCGCCGAACAGCGTGTCGGGGCGCGTGGTGAAGACCTCCAGCCGCTCCGATCGCCCTTTGACGTCAAAGCGGAAGCGCACGCCGGTGGACTTGCCGATCCAGTTCTCTTGCATCAGGCGCACGCGCTCGGGCCAGCGCTCCAGCTCCTCGATGCCCTTCAGCAGGTCGTCGGCGAAGTGGGTGATCTTCAGGAACCACTGGGACAGCTTGCGCTTCTCGACCAGCGCCCCGGTGCGCCAGCCGCGGCCGTCGATCACCTGCTCGTTGGCCAGCACGGTGTTGTCCACCGGATCCCAGTTGACCCACGACTCCTTCCGGTAGGCCAGCCCGGCCTTGTAGAAGTCGAGGAACATCTTCTGCTCGTGGCGGTAGTACTCCACGTCGCAGGTGGCGATCTCGCGGTCCCAGTCGACCGACAGGCCCATGGACTTCAGCTGGGCCCGCATGGCGGCGATGTTCTCGCGCGTCCACTTGGCCGGGTGCACGCCCTTCTCCAGCGCGGCGTTCTCGGCCGGCAGGCCGAAGGCGTCCCAGCCCATCGGGTGCAGGACGTTGAAGCCCTTGCCCCGCTTGTAGCGCGCGATGACGTCGCCGATGGTGTAGTTGCGGACGTGGCCCATGTGGATGCGCCCCGACGGGTAGGGGAACATCTCCAGCACGTAGTACTTCGGCCGGGAGGCGTCCTCGCGGGCCGCGAAGCAGGCCCGCTGCTCCCACACCGCCTGCCACTTCGCTTCGGTTTCCTTGACGTTGTAGCGCGACATGGCGGTTGACTTGTTCCGTTCCTGAAAATCCGAAATCCGACGGCGAACCCGGGGCGGGCGGCGGCCGTGCCGGCGCCGCCCTGCCCGGCCGCTTACTGGGACACGTTCTGGGCGATGCGCAGCTGGCGCGCGCGGGTGAGGATCGAATCCTCCAGCGTCGACGAGGTGCCCGGGTCGACCGGCACGTCGCGCCAGTCCGCACCGTTGCGCTGCTGGCGGAAGACCGAGGCGCGCACGCCGTCGGCGCGCAGCTGGCGGTCGAGGATGTAGAGGTTGACCTTGACGCGCTCATTGGGCGTCTCGGGCGGCGTGTACCAGTCGGTGAGGATGACGCCGCCGAACGGGTCGGCCGAGGCGATCGGCATGAAGGACAGCGTGTCCAGCGACGCGCGCCACAGGAAGCCGTTGACGCCCAGGCCGTTGGGGTCGCCTTCCGACTTCTTCTTGTTGCCGCCGAACAGGCTCAGGCCACCGTCGCCGCCGAAGACGCTGCCGAACTTATAGGATTCGCGCTTGAGGTGCTCGCTGTGGGTTTCGGTCTGGCCGCCCCAGCTCGAGCAGCCGGCCACGGCCAGCGATGCGAGGATCACGGGGGCGAAGAAGGCGGTGCGGAAGCGGCGCATGGTCGGAAACATCATCTCAAGGAGTGGGTTGCCGCAGGCGTGCCCGCGCGCAGATGCCGCAGAAAAGACCATAAAACCATCGGATCGCGCAACAGCCGATGCGCGCTGACGCGGTGCAGCAAGACCCCCTTTGGGCACCTTCGCGGTGTGGTCCGTTAGACACACTGTTCCATGAAAGCTGCAATTTTGAACTTTACGGCTTGCTGGCTTCGGCTGAGGTGCGTAGGACAGTCACAGCCTGGAAGTTGACCCGGCTATACAATTTGCTGCCAGGATGGAGGCAACATCATGAATCGGTATCTGCTGGCGGGCTGCGCCGCCGTTGCTCTCGCGATGGGAAGCGGCGCGGCCAATGCCCAGGCCAAGTTCGAGGTCAAGGTCGGTGGCGACGCGTACTTCGAAGGCGGCTACGTCGACCAGGACCTGGACTCGGGCCTGCGTTCGGTCGAGTTCCGTAACCGTTTCCGTCTGAACATCGTTCCGTCGGCCAAGGCTGACAACGGTCTCGAGTACGGCGGCCGCATCCGCATCCGCGCCGCGGGCAACAGCCGCAACACCGACGCCGACCGCGCGTACATCTTCGTGCAGGGCTCGTTCGGTCAGGTCCGCATGGGTGTGTCGAACACCTTCAACGACGAGACCGTCGTTTCGCGCCCGATCGACTACCTGCCGTTCGGCCTGTACGATCAGGCTCTGAACTACGTCGGCCCGAACGGCACGGGTGGCACGGGCGGTGGCCTGGCCGCCATCAACCGCGCCGGCGGTGGCAGCATCGTGTGGCCGTCGCTGGCCCCGGACGTCGCCACGAAGATCGTCTACTTCTCGCCGCGTTTCGCCGGCTTCCAGTTCGGCGCTTCGTACACCCCGAACGGCAACAGCTCGAACACCGACTCGGATCGTTTCGAGCGCGCCGCCATCGGCACCGGCACCCTCACCCCGTACTTCCAGGACGAGCTGGAAATCGGCGTGAACTACAACAACACCTTCGGCGGCGTGACCGTCAAGGGCAGCGCCGGCTACATGTGGGGTGAGGCGACTGAGAGCACCACCAGCGCCAACAACTTCAAGAACCTGAACGCCTGGATGGCCGGTCTGCAGGTCGGCTACGCCGGCTTCGCGGTGGGCGGCAGCTACACCGACTTCGGCAAGAGCGGCCAGCGTCAGGCTGCGGGTCTCTTCAACGAGAACGCCCGCGTGTGGCAGCTGGGTGCGCAGTACACCACTGGCCCGATCGTCGTCGGCGCCGGCTGGATGTACGGCCAGGATCAGGGCTCGGCCACGACCATCGGCAAGCGCAAGGTCAACGTCTACGAGATCGGCGCCAGCTACACCGTGGCTCCGGGTCTCGCCGTTCAGGCCCAGTACGACTACGTGAAGACCGACTTCGAGGGCTCGGCCCTCGACGACAAGGCGAACGTGATCGTCCTGCGCACGACCCTGGCGTTCTAATAGAACGTTGGTTCGCGAAGGAGGCGGCAGCTTCGGCTGCCGCCTCTTTTTTTGTGCCTTTTTTCTGTGCAATGCGCTCTATTTTGCGGCAGCGAATGTGCCAGAAATGCAGCAAACTGGAAAATGTGCGTGATATCAGCGACTTACGTATGTGTCGCGAAGGTCACACTGTCTCATGACCGCACGCCTTCGGTTTCTTGCGCCTTGCGCGAACATTTCCGTCCGGTTTAACTCGACCTCGACAACGATACCGTTTCCGGCCCTCCCCAATCGGCCGCTCGTCAAGAGGATTGACCTATGATGAAGCGTTCTCTCGCTCTCGGCTGCGCCGCGGTCGCGTTCGCCGCGACCTCCGGCACCGCCCTCGCCCAGGCCAAGTTCGACGTCACCGTCGGTGGCGATGCGTTCCTCCAGGGCGCCTACATCGATCAGGACGATGATGCCGGTCTGCGCAGCTTCGAGATGCGCAACCGCTTCCGTCTGGTCGTGACCCCGACCGCCAAGGCCGACAACGGCCTGGAGTACGGCGGCCGCGTCCGCATCCGCGCCGCCTCCGGCGCCCGCACCACCGACGCCGACCGCGCGTACATCTTCGCCAGCGGCGTGTTCGGCACCCTGCAGGGCGGCGTGATCAACGGCCTGTCGGACGAGTACGGCATCATCGGCCCGAACGTCGAAGGCATCGCCGGCGGTGCGGACAACGCCACGCTGGAATTCCTGACCGGCTCGTCGTCCTACAACTCGGGTCTCGCGGCCAGCGCGCAGAACTTCCGCAACCTGGTCAGCGGCGACGTCGGCACCAAGGTCGTCTACCTGACGCCGAAGTTCGCCGGCTTCACCGGCGGCATCTCCTACTCGCCGCGCACCGGTGACCACAACACCAGCGTCAACCGCCTGGAGCGCCTGCCGTTCGCCAGCGGCCAGCGCGCCGTGGACTACCAGGACATCGTCGAGGTCGGTGCGAACTACGCCAACGAGTTCGGCGCGGTCACGGTCGAGGCGTCGGCCTACTACCAGTTCGGTAAGGCCACCGACACCACCGGCGGCGGCGTCGCGACCTACGAGGACCTGTCGTCCTACAACATCGGCCTGAACGTCGGCTTCGCCGGCTTCAAGGTCGGCGCCATGTACATGAACGCCGGCGACAGCGGCTACAACAAGAACACCGCCGTCAACTTCAGCCGCACCAAGCAGGACGTCTGGATCCTCGGCGCCAACTACACCACCGGCCCGATCATCCTGGCCGCCAACTACCTGCGCTACAAGGATGCCGGCGACCTGACCGTGAACGGCTCGTCGAAGCTGGACCTGTACCAGGCGGGCGTGACCTACACCGTCGCCCCGGGCCTGACGGCCGGCCTGGAGTACAGCTACTTCAAGGCCCGTCACGACGACACCGTGTCGTTCCCGAACGACAAGGGCAGCATCATCATGCTGGACACCCGTCTGGCCTTCTGATCGGCAGCACCGGGTCAACGGCAACGGCGGCGGAGCAATCCGCCGCCGTTCGCTTTTGTGGAACCTACTTCTTCCCGCCGTTCTCGCAGAGCAGCAGCATGATGGCGTCCTGCACGGGCGCCCAGAACAGCATCAGCTGCTTCTTGTCCGCGTCGGCCGTGTAGACGGCCAGACCCGGCTCGGCCACCTTGCTGGTCACCTCGGTGATGGTGTAGCCGACCGCCTTGAAGGCACCCATGGTCGACTGGAAGATGCGGTCGGCCCGCGCCTGCGCCCCGGCCGCGTCCAGGCCGGCGAACTCCCAGCCATAGCTTTCCAGCCGCCCGCAGGTCCGCCCGATGCCGGCGGCCACCGGCCCCATGTACTCCGCGTAGGTGCCGTCGTCCTTCAGGGGGAACGGCCGCTCGGTGAAGCGCACGCCGGCCAGCGGCGATCCCTCCATGGTGGCGGGGGCCGCCGGCTTTTGTTCGGCCGGCTTCTGTTCGGCCGGCTTCTGCTCGGTGGGCTTCTGTTCGGCGGGCGCCTGTTGCGCCGGCTTCTGCTGCGGGGTCGGTGCGGGCTGCGCCGGCTTCGTGCCCTGGGCGAAGGCCGGCGACGCGGCGAGGGCCGTCAGCAGCACGGAAGCGATCCAAACACGCATGTCCCTTGTCTCCTCGAACGCTTGCGTTTCGACGGGGCGTCCGTTACCACGCCGCCGCCGCCGGTGTATACATCAGCGCTTAGACATCAGCGCTTGCACCCATCGGGCGACGAACCGGAGAACAGCCATGCCCGCCACCGAGTCCCTCCCCACCATCGCCGCCCGCCTGGCCGAGGTCCGCGCCACCATCGCCGAATCCTGCGCCGCCGCCGGCCGCGACTCGGGCGCCGTGACGCTGGTCGCCGTGTCGAAGACGCACGGGCCCGACGCCATCGCCCAGGCCCTGGACGCCGGCCAGCGCGTGTTCGGCGAGAACCGCGTGCAGGAGGCCAAGGCCAAGTGGCCGGACCTCAAGGCGCGCCACGCCGGGATCGAGCTGCACCTCATCGGCCCGCTGCAGACCAACAAGGTGAAGGACGCGGTGGCGCTGTTCGACGTGATCGAGACGGTGGACCGCCCGAAGCTGGCCGAGGCGTTGGCGGCGGAGATGGCGCGCAGCGGCCGGCGCCCGCGCTGCCTGATCGAGGTGAACACCGGGGAGGAACCGCAGAAGGCCGGCATCCTGCCCGCCGACGTCGATTCGTTCGTGGCCGCCTGCCGCGACCAATACGGCCTGCCCGTGACCGGCCTGATGTGCATCCCGCCCCAGGACGAGGAGCCGGCCATGCACTTCGCGCTCCTGGCCGAAATGGCCCGGCGCAACGGCCTGGACGAAATCAGCATGGGCATGAGCGGCGACTACCCCACCGCCATCCGCTTCGGCGCCACCCACGTGCGCGTCGGCACCGCCATCTTCGGCGCCCGCGAGTCGTGGCAGCCGGAATAGGGTCGACGTTGGGTTTGCGCCTGCGGCTTAACCCAACCTACGCGGGACGTTTCCGTAAGTTGGCCCGTAGGTTGGGTTGAGCGCCAGCGAAAACCCAACGGCCGCGTCCGTCACGGCTCCACCACGCGCAGCACCGTGTCCGGCCCGCAGTCCTTCAGCAGGCGCAGCAGGTCGGCGATCTCCAGCGCGACGCAGCCCGCGGTCGGCTCCCAGTCCGGGCGGGCGACGTGCATGAACACCGCACTTCCCATCCCCGGCACCACGGGGTCGTCGTTGTGGCCCAGCACGACGATGACGTCATAGACGTGGTCGTCCCGCCAAAGCTCCTCGTGGCTGGCGGGGTAGGGCCGCTTGACCGGGCGGTTGTAGGCCGGGTCGGCCGGATCGTCGCACCAGCCGTCGTCCGGCGCGATGGCCTGCGCCGGCAGGGCGGTTTGCGGCGCGGCCACGCGGTCGGGCCGCCACAGGACGCGGCGCAGCGCCCAGGTGCCGACGGGCGTGGCGCCGTCGCCTTCCCGCTTGTCGGCGCGCACGCCGCCACGGCCCAGCGCGCAGCGCGCCGTGCCGCCTGGCCACGCCAGCCGCCCGTCCGGGAACACCGTGATCTCCATGGTCGCGCTCACCGGTCCGTCACCCCTCAACCCGACACCCGCACGCCCGCCGGCGCGGTGCGGACGGCGGAGGCCTTCTTGGCGGCCTCGTACTTGGCGAGGTTGCGCATCATCACGTCGGACAGCATCTCCGGCGGCACCGGGGCAGGGGCGGCGGCCGACTTGCCATCAGCCGACTTGCCATCAACCGGCTTGGCGCCCTCGGCTCCGGCGGCGGCCGGGGCGGGCTGCGGGGCCGTCTGGGGAGCGGCGGAGGCGTTGGCCGCCGCCATCGCCGCGGCGGCGCCCGGCGTGGGCGCGGTGCGCGCCGTGGCGGCGTGCTTCGCCTGCATGGTGTTGGCCAGGATGGTGTCGCGGGCCGGCATGCGACTCGGCCGGTGCTCGCCGGCCGCGGCGGCGAAGGCGTCGCGCGGGCCGGTGACGGTCCCGCCGGCCGGCGCCCTGGCCGAGGCCGCTGCCGTGCCGGCGCCCGCAGCGGCGCCCGCCGGCATCGCCGGCTGGGTCGCCGTTTGCGCCGCCGCCTGCGTTGCCGTCTGGGCGGACGGGGCCGGGGAGACCGGGGCAGCCGCAACGGTCGCGGGTGCGGCCTTGGCGGCGGCAGGCGCCGCCTGGGCCACCGCGATGCCGTGGTTGTTCGGGTCTTCGAAGCCCAGCGCGGCCATGGCGTGGCCTTCGATGCTCTTGCCGGTGGACTGCTCGACCACCGCGCCGAACATCGAGGTGACGGCGCCCAGCGGGCCGCCGTACAGCATGCCGCCCATCACCTGCTGGGCCGGCTTGATGGTGTCGCCGGTGAGGCTGCGGTAGATGGTGCCGACGACGGGGATGTGCTGCAGCGGGTTGACGACGTCCAGGAAGTCCAGGAACGACATCTCGCCGGGCTGGTCGTACGGCTCCTCCGTCGCGCTGCGGACGATGGGGCTGTAGGAGGACTCGCGCTGCACGGCACGCGCGCTGGCGGCGGCATCAAAGGTCGTTGCGTCGATCGCCATGGGCCGGTCCTCCGGACAAAAGGGTCCGAACTCCCTGGTGCAACCGCCGTGCCAGCCAAAACGGCCGATTCCGCGCCGTATTCCCGCCGTTCCGCGCCGGCCCCGGCAACTCCTGCCGGGCGGCGGTCGATTCCTGCCCGGCGGAATCGCCCGCCGGGCTGCCAGAACATGCTGTCAGAACATATGGCCGCTGCGTTCCGCCTTGGTGCGCAGGTAGGCCTCGTTGTGGCCGTTGGCGGCGAAGATGTGCGGCACGCGCTCCACCACCTCGATCCCGCAGCGGGCGAGCTGGCGCAGCTTCTCCGGGTTGTTGGTCATCAGCCGCACGCTGCGGAAGCCCAGCTGGCGCAGCATCTCCGCCGCCGGCAGGTAGACGCGCTCGTCCGCCTCGAAGCCCAGCATCTCGTTGGCGTCCACGGTGTCGAAGCCGCGGTCCTGGATGCGGTAGGCGCGCAGCTTGTTGACGAGGCCAATGCCCCGCCCCTCCTGCGCCAGATACAGCAGGACGCCGCTGCCCAGGCCGGCGATCTCCTTGATGGCGCCGCGCAGCTGCTCGCCGCAGTCGCAGCGCAAGCTACCCAGCAGGTCGCCGGTGAAGCATTCGGAATGCAGCCGCGCCAGCACGGGGGCGTCGGGATCCGGGTCGCCGATGATGATGGCCAGATGCTCCGGCCCGCCGTCGGCCGGGCGGAAGGCGACGATGCGCGTGTGCTCCGCCCCGTCCAGCGGCACGCGGGCGTCGGCCACCTGGCGCAGCGTGCGCACCACATGCACGCGGTAGTCAGCGACGTCGTGCGCCCGCGCCATCAGCACGTCGTGGCGCGCCGCCCAGGCGGCGGCGCTGCCGCGCAGGCCGCGCACCGGCACCAGCACGGCCGCCGGCAGCAGGCGCGCCAGCTTGGCAAGGTCGACCGCCGCCGCCTCCCGCGTGCCCGGCTCGGCCATCGCGCCGCTCAATCCGGCGGGCAGCGGCATGCCGGGCCGCTGCTCGGGGTCGGCCAGCATCAGCGCGTCGCCGGCGGTGAAGCCCTGGGGCAGGGTGAGGACCACCGCCCCTTCGCCGTCCGCCGCGAAGCTCAGCGCGCGAGCGCGCCGCTTGCTGACGGCCAGCACGGCGTCGCCGCCGCCGGCCAGCGCGCGCAGGCGCGCCAGCGTGTCGGCGGCCAGCGACTCCACCGACAGGACGAGCGCGGCACTGCCGTCCGCCCCCTCGATGGCGACGGGTTCGCCGCGGCGCAGCGCCGCGAGCACGCGGTCAACGGCGCGCAGGACGGCCTCGTCGATGGGGTGGGCGGGGGTGGGGTGGACGTCAGCGTACATCGTATAGAAGCCGGTGCTTGTGGCCGCCGTGCGAACCGGCGACTCGGGAACGTGCGCCGAACCCTAGCGATGACGAACGAGAAATGCAAAAGCGCATGCATCCGTCCAAAGTTTCGCGCAAGGGTTTCGACCCGCCAATCATGGGACCGCCTGGATATGGTGCGGCGATCGCCTGTTCCCAGGGTGCGCCCGGCGGGCGCCGCCGGGCAAGCGCTTCCCGCGCGCTTGTGTGTTGCGCGCCGTGGAACGATCGGCCCCGGCCGCCAAGGCCGGTCAGGACAATCAAAATACCGCGTGGTAAGGTTCGTGCCGGACGGCCCGGAACACCGACGATCGGCATGAATCCCGCCAAGCGCATCCTACTGGTCGACGACGACGAGGCCCTGCGGCAATCGCTGGCCGAACAGCTCCACATGCTCGAGGAGTTCGAGACGGCGGAGGCCGGCACCGCCGCCGCCGCGCTGGAGATCGCGCGCCGCGACCCCTTCGCCGCCATCCTGCTGGACGTCGGCCTGCCCGACATGGACGGGCGCGACCTGTGCCGCGTGCTGCGGCGCGACGGCGTGCGCTGCCCCATCATCATGCTGACGGCGGCCGGCAGCGACGCCGACGCCATCCTGGGCCTCGACTCGGGCGCCAACGACTATGTCACCAAGCCGTTCCGCCTGGGCGTCCTGCTGGCCCGCCTGCGCGCCCAGCTGCGCCAGTTCGAGCAGAGCGAGGACGCCGTCTTCAGCATCGGCCCCTACACCTTCCGTCCTTCGGCCAAGCTGCTGGTGGAGGAGGCGCGCAACCGTAAGATCCGCCTGACCGAGAAGGAGACGGCGATCCTGAAATACCTGTACCGCGCCGGCGACAAGGTGATCGGCCGCGACACGCTGCTGGGCGAGGTGTGGGGCTACAACGCCGGGGTGACGACGCACACGCTGGAAACGCACGTCTACCGCCTGCGCCAGAAGATCGAGCGCGATCCGTCGAACGCCCGGATCCTGGTGACCGAGCCGGGCGGGTATCGCCTGGTGCCGTAGGGACACCCGTTACCGCGGACCCTTGCCGCGTCGCTCCGCGATCGTCACTTCGCCCGTATAACCGATCCAGCGGCGGCGCGTGCCGTCCACCCCGTTCATGCGCGATCCCTGCGGGCGCCACAACCCGCGCCCGCGCGGCACGACGGGCAGCAGCCGCACCTTGCGGCCGACGATGGCCAGTCGGCGGCGCCAATGCGCCACCACCTGCACCGAGGTGCCGACGCGGCGTGCGATCTCCTGATCGGACAGCATGGCGCTGCCGGGGTCCTGCAAATGGTCGAGGATGGCGCGGCGCTTCTCCACCGTGGTGTGGCGGCTGTGCCGGCGCTCCAGCGCCTTGCCC